>NZ_CP107551.1:3625871-3928027 GCF_025837095.1 Rhodococcus sp. Z13
CAGGGCCAGACCGCTGCGGCGCTGCGCGGCCCACGCGATGTAGCGCTCGAGGGTGTCCGTCGACGTGGACTGCACCCCGCAACTGTCGGTTCCGGGCCAGGGATCGTGGCGCAGGGCTGTGCCGAGCATTCCCCCACCGTCGACGAACAGCTTGACGGGCCCGAGGGACAACCGGGCGTCCGGATCCTCCGGGATACCGACGGATTCGACCTGCTTCCGGAAGTGTTCGGGGTCGCTCCCGTCCGGGGCGTGGGGGAACACGACGATGCGGACGGGCGGGTCCTCGCTCGCGTACAGGTCCCGGTAGGCGGCGAGTTCGTCGATCCCCAGCGCGGGGTCGGCCGCGCAGGTGACGCCGACGCGGACGAGTTCGTCCAGACCGGCACGGATCCATCCACGGCGCTGCGACTCGGTCGGAGCCGGGACGACCGCCGAGACCACGGCCACGGCACCGTGTTCGACGAGTTCACCGGTGAGGTGCCCGTCGGCGTCACGGCCGAAGTGCCCGCCCACCGGATCCGGTGAGTCGTCCCGGATCCCGGCGCAGTGCAGCGCAGCCGAGCTGGCGAGCCCGTCGTGGCCCCGCCGGTCGAGGAGCATCGGGCGCCCGCCGGCGGCCTCGTCGAGTTCCGCGAGGGTCGGCAGACGCCGTTCCTCGAGGGACGTCTCGTCGAAACCGGCACTGCCGAGCAGCCAGGAGGACCGGGGCAGGCCGGACGCGGCGGCACGGATACGGTCGAGTACCTGCGGGATCGAGGTGCAGTCGTCGAGCCGCAGTCGGCCGGCGGCGCGCCCGAGCCACATGACGTGGACATGGGAGTCGACGAAGGCGGGTGCGATCACCCCGTCGTGGTGCACCGTGCGGATCCCCTGCGGCGCAGCCGCGGTCACCTCGGCGATCGAACCGATCGCCGTCACCGTTCCGTCGACGATGCACACCGCCTCGGCGGTGCGGGTGCCCGCGGCCGGTCGGACGTCCCCGCACACGACAAGCGAGGATGCCGGATCGAACCCCTCCCGGGGTGCTCGGGTGGGCATGTCAGGCACTCAGCGAGTCCGGGAAGTGGCAGCGCACCGCACGGCCGTCCTTCCGTTCCGCCAGCGGCGGCGCCACCTCGCGGCACATCGGGTCCACCACGGGGCAGATGTCCGCGAACCGGCAGCCGGTGGCCGCACGGGGAATCGACGGCACGTCCCGGTCGAGGTCACCGGCGGCCCCGGAGTGGCCGGGCACGGCGTCGAGCAGCATGCGGCTGTAGGGGTGAAGGGGCTCGTCGAAGAACTCGTCGGCGGGGGCGATCTCGACGATCCGCCCCAGATAGACCACGCACACCCGGTCGGCGATGTGCCGCACGACGCCCATGTCGTGCGAGACGAACATCATCGTCAGGTTGCGTTCCTTCTGCAGGTCCACGAGCAGGTTCACGACCTGCGCCTGGATCGACACGTCGAGCGCGGAGACCGGTTCGTCGGCGACGACGAAGCGCGGGCTCACGGCCAGGGCCCGGGCGATCCCGACGCGCTGGCGCTGGCCACCCGAGAACTGCGTGGGATAGCGGTCGAGGAGCGCCTTCGAGATGCCGACCTGCCCGAGCAGTTCCTCGACGTAGCCGTCGATGCGATCGCGTTTCATGATGCCGAAGTTGCGCAGGGGCGCGGCGACGATCTCGCGGACGGTCATCCGCGGATTGAGCGAACCGAAGGGGTCCTGGAAGATCATCTGCATCTCGCGGTGGAACTCCCGCATCTGCGGCGGCGCGAGCGACTCGATCCTCCGGCCCCGGTAGGTGATCGTCCCACCCACCACCGGGGCGAGCCCGAGCAAGGCCTTGCCGAGAGTGGACTTCCCGCTGCCGGATTCGCCGACGACGCCGAGCACCTCACCTTCGAGGATCTCGAGCGAGACACCGTCGAGCGCGACCGGGGCACCCGAACGGGCGCGGCCGTATCGCACGGTCAGGTTCTCGACTTCGATCAGCGGTGCACGCTGGGGCTGCTCCGTGTGCGGTTCGTGTCGCGTGGCGGTTTCAAGCATGGGCGGGTACCTTCACTCGGTTCGTCAGGCACGCATCGAGGTGCCCCGGGGGCGAGTCGGCGGGCAGCAGGAGCGGGATCCCGTGGTCGCAGTCCGGAGTCGCCAGACTGCACCGCGGCGCGAAGGCGCACCCGTCGGGCCGCTCGGCCCCGCGGATCGGGTCGCCGCCGATGGCCGGCAGCCGGGTGAGGCGCGGTCCGTGCACGGGGGTGCGGGATTCGAGCAGTCCGCGGGTGTAGGGGTGGCGAGGGTTGCCGACCACCTCGTCGACGGTGCCGATCTCGACGATCCGCCCGGCGTACATGACGGCGACCCGGTCGGCGACCTCGGCGACCACGCCGAGGTCGTGGGTCACCAGGATCACCGACGATCCGGTCTCGCGTTGCAGACGCTTGATCAGCCGCAGGACCTGCTGTTGGATCGTCACGTCCAGAGCGGTGGTGGGTTCGTCGGCGACGAGGACACGGGGATCGTTGGCGAGGGCCATCGCGATCATCACGCGCTGGCGCATGCCGCCGGAGAACTCGTGGGGATAGGACCGGTAGGCGCCCTCGGGGTCCACGATGCCCACCGCGTCGAGCAGTTCCACGGCGCGGGCCCGCGCCTCGCGACGTCCGAGAGCGCTGTGCAGACGCAGCATCTCGACGATCTGTGCGCCCACCTTCTGGATGGGGTTCAGCGCCGACAGCGAGTCCTGGAAGACCACCGCGATCTCGGAGCCGCGGATGGCACGCAGGTCCTTCTCGGTGGCGGTGACGAGGTCGGTGTCCCCGAAGGTCGCGCGTCCGCCGACGGTGGTGCCCGGCCCACGGTTGAGGCCGATCATTCCCATCGTGAGAGCGGACTTCCCCGAACCGGATTCGCCGACGAGGGCGAGCAGTTCACCGGGGTACAGGTCGAGGTCGACGTCCGCGACCGCCGGCACCGTGCCCTCCGACGAGCGGAAGGACACCGAGAAGTTGCGCAGGGACAGGACGGGATCCGTTTTCGGCGTCACGACATTCCCTTCCGCAGGCGGGGATCGATCGCGATCTGGATCAGATCCACGACGAGGTTGACGAGGATGAACACGGTCGCGATCGCGAGGACCGCGCCCTGGACGACGAGGTAGTCCCGCTGGATCACCGACGACACCAACAGGTTTCCGATGCCGGGATAGGAGAACACCGACTCGGTGATGACGGCGCCGCCGATGAGCGAACCGAACTGGATACCGAGCGCGGTGACGATCGGCAGAGACGCGTTGGGCAGCAGGTGCCGGAACACGATGCGGGACTCGGAGGCACCCTTCATCCGGGCGGTGCGGATGAAGTCCTCACCGCGGACGTCGAGCACCGCGGTCCGGGCCATGCGGGTGAAGAAACCGGCCATGGAGATCGCCAGTGTCGTCGCGGGCAGGACGAGATGCTCGATCCAGGGCATCACGAGATCGGGACGGTTCTGCAGGATCGCATCGAGCAGAACGAAATTGGTGGTCGGGGTGTAGTCGAGGGAGGACGGCATGCGGCCGAGCACCGGCAGCCACCCCAGCACCACACCGAACAGGTAGATCGACGCGACACCGAGCGCGAACCACGGCAACGCGAAGGTGAGGGTGGACAGCGCGCGGATGCCGGTGTCGATCCAGGTGTCCTTCGTCAGGGCGGCGACGATGCCGCCCGCCACCCCGATGAGGACGGCGAGGAACATCGCGGCCACGGCCAGTTCGAGGGTCGCGGGCAGCGCGGTCCACAGCAGGTTCGCGACGTCGTTGCCGCCGTAGTACGACGAGCCGAGATCGAAGGTGACGAACGAGCGCAGGAAGTCGACGTACTGCTGCCACAGCGGCCGGTCCAGCCCGAGCTGTTCGTTGATCAGGGCGGTGTTGGCCTCGATCTCGGCGGAGGTCAGGCCCTGGGTTCCGTTGGTGGCGAGCGAGGATGCCGGTGAGCCCGGCATCAGGCGCATCGCGAGGAACACGAAGGTCGTGATCGCCAGCAGCATCGGCGGAACGAGCGCGATGCGCTTGAGTACGGCGATCCCCACCCCGCTGCGGTCCCGGCGGGACGGGAGGGCGGCCTTCTCGGCCGGGATCGCGGGCGGGGCGGTGAGTCCGGTGGCAACCGGTTGGGTCACTGTCATCGCATGTCCTTGACGTCGATGGCATCGCGCAGGTCGTCGCCGACGAAACTGCAGGCGGCCACGAACAGCACCGTCAGCAGCGCCGGCAGCAGCACGAGCTGCGGGGCGGAGTAGATGAACTCCTGGCCGGCCTGGACCATGTAACCCCAGTCGGGCGTGGGCGGCTGGATCCCCAGTCCCAGATAGGACATTCCGGCAGCGAACCCGGCCGCGATCGACAGCGTCGTGACGAACTGGACGAGGATCGGTCCGGCGATGTTCGGCAGGATCTCACGGAAGAGCGTGCGGGTCAGCCGCGATCCGCCCACGCGGGCGGCGAGGACATAGTCCTTCGACGCCTCCCGCAGCGCGAGCGTGCGGGTCAGTCGTGCGAAGGCGGGCGCCAGGGCGATGCCCACGCCGACGACGAGGGTGCCGGCACCGGGGCCGGCGATCGCGACGGCGATGATGATCAGCACGATCGACGGCATGGCCATACCCAGGTCGGTGAACCGCATGAGCAGCTGGTCGAGACGGCCACCGCGGTAGCCCGCGACGAAACCGAGCACGACGCCGATGATGCAGCTCAGTGCCGCGGCCAGGATCGACACCTCGACGAGCGGCCGCGCCCCGTACACGAGACGGGCGAGCTGGTCGCGGCCGAGATCGTCGGTGCCGAGCAGGTGCCCGGACGAACCGATGGGCAGCAGCGGGGCCGCGTCCTGGCGGAGCGGATCGGTGCCGACGAGCATCGGCCCGAGGATCGCCAAGAGCACGAAGAAGATCGCTGTGCCCCAGGCGATCACCGCGACGGGGCGGCGGGCGATCCGGCGACCGGACCGCTTCCGCCCCGAGCGTTCCTTCGGTGGGGCCGAGCTAGACACGAGCGGTCTCCGCGAAGCACCGGTGGTTGGCGAGCGCCGCGAGGTTGAGGTCGCTCACCCCCGCTCCGGTGACGACGGGGTTGCTCGCGCACGCGAGCATCGCGATGCCCATGATCTCGTCGGCGAACTTCTTCTGCAGCGCCGTGTAGATCTCCTTGCGCTCCGCGGGATTCGTGAGGGCGCGGGCCTGTTTCACCATCGGATCGAAGGTCTCGGCGTAGCCGGGGAGCGTGTTGTAGCCGCCGACCACGCCGGCGTAGACACCGGTGGAGATGGTCATCTCGCCGGCGAGGTTGTCGGGATCGGGGACGTAGGAGTTGCGCTCCCAGATCATCAGCTCGTGGCCGGACGAGGTGGGGTCGAACACGCGGGACGAGAAGGTCGCCGGGTCGATGGTCTCGACCGTGACCTCGAGTCCGATGTCCTTCAGGTTCTGCTCGACGATCTGGGCGGCGCGAGGGTGCCACGCGTCGGAGGCGGCGAGCAGGGTGAGGCGGCGGCCGCTCGCGCCGACGGATTCGAGCAGGCGGCGCGCCTCGGCCGGATCGCTCTTGCTGATGCCGGCGAGGGAGGTGTCGTAGCCCTCCACGGACGGCGGCAGCAGGTAGCCCTCCGGCAGCGCGCCGACGCCGAAGAAGACCTGTTCGAGGATGGCCTTGCGGTCGATGGCGAGGTTGATGGCCTTGCGCACCTCGAGTTCGGCGAGCGCCGGCTGACGCACGTCCATGATGACGAAGGCGTCGAAGGACGGGTCGGGTTCGTAGACGACGACCTTGTCGTTGCCGCGCAACTGGCCGAGCGACGAGTGCGGGGTCAGCTCGGTCGCCGAGATGTCTCCGGAGATCAGCGACGAGATGATCGTCGAGGGGTCCTGGATCTGCTGCAGGACGAGACGGCGGGTGGCGGGGGCGCCCTCGTAGTAGTCGTCGAACGCCTCGAGCACGACGTTCTGGCCCGAGGTGGAGGACACGAGCTTGTACGGTCCCGTGCCGATGAGGTTCTTGCCGATGTCCTGGCCGTACTGCTCGATGGCGGCGGCGGGCATGATGCGGCCGCCGATGTCGGACAGCTTCGACAGCACGGTGCCGTCCGGGGCCTGCAGGACGAGCTCGACGGTGGAGTCGTCGACGGCGCGGATGGACTCGAGGTTGTTGCCGATGGACTTGAGCGGCCGCGACGAGCCGGTGGGCAGGGTCGGGTCGTTCTTGTCGAACTGGCGGCTGAGCGAGCGCACGACGTCGTTCGCGGTGAGCGTGCTGCCGTCGTGGAAGGTGACGCCCTGGCGCAGGGTGAAGGTGTAGGTGCGGCCGTCCTCGCTGACCGTCCAGGACTCGGCGAGATCGGGCTGCGGTTCGTTGGTCTCGAAGTCGATGAAGGTCAGGCCGCGGCAGACGCAGTCGACGACCATCCAGTCACCGAGGGTGGTGTAGAAGGCGGGGTCGTGGATGGCGCTGGTGCCGTCGATGCCGATGGTCAGGGTTCCGCCCGAACCACCCGAACCCGCCCCGGAGCCGCCACCGTTCGGCTGGGCGGTGCCGCACGCCGCGGCGAGAGTCGTGACACCGAGTCCGAGTCCGAGCACCCCCACGCCGCGCAGCAGCGAACGCCGAGAGAAGGACGGGGTCTCCGCAGTGCGTTTCGTCGAATCCACCATGAGTTTTCCTCATCATTGGTCCAGTGAGATTGGATCCAATCTATAAGGTTACGTATGCAATCCATGTAACCGATTGCTACGTTCATGTTTCGAGGTGGGCCGAACGACCCGGTCCGAAGGTCCGGTGCAGGGGCTGCCGAGACGGCACGAGGCCCGATCCCGTGACGGGATCGGGCCTCGTGTGGCGCTAGGGGCGGATCAGAAGTCCATGCCGCCCATGCCGCCGGTCGGATCGGCCGCGGGGGCAGCCTTCTCCGGCTTGTCGGCGACGACGGCCTCGGTGGTCAGGAACAGAGCCGCGATCGACGCAGCGTTCTGCAGCGCCGAGCGGGTGACCTTGACCGGGTCGTTGATGCCCGCAGCGAGCAGGTCCTCGTACTCTCCGGTCGCAGCGTTGAGGCCGTGGCCGGCCTCGAGGTTGCGGACCTTCTCAGCGACGACGCCGGGCTCGAGGCCGGCGTTGAAGGCGATCTGCTTCAGCGGAGCCTCGAGGGCGACCTTGACGATGTTGGCACCGGTGGCCTCGTCACCCTCCAGCTTGAGGTCGTCGAGAACCGGAGCGGCCTGCAGCAGGGCCACGCCACCACCGGCGACGATGCCCTCCTCGACGGCAGCCTTCGCGTTGCGGACGGCGTCCTCGATGCGGTGCTTGCGCTCCTTGAGCTCGACCTCGGTCGCAGCACCGGCCTTGATGACGGCGACGCCGCCGGCCAGCTTGGCGAGGCGCTCCTGCAGCTTCTCGCGATCGTAGTCCGAATCCGACGCCTCGATCTCGGCGCGGATCTGGTTGACGCGGCCGGCGATGGCGTCGGGGTCGCCCGCGCCCTCGACGATGGTGGTCTCGTCCTTGGTGACGACGACCTTGCGGGCCTGGCCGAGCAGCTCGATGCCGGCGGTCTCGAGGGAGAGGCCGACCTCTTCGCTGATGACCTCGCCACCGGTGAGGATGGCGATGTCGGCGAGCATGGCCTTGCGGCGGTCACCGAAGCCCGGAGCCTTGACGGCGACCGACTTGAAGGTGCCACGGATCTTGTTGAGGACCAGGGTGGACAGAGCCTCACCCTCGACGTCCTCGGCGATGATCAGCAGCGGCTTGCCCGACTGGATGACCTTCTCGAGCAGCGGCAGCAGGTCCTTGACCGAGGAGATCTTGGAGCTGACGAGCAGGATGTACGGATCCTCGAGAACCGCCTCCTGACGCTCGGCGTCGGTGGCGAAGTAGAGGGAGATGTAGCCCTTGTCGAAGCGCATGCCCTCGGTCAGCTCGAGCTGGAGGCCGAAGGTGTTCGACTCCTCGACGGTGATGACGCCTTCCTTGCCCACCTTGTCGATGGCCTCGGCGATGAGCTCACCGATCGCGGAATCACCGGCCGAGATACCGGCGGTGGCAGCGATCTGCTCCTTGGTCTCGACCTCCTTGGCGGTGTCGAGCAGCTTGGCGGTGACGGCCTCGACGGCCTTCTCGATGCCGCGCTTCAGGCCGAGGGGGTTGGCACCCGCAGCAACGTTGCGCAGACCCTCGCGGACGAGCGCCTGGGCGAGCACGGTAGCGGTGGTGGTGCCGTCACCCGCGACGTCGTCGGTCTTCTTGGCAACTTCCTTGACCAGCTCGGCGCCGATCTTCTCGTACGGATCCTCGAGCTCGATCTCCTTGGCGATGGACACACCATCGTTGGTGATCGTGGGAGCGCCCCACTTCTTCTCGAGAACGACGTTGCGACCCTTGGGGCCCAACGTCACCTTGACTGCGTCGGCGAGGCTGTTGAGGCCACGCTCGAGGCCGCGACGGGCCTCTTCGTCGAACGCGATGATCTTGGCCATTGCGAAGTGATCCTCCGGGTATGGGGGTGACACCGGAGCGATCGCTCGTCGGATCGCTCCATGTACGCCTTCGGCCGGAAGCAGTGCCCGCGACGGACGACCAGGGGTGTCGAAAACCCGGTCTCACCCTACCGACCTGGCACTCACGTGTTGCGAGTGCTAAGTGCATTCTTAGCACTCGGGGGTGGTGAGTGCAAGATTACAGGCACCCACCACCCCCGTCACGAAATCCGCGGATCCGGGCCGATCAGCGCAGGGTGGACCCCAGCCCGAGGGCGCACCACCGACCGGTCGCCGTGTTGACCGCGAAGGACTGCGCACCCACGCACGTCACGCCCGTCGTGTCCGCCGTCGCACCCGAACCCCAGCCCGCCACGGACAGGGTGATCGCCGGGCCCTCCGCCCACGAGTGGCTCAGGCCGCCGCCGAGCGCGTAGGCGAAGGAACGGCCACCGCCGCGCGCCGCGCTCAGGGCGGTACCGAAACCGGTCGCGTGGGCCTCCGCGGCGCCGGCCGACTCGGCCACCGACACCGCGGTGCCGCTGTCGGCCGCGTAGGAGCGGGCGAAGGCGTCGGTGGCGGTCGCGCCGCAGCTGGCCGTCTCGGACACGAGGATCTCGTTCGGCGAGGGCGGCGACACGCACGTCACCGGCGCCGCCGCGGCGGTCCCGGTGCCGAGGACCGCGGCCGAGGCCACGCCCAGGGCGACCAGCACGCCGGCACGGAGCGAGCGGCGGGCGGTGAGAAGGGAACGGAAGGAACGAATGGACAAGAACGGCTCCTCTGCGCTGGAAGTGCCCCACGCGGCATGCGGCGGCGAGACGAGGGCTGACCCCCGGGCGTAGGGTACCGACCACACCCCGCGCGCGCGAGAGCGCATGTCACAGACGCGCGAGGAGCTCCGGCAGATCCGCCACGGAATCGAGGACGTGGTTCGGCCGCTCGACCGCGAGGTCGAGCACCGACTGCCGAAACTTGCCCGTACGCACCAGGATTCCCGTCATACCGAGCCGCTGACCGGGCAGCACCTCGCCGGCGAGATCGTCCCCGACGACGACCATCCGATCCGGTTCGACACCCATGCGCTCCGCCGCGACGAGGAAGCCGCGCATCGACGGTTTGCCGACCGTGACGACCGAGCGGCGGGTGAGCTCCTCGAGCCCGGCGAGATAGACCCCGGTGTCGACGCGCAGCCCGTCGGACGCCTGCCACGACAGCGCACGGTGCATCGCGACCACGGGCACCCCGTCGAGCATGAGATCGGCGACGCGGCTGATCGCCCGGTGACCGAACACGTCGCCCGCACCGCCGAGGATCACGACCTCGGGATCGGTGTCGTCGAGCGGGATCCCGTCGAGATCCTCGGCGATATCGCCGTCGTTGAGCACCCAGCACCGCTGACCCGGATAGGTCTGCTGCACGTGCTCGGCGGTGAGGGAGACGGCGGTGACGATCTCGTCGGGATCGACCGGCATCCCGAGATCGGTGAGGCTCTGCGCGATCCGGACGCGGGTCCGCGAGGTGGTGTTGGTCAGGAACGCGCGCCGGATCCCGTCGGCCCGCAGCCGGGCCATGACGTCCGCCGCGCCCGGGACGGGCTGCCACTCCGTGACGAGAACACCCTCGATATCGAACAGCACACCGTCCACGCCTGCCATGTGTCGAGACTAGCCGCCCCGCACGGGCACGTCAGACGGTGCCGGCGAGACGCTCGGCGAGGATGCGGGTGAACCGCGCCGGATCCTCCACCTCACCGCCCTCGGCGATGAGGGCCATGCCGTGGAGCAGTTCCGCGATCTCGGCGAGCGAGGTGTCGTCGGGACGCTCGGCGTGGGCAGTGCGCAGCCCGGTCACGAGCGGGTGGCCGGGGTTGAGTTCGAGGATGCGCTTGACGCGCGGCACCGGCTGACCCGACGCCTTGTACATGCGCTCGAGCGCGGGCGACATGCTGAAGGTGTCGCCGACGATGCAGGCGGGCGAGGTCGTCAGGCGCGAGGACAGCCGCACGTCCTTCACCTGTTCCTTCAGCGCCTCCTTCATCCACGACAGCAGGTCGCCGAACTCCTTCTCCTTCTCCTCGCGTTCGGCCTCGGCGGCCTTCTTCTCGTCCTCGCTGCCGAGGTCCACCTCGCCCTTGGCGATGGACTGGAAACGCTTGCCCTGGTACTCCGGAACCGAGGTCACCCACATCTCGTCGACCGGGTCGGTGAGCAGCAGCACCTCGATGCCCTTGTCGCGGAACGCCTCCATGTGCGGGGAGCTCTCGAGCAGCTGACGCGACTCGCCGGTGAGGTAGTAGATCGCGTCCTGCCCCTCCTTCATCCGTTCGACGTAGGCGGCGAGGGTGGTCTGCTCCTCCTCGCTCGCGGTGGAGTCGAACGACGAGATCTCGAGCAGGGTCTCGCGGTTGTCGGTGTCGGAGATCAGGCCCTCCTTGAGGACCCGGCCGAACTCGCGCCAGAACTTCCCGTACTTGTCCCGGTCGTTGACCGCCATGTCCTTGATCGTCGACAGCACCTTCTTCGTGAGGCGGCGACGGATGGCGCGGATCTGCCGGTCCTGCTGCAGGATCTCACGGGATACGTTGAGCGACAGGTCCTGTGCGTCGACCACACCCTTGACGAAGCGGAGGTACTCGGGGACGAGGTCCTCGCAGTCGTCCATGATGAACACGCGCTTGACGTACAGCTGGACGCCGGTGCGGCGCTCGCGCGCGAACAGGTCGAAGGGTGCGTGCTCGGGGATGAACAGCAGCGCCTGGTACTCGAAGGTGCCCTCCGCCTTGAGCGGGATGATCTCGAGCGGCTCGTCCCAGGCGTGGGCGATGTGCTTGTAGAAGTCCTTGTACTCCTCCTCGGACACCTCGTCCTTCGGGCGCGCCCACAGCGCCTTCTGCGAGTTGAGGGTCTTCGTCTCGAAGCTCACCTCGTCGGTGCCGTCCTCGGACTTCGTGGTGCGCTGGACCTCCATGCGGATGGGCCAGGAGATGAAATCCGAGTACTTCTTGACGATCTCCTCGAGCTTCCACTGCGAGGTGTAGTCGTAGAGGTGGTCGTCGGTGTCCTCGGGCTTGAGGTGGAGGGTCACCGCGGTGCCCTGCGGGGCGTCGTCGACGTCGGCGATGGTGTAGGTGGACTCGCCGCTCGACTCCCAGCGGGTGCCGGTCTTCTCCCCCGCCTTGCGGGTGACGAGGGTGACCTTGTCGGCGACCATGAACGACGAGTAGAAGCCGATGCCGAACTGGCCGATCAGTTCCTCCGAGGCCGCGGCGTCCTTCGCCTCCTTCAGCTTCTGGCGCAGCTCCCCGGTGCCCGACTTCGCCAGGGTGCCGATGAGATCGACGACCTCGTCGCGGGTCATGCCGATGCCGTTGTCGCGGACCGTGAGGGTGCGGGCCTCCTTGTCCACCTCGAGTTCGATGTGGAGATCGGAGATGTCGACGTCGAGATCCTTGTCCCGGAAGGATTCCAGCCGGAGCTTGTCGAGAGCGTCGGACGCATTGGAGATCAACTCGCGCAGGAAGGTGTCCTTGTTCGAGTAGATCGAGTGGATCATCAGATCCAGCAGCTGTCGGGTCTCGGCCTGGAACTCACGCTGTTCGACGTTCGTACTCATCCTGGGTTCCCTTTCCACAAGCAGAACTTCCTCCGAAATAGTAGGTCGTCGTCGAGACCCGGCCCGAAGCGTGCTTCCGGTCCATGATGGAGATGCAGGCCCGTCGTCGAGGGAGGTTGCAATGACTGTTCGTCGAACGGTGGTCGTGGGTGCGGGGATCGTCGGACTGTCCACCGCGTGGTTCCTCCAGGACCGTGGCGTCGAGGTCACCGTCCTCGATCGGAAGGGAGTCGCGGCCGACGCGTCGTGGGGCAACGCCGGGTGGATCGCGCCGGCCCTCACGTTGCCGCTGCCCGAGCCGGGGGTGCTGCGGTACGGCCTCCGCTCGATGTTCCGGTCGTCGTCCCCGGTGTACGTGCCGCCCACCGCCGATCCGAAACTGCTGGCCTTCCTCGCCGACTTCGCGCGGCACTGCACGACCCGGCGCTGGACGTCGGCGATGGAGGTGTTCGCGCGCGCCAACCGCCTCGCGCTCGACGCCTACGACGATCTCGCCCGCAGCCCCGAGGGGGCGGTCGCCGAACCGACGCGGGTCGCCGATCCGTTCCTGGCGGCGTTCACCTCGAACGACGACCGCCGGTTGCTGGTCGAGGAGTTCGAACACGCACGGGCCGCCGGCAACGGGATCGACTTCGACCTGCTCGACACCGACACGCTGCACTCGCTCGAGCCGCTGCTCGGCGACGAGGTACGGGTGGGTATCCGCATCCGCGGCCAGCGCTACGTGGACCCGCCGCGGTTCGTCGAGTCGCTCGCCGAGTCGGTGCGGGCACGCGGCGGCGAGATCGTCGCCGGCGCCGAGGTGCACGACGTGCGGGACACCGGCCGCGGCGTCGAGGTGCTCGTCGACGACGGAGAGAACCACACCGCCGACGCGGTGGTGCTCGCGACCGGGGCGTGGCTGAACGCGCTCGCCCGCCCGTTCGGGGTGAGTACCCGGGTACAGGCCGGTCGCGGCTACAGCTTCAGTGTGCTGCCGGAGAGCATGCCGAAGAATCCGGTCTACTTCCCGGCGCAGCGGGTGGCGTGCACGCCGCTGCAGGACCGCTTCCGGATCGCGGGGATGATGGAGTTCCGCGCGCCGGAGACCCCGCTGGATCCGCGGCGGATCCGCGCGATCGTCGACGCCACCCGCCCGCTGCTGCGGGGCATCGACTGGGACGCCCGCCGGGAGGAGTGGGTGGGTTCGCGGCCGTGCACCGCCGACGGCCTGCCTCTGATCGGCGGCACCCGATCGGAACGGGTGTTCGTCGCGGGCGGCCACGGCATGTGGGGTGTGGCGCTCGGGCCGCTCACCGGCCGGTTGCTCGCCGGCGCTGTGACGGGAGAGCCGGATCCGCTGCTGCGGTCGTTCGATCCGCTGCGCTGACGGCCCCGGCCGGGTCGGTTCCGGTCGCTGCCGGGTCGAGGCCGAGCCGGTCACCGACACGCTCGAACCATTCGAGAACCGCCCGCTCGTAGAGGATCCCGAATTCGAGTGTGGCGGCGCCGTGCGGGGGCATCCACCCGGCGGCGAGTTCGCGTTCGTACTCCGCGAGCTGCTGCTCGTGACTCCTCCGGTGGGCGGCGAGCATCGCCGCGAGGCGTTCGGGGTGCAGGTGGTCGCCGAAGGCGACGGTGAGCAGCAGCGGGTAGCGGATGTTCTCGGCGCCCGGCTCCCGGTCGATCCACTCGGCGAAGGCGAGTCGCCCGGCATCGGTGAGCACGTAGGGCTTGCGGTCGCGCGGCCCCTTCTCCCCCGCCTCGATCAGGCCGGCGCGTTCCATCGCCGCGAGTTCCCGGTAGACCTGGCTGGTGGTGAGCGACCAGAACTTGCCGATGCGGGCCTGCGCGATCGACACCAAATCCCAGCCGGTCATGGGTCCTTCGTGCAGGAACCCGAGCAGCGACGCCGCCGTCGCGTTGAGGGGCCGAGCGGTCATCCGGGCACCTTTCCCGATCCGACACCGAAAGGGGTTGACATTCCACTGTGGCACATCCACCCTGGAATCAGGCGACATTCCACTGTGGAAGATCCGGAGGGCATCATGGAACCCTTGTCCGCCGCCCCGAACACTCCGGCCTCGCCCCTGCGCATCTCCGACGAGGAGCGGTCAGGACTGGTCGACGAGCTCGGCACCCACCTCACGGCCGGGCGCCTGACGATCTCCGAGTTCGACGACCGCGTGGCCACCGTCTACCGGGCGCGCACCCGGGCGGAGGCCGACACCGTCCTCGCCGACCTCCCCTCGGCCGATCCCTCCCCGGCACGGGCACCCCGTTCCGCCGCCCCGAGCACCGCCGGCAGGACCCGGCGCACGTTCGCGGGGCTGCCGCTGCACCAGCGCATCGAATGGGGCGGCTGGCTCGCCGCCGGCTCGGTGAATCTCGTCGTGTGGGCTCTGGTGTCGCTCGGGACCGGCTCGTTCGTCTACTTCTGGCCGGTGTGGGTGATCGTGCCGTGGGGTCTCGTGCTGGCCGTGCGCACCGGCCTGGGCCTCGAGGGGCCGCTCACGCACGGCGCACAGGTCCACCGGGGCGCACCGTACCCCCACTGCGGCCGTCGCGCGTGACGCCGTTCACATACTCCGCTAGGATCGTCGTCGATTCTGTTACTTCCAGTAGCAGACACCTGGTGTACGACCGACCGCTGGAACAGGAGTACCCGTGTCGAAGACCCTCGAGGCCACGATCGAGATCGCCGCATCCCCCGAGGCCGTGTGGGCGGTGGTGTCCGACCTGAAGCGGATGGGCGAGTGGAGCCCGCAGTGCCGCCGGATGATCGTCCGCGGAGGACCGGTCACCGAAGGCACCACCACGATCAACATCAACCGCAAGGGACTGCTGGTCTGGCCCACCACCGCCAAGGTCGTCACCTTCGAACCGGCCCGGCGCCTGCGCTTCCGCATCAACGAGAACCGCACCATCTGGTCGTTCGAACTCGAACCCACCGCCACCGGCACCCGGGTGGTGCAGCGCCGCGAGGCACCCACCGGGACGAGCAAGGTCTCGCAGACGCTGGTGAAGTACGTTCTCGGGGGCACCGAGGCGTTCGACGACGAACTGACGGCGGGCATGAACGCGACCCTCGCGCGGCTCAAGACCGAGATCGAGGCGAGCGCGAGGGTCTGACCTTCCGTTTTCGGCTCACGTACGCTGGAGTGCCTGCGGACCCCCGGTCCGCAGTACACAGATCTCCAGCGATAAGAGGAGCCCGTGGCACGAAAGCCGACACCCGCCGGAACCCCTCCCACCGGCGGTGTAGCCCACGTCGTCGACCTGGTCCGGCACGCGATCCCGCCGATGCACCCCGCAGGGATCCCCTTCGTCGCAGCACCCCTGGCGGTGGCGGCACTCGGCCGCCGCAGGTCGTGGGTGCGTCGCGCCGGCCTGGCCTCCGCCCTCGCGACCGCAACGTTCTTCCGGCACCCGCACCGAGTCCCGCCGAACCGGGTCGGGGTCGTCGTGGCACCCGCCGACGGTGAGGTCGCCCTCGTCGACAGCGCGGTCCCGCCCGCCGAACTCGGTCTCGGCGACGAGCCGCGGCGCCGCGTCAGCATCTTCCTGTCCGTGCTCGACGTGCACGTGCAGCGCAGCCCGGTCGGCGGCACCGTCCGCCAGGTCGTCCACACCCCGGGGAAGTTCCTGTCCGCCGATCTCGCCGACGCGAGCGAGGTCAACGAGCGCACCAGCATGCTGCTCGAGACCCGCGACGGCGCGGAGGTCGCCGTGGTCCAGATCGCCGGTCTCCTCGCGCGGCGCATCGTCAACGACGCGAAGGTCGGCGACACGCTGCCCATCGGCGACACCTACGGCCTGATCCGCTTCGGCTCGCGCGTCGACACCTACCTCCCGCCCGGCAGCACGCTGCTGGTCGAGCGCGGTCAGCGCACGATCGGCGCCGAGACCGTCATCGCCCAGCTGCCGTCGGTGTCGTGAGCCCCCACACGACGGGTTCGCGTGCCGCGGCCACCGACGGCCCGAACCGGAATCGTCCCAAGGTGGTCCGGCTGCTGCCGAGCGTGATCACGATCCTCGCGTTCTCCGCGGGACTGTCCGCGGTGCGCTTCGCCCTCGACGGGCAGCTCGGCACCGCGCTCGGCCTGGTCGGCGCCGCAGCCGTGCTCGACTCGCTCGACGGCCGGGTCGCACGCATGCTCGACGCGACCAGCAAGATCGGCGCCGAGCTCGACTCGCTGTCCGACGCCGTCGCCTTCGGTGTCGCACCGGCACTGGTGCTGTACGTGACGATGCTCGACGGCAGCCCCTTCGGCTGGGTCGTCGCCCTGCTCTACGCCGTGAGCCTGGTGCTGCGGCTCGCCCGGTTCAACACCCTCATCGACGACGACAGCGTCCCCGCCTACTCCCGCGAGTTCTTCGTCGGCGTCCCCGCCCCCGCGGCGGCGCTCGTCGCGCTCGCGCCGGTCGCCGCGTACATCCAGTGGGGCGACGGCTGGTGGACCTCCTACGGGCTGGTCGTGCTGTGGATCCTCGGCACCGCCGGTCTGGCGGTCAGCCGCATCCCCACCTACGCGATGAAGTCGGCGTCGGTGCCGGCGCGGCTCGCCGTGCTGCTGCTGGTGCTGGTCGCCGTGGCCGCCGCGGCGCTGGTCACCTATCCGTACATCCTCCTGCTGGTGCTGGTCGCGGTGTACCTCGCGCACATCCCGTTCGCGATCCGCTCCCGCCGCTGGGTGGCGGCCCGGCCCGAGACCTGGGACATCAAGCCCGCCGAGCGGCGCGCGATCCGCGCCCGCAACCGGGCCGAGCGCCCCCGCCGCGTCGGTGTGCGGCGCGTGAACACCACGACACGCTCCCAGGCGCGTCTGGGGCTGCGTCGCCCGCGCGGACGGTAGTCACGTTCTAGGCTCGGCGAGGTGACGACCCGACAACTCGCGCTGACCGTCCGACTCAACACGTCCGCCGCCGATTCCCGACGCGGGGTCGTCCGCCTCCACCCCGAGGCGCTCACCGCCCTGGGCCTGCGGGAATGGGACGGCATCGCGCTGGTGGGGGCGCGGCGCACCGCGGCGGTCGCCGGGTACGCTCCGGCCGGCACCCCGACCGGCACGATCCTGCTCGACGACGTGGTGCTGTCCAACACCGGTCTGCGGGAGGACGCCACCGTGGTCGTCGAACCCGTCACCGTCCACGGCGCCCGCACCGTCACCGTCACCGGCTCCGCTCTCGCGCGCCAGTCGATCCCCGAGACCACCCTGCGGCAGGCGCTGCTCGGCAAGGTCCTCACCGTAGGCGATGCGGTGTCGCTGCTGCCGCGCGATCTCGGTCCCGGCACCAGCAACGCCGAGACGACGCGCGCTCTGTCGCGGACCTTCGCGGTCGCGTGGACCACCGAACTGCTCACGGTCGCCGCCGTCGATCCCGCCGGTCCGGTCAGCGTCCAGCCGAACACCGCGGTGGTCTGGGGCGGTGCCGGCGTGCCGCTCGTCTCCTCCCCCGCTCCCACGCCCACCCCGGCCTACGCACCGGCGCCGGAGCAGGCCGGCCCACCAGCGCCCGCCGTCGAGGATCTCGTCGGGGTGCAGGCGCAGGTCGCCAAGCTCACCGAGTGGCTGACGCTGTCCCTCGACGAACCCGAACTGCTGCGCACCCTCAACGCCTCCCCGCACCTGGGGGTGCTGGTCACCGGCCCGGCCGGGGTCGGCAAGGCGACCTTCGTCCGCTCGGTGGTCGCCGGGCGCCGTCTCGTCGAGGTCGACGGCCCGAGCGTCGGAGCCCTCGCCGCCGAGGACCGGCTGCGGCGGGTCTCAGCTGCGGCCGAGACCGTCCGCAGCGGCGGGATCCTGCTGCTCACCGACGTCGACGCGCTCCTGCCCGCGGACGCCGATCCGGTCGCGACGCTGATCCTCGACGAGCTGCGGCGCGTCGTCGACACCGACGGTGCGGTGCTGATCGCGACCACCGCGCATCCCGACGACGTCGACCCCCGGCTGCGCGTCCCCGAGATCTGCGACCGCGAACTGTCGCTGCCGCTGCCCGACGGCGCCACCCGCCGGGCCCTGCTCGACGTGCTACTGCGCTCCGTCCCGGCCGACGGCCTCGACCTCACCGCCGTCGCCGGGCGCACCCCCGGTTTCGTCGCCGCCGACCTCGCCGCGCTGTGCCGCGAGGCCGCGCTGCGGGCGGCGTCCCGCGCGAGCCGCGAGTCGGAGGACCCCGTCCTCACGCAGGACGACCTGATCGGGGCACTCGGGGTGATCCGGCCGCTGTCCCGCTCCGGCACCGAAGAGCTGGCCATCGGCAGCGTGAGTCTCGACGACGTCGGCGACATGGTCGAGACCAAGCAGGCCCTCACCGAGGCGGTGCTGTGGCCGCTGCAGCATCCCGACTCGTTCGCCCGGCTCGGCGTCGACCCGCCGCGCGGGGTGCTGCTCTACGGCCCGCCCGGTTGCGGCAAGACCTATCTGGTGCGGGCGCTCGCCGGCACCGGGCGCCTGAGCGTCCACGCCGTCAAGGGCGCCGAGCTGATGGACAAGTGGGTCGGTGCCTCCGAGAAGGCGGTGCGCGAGCTGTTCCAGCGTGCCCGCAACTCCGCACCCGCCCTCGTCTTCCTCGACGAGGTCGACGCCCTCGCGCCGCGCCGCGGCCAGAGCTCGGACTCGGGGGTGTCCGACCGGGTGGTCGCCGCGCTGCTGACCGAGCTCGACGGTGTCGAACCGTTGCGCGACGTCGTGGTGGTGGGTGCGACGAACCGCCCCGACCTGATCGACCCGGCCCTGCTGCGTCCCGGCCGGCTCGAGCGGCTGGTGTTCGTGCCGCCGCCGGACGAGGAGGCGCGCGCGGAGATCCTGCGGACCGCCGGGCGGTCGGTGCCGCTCGCCGAGGACGTCGACCTCGCCGCCCTGGCCGCCGACCTCGACGGCTATTCGGCGGCGGACTGCTCGGCGCTGCTGCGGGAGGCCGCCCTCGCCGCGATGCGGCGGCACGTCGACGCCGCGGTGGTCACCGCCGAGGACGTCGCCGTCGCCCGCGAGAAGGTGCGGCCGTCGCTGGATCCGGTGCAGGTCGCGCACCTGCAGGCGTACGCGGAGGGCCGCTGACGTGTCGGCTTCCACCGCGGTCCGGGTCGCCGGGCCGGCAGCGGTCCTCGCCGCCTTCCTCGCCGCCGGTGTCGCCGTGCTCGTCCTCGCGATCGGTGAGTCCGTGCTACCTGCTGCGACCCGCAGCGAGGCCGGGCCCGTCGTCTCGGCGGTCCTGGCCGTGCTCGCGGCGGCGGGTCTGCAACGCACCGGGTCGCGGCGCACCGCGTGGGCGCTGGCCGCCGGCGCGGTGGTGGTGCTGGCCTCGGTCCGCTATCTGGTCCCCGCCGACGCCTCGGCCGACACCCTCACCGTCATGGGTCTGGTGGTCGCCGCGACGACCGGTGTGCTGCTCGGCGCCGCGACCGCCGCGGCCTGGGGGTCCCCGGACGGCCAGTGGGTGCTCGTCGCCGGGGGCTGGTCCGCCTTCCTCGTCGCCGCGGCCGTCGGCACCGAGATCCCGTTCGAGGTCGTGCGGTGGACGGTGCCTCAGTGGACGCTGGTCGTCGCGCTCGTCGCGACCCTCGCCGCGGCGCTGACGATTCCCGTCGGGATGCGGGTGCAGCGCGCCGATCCGCGCCTGCTCGCGATGGCGATCGGGGCGGCGGCCGTCCTGTCGGTGGGCTACCTCCTGCTCGGCGACCTGGTGTCCGACCGGGCGACGAGCGCCGGGCTGTTGTCCTGGCTGATCGTCGGGGGTGCCCTCACCGTCACCGTCGTCGGCGCCGAGATCACCGCGCGGGTCGTGGCGCCGGGTGACGACCGGTTCGTCCTCACCGTCACCGGTGCCCTGGCCGCGTCCTATCCGATGGTCGCGGAGGTGTGGTCGGGCATGCAGACGTCGATCATGCCGTGGTGGGTGCTGCTCGTCGTGGTCGCCGCGGTGGTCGCCGGGGTGCGGCTGGCCGGCTACATGCCCTACGCGCTACCCGGCCTGCTGCTCGCGGCGGCGGTGACGGCGGCGACGGTGTGGTGGCCGGACGAGATCGGCGACGGGATCCCGCTGGCGGTGCGGGCCGCGCTCGTCGCGCTCGGGACGGGACTGGCGCTCGGGGCGTCGCTGCCGGGGTCGACGTCGGTGGCCGCGCTGGGTCTGGCATTGCCGGTGCCGATGGCCGCGGTGATCGGCGCGGTGTGGGTGATGCCCGCCGATCCGAAGTGGGTCGTTCTCGCGCTGGTCGCCACCGCCTCGGTGTGCGCCTGGCAGGTGCGCTAGCGAATTCCTCGCAACCCCCCGATTCGCAAGTCTGTGAAGACTGCCGTTAGGATGGTCACATCCGTTTTGCCCGATGGCGAGCGGCGTGCATGTCGGGGCGTTCCCCGTTTCGGCGGTGTGCCGTGCGCTGTGTGGACAGCAAGGCGAACAGCCGATCAGCTTCACCCCGCCGACAGGCCCGACCCCGACGGAGTGCCATTTGCTCGCCATACTCGTCGCCCACGCGGTCGCCGCACTTCTGGCGCCGCCCCTGGTCAGAGTCATGGGGAGAAACGCGTTCCTACCGCTGGCGCTGGTGCCGCTCGCGAGCCTGGGCTGGGTGGTCGCGCACTGGGGCACCGAGCAGCGGGTGCAGATCACCTGGGCCTCGACCCTGTCGATGGACCTCGACCTGCGCTTCGACACCCTCGCGTCGATCATGTGCGTGCTGGTCCTCGGTATCGGCGCGCTGATCCTGCTCTACTGCTCCCGCTACTTCGAGGACGACGAACCCCGGCTCGGGCTCTTCGCCGCCGAGATGGTCGCCTTCGCCGGTGCGATGTTCGGCCTGGTCGTCAGCGACAACATGCTGCTGCTCTACACCTTCTGGGAACTGACCTCGGTGCTGTCGTTCCTGCTGGTCGGGCACTACGCCGAACGCGCCTCGAGCCGCCGCGCCGCCACCCAGGCCCTGCTCGTCACCACCGCCGGTGGCCTCGCGATGCTCGTCGGCATCATCGTCCTCGGAGAGCTGGCGGGCAGCTACAACCTCTCCGACGTCGTGGCCACGGCCCCGCACGGATGGCTCGCCGGGGTGGCGATCGTCCTCGTCCTCGTCGGTGCCCTGTCGAAGTCCGCGGTCGTGCCGCTGCACTTCTGGCTCCCGGGCGCGATGGCCGCCCCCACCCCGGTGTCCGGCTACCTGCACGCCGCGGCCATGGTCAAGGCCGGTATCTACCTCGTCGCGCGCCTGGCACCCGGCTTCGCCGACAGCCCCGCGTGGAAACCCATCGTCATCGGTCTCGGCCTGGCGTCGATGATCCTCGCCGGCTGGCGGGCCTTCCGCGCCTTCGACCTCAAGCTCATCCTCGCCTTCGGCACCGTCAGCCAGCTCGGTTTCCTCACCGCGCTGGTCGGCACGGGCAGCCGCGAGGCGGCCCTCGCCGGCATCGCGATGATGATCGCGCACGCCATGTTCAAGGCCTGCCTGTTCATGATCGTCGGCATCATCGACCACGCCACCGGCACCCGCGACATCCGCAAGCTCGCGCACCTCGGCAAGGCCGCCCCCTTCCTGGCGGTCCTCGCGATCATGGCGGCGTCGAGCATGGCCGGCCTGCCCGTCTTCTTCGGGTTCGTCGCGAAGGAGGCCGCGCTCGAATCCGAGCTGGTCGCGGTGGTGCTCCCGGAGTGGGCGCGCATCGTGACGACCGCGGGCATCGTGGTGGGCTCGATCCTCACCCTCGCCTACAGCATCCGGTTCGTGTGGGGCGCCTTCGGCCGCAAGCAGCTCAAGCGCCCGAGCCCGGCGGTGGAGGGCATGCACGCCCCCGGTGCGCTGCTGCTGACCGCGCCGACGATCCTCGCCTTCGCGGGCCTGGCCGCCGGTTTCGCGGCGCCGTGGATCGACCACCTGATCAGCCCCTACGCCGACACCCTCCCGACCGACCTGGCGAAGCCCTACCACCTCGCGCTGTGGCACGGCTTCACTCTGCCGCTGGGCCTGACGGCCGTGGTGATCGCCGGTGGTATCGCGCTGTATCTCGCGCACCGCACCATCGCCCGGCTGCGCTTCGAGCACCCGCCGCTCGGCAACGCCGACCGCATGTACGACGCGACGCTGCGCGGCATGGACACCCTCTCGCTGCGCCTGACGGCCTTCCTGCAGCGCGGTTCGCTGCCGCTGACGCAGGCGACGATCCTCATCACGCTGGTACTGCTGCCCACCACCCTGATGCTCTTCTTCGGGATGAGCGCGATGCCCGCGACGCGGCCCTGGGACTCGGTGTGGCAGCTCGCGGTGGGCGTGATCATCGTGGTCGCCGCGATCACCGCGACGGTGCTGCGCAACCGCCTCGGCGGCGTCCTCGTCGTCGGTGTGACGGGCTACGGCCTCGGCGTGCTGTTCGCGCTGCAGGGCGCCCCCGACCTGGCGCTCACCCAGTTCCTCGTCGAGACCGTCACGCTGGTGATGTTCGTGCTGGTGCTGCGCAAGCTGCCGGCCGAGGTGGATCCGAGCTCCGTGGCGCGCAGCAAGCCGGCCCGCGCCCTCCTCGGCATCGTGGTGGGTCTGGCGGTCGCCGGGCTCGGCGCCTTCGCCGTGGTCGCCCGCTCCGCCGAACCGGTCTCGGTGCTGCTGCCCGACGCCGCCTACTACGGCGGTCACGGCAAGAACGTCGTCAACGTCCTGCTCGTCGACATCCGCGCCTGGGACACCCTCGGCGAGATCTCGGTGCTGCTCGTCGCCGCGACCGGCGTGGCCAGCCTGGTGTTCCGCACCCGCCGGTTCGGCAGCGCACCCCGCGTCGCCGACGCGCCCGCCGCGCAGCTCGACGCGCTGTCCTCCAGCAACGAGACCACCTGGCTGCTCGGCGGCGACCTCATCGATCCGCGGCACCGCTCCCTCATCCTCGAGGTGACCACCCGTCTGGTGTTCCCGACGATGATGGTGCTGTCGGTCTACTTCTTCTTCTCCGGACACAACGCACCCGGTGGCGGGTTCTCCGGCGGTCTCGTCGCCGGTCTGGCGCTCGTGCTGCGGTACCTCGCCGGAGGACGCTACGAGCTCGGAGAGGCGGTTCCCATCGACGCCGGAAAGATCCTCGGCCTCGGCCTGACCTTCGCAGCCGGCACCGCGCTGGTGTCGATGTTCCTCGGCGCCCCGGCACTGTCGTCGGCGGTCCTCGAGGTGACCCTGCCGGTTCTCGGCGACATCAAGGTCGTCACGGCCCTGTTCTTCGATCTCGGCGTCTACCTCATCGTCGTCGGCCTGATCCTCGACGTGCTCCGCAGTCTCGGTGCCCGTCTCGACGCCGAGAACGTGGGTGAGACCCGATGAGCGCGAACCTCACGCTGCTGGGCATCGTCGCGGTGCTCGTCGCCGCCGGCGTCTACCTGCTGCTCGAACGCAGCATCATCAAGATGCTGCTGGGCCTGCTGCTGGCCGGCAACGGCATCAACCTGCTGGTGCTCACCCTCGGCGGCCCGGCCGGGCGCGCCCCGGTGATCGGCACCGGCAGCGACCTGCACGAGGGCATGGCCGACCCGCTGGCGCAGGCGATGATCCTCACCGCCATCGTCATCACGATGGGTGTCGCGGCGTTCGTGCTGGCGCTGACCTACCGGTCCTACACCTTCCGTGCCCGCGACGAGGTCGAGAACGACCCCGAGGACACCCTGGTGTCGCAGCGGCGTCGGCTGGCCGATCTGCCCTCGCGCGACCGGTCCGACGACCCGCTCACCGGCGAGCCGAGCAAGAGCGGCGACGCGTTCGACGCCGCAGGTAATCCGATCCCGCTCGACCAGCTCAAGAACATCGAGGACCTCGAGGTCTACGAGGACCTGCACGACGGCGACTTCGACGATCCCACCGACTCCGCGTACACGCAGTACCCGGACGACCCCGGTGAGGGCACCGGCGGGAACACCGAGGCCGGGAAGGCCGGCGGGGACACCGAGGCCGGGAAGGCCGGCAGGGACACCGAGGCCGGGAAGGCCGGCGGGGACGACGACAAGGACGACGCGACGAGCGGGAAGGAGGACCGCCGATGAACCTCGGCCCCGCACACCTCATTCCCCTGCCCGTCCTCATCCCCCTCCTCGCCGCGGCCGTGACCCTCATCCTGGGCCGCCGCCCGCGCGCCCAGCGGTGGGTCACCGTCGCGGCGCTCGTCGCCTCGCTCGTCGTGGCGGTGGCGCTGCTGTACTACGCCGACGCCGACGGCATCGCGGTCCTGCAGATCGGTGGGTGGGAGGCGCCGATCGGCATCTCGCTCGTCCTCGACCGCCTCGCTGCGTTGATGCTGCTGGTCTCGGCGATCGTGCTGCTGTCGGTCATGCTGTTCGCCGTCGGGCAGGGTATCCACGACGGCAACGAGCAGCAGCCGGTGTCGATCTTCCTACCCACCTATCTGGCGCTGACCGCGGGCGTCAACATCGCCTTCCTCGCCGGCGACCTGTTCAACCTGTTCGTCGGCTTCGAGGTGCTGCTCGCCGCGTCGTTCGTGCTGCTGACGCTCGGGGCGAGCGCCGACCGTGTCCGCGCCGGCGTCTCGTACGTGATGGTCTCGATGGTGTCGTCGCTGGTGTTCCTCATCGGCATCGCCCTCGCCTACGCCGCCACCGGCACGCTGAACCTCGCGCAGATGGCCGTCCGCATGGACGACATCGCCCCCGGCACCCGGGTGGCGATCTTCGGGGTGCTGCTCGTCGCCTTCGGCATCAAGGCCGCTGTCTTCCCGCTGTCGTCCTGGCTGCCCGACTCCTATCCCACCGCGCCCGCGCCGGTCACGGCGGTGTTCGCCGGTCTGCTCACCAAGGTCGGTGTGTACGCGATCATCCGCGCCCACACCCTGCTGTTCCCGGGCGGGGAGCTCGACGACGTCCTGCTCGTCGCGGGTCTGCTCACGATGATCGTCGGCATCCTCGGCGCCATCGCGCAGAACGACATCAAGCGTCTGCTGTCGTTCACCCTGGTCAGCCACATCGGCTACATGATCTTCGGGGTGGCGTTGTCGTCGCAGACCGGCCTGGCCGGTGCGGTCTACTACGTCGGCCACCACATCCTCGTGCAGACCACCCTGTTCCTCGTCGTCGGCCTGATCGAACGACAGGCCGGATCGGCGTCGCTGCGGCGCCTCGGCAGCCTCGCCCTGATGAGTCCGCTGCTGGCGATCCTGTTCCTGATCCCGGCGCTCAACCTCGGCGGCATACCGCCCTTCTCCGGTTTCATCGGCAAGGTCGCGTTGCTGCAGGCCGGCGCCGAGGACGGTTCGGTGCTGGCCTGGGTGCTCGTCGCCGGCGGTGTCGTGACCAGCCTGCTCACCCTCTACGTCGTGGCCCGCATCTGGACGAAGGCGTTCTGGCGGGCCCGCGCCGACGCCCCCGAGGGCGACCTCGCCGACATCGGCCCGTCCGCGCTGATCGACGAGTCCGCCACCGACATCTCCTTCGAGGACCGCCCCGACGTGGGGCGGATGCCCGCGGCGATGCTCGTGCCGACGGTGTGGCTGGTCGTGATCGGGGTGTCGCTGACGGTGTTCGCCGGCCCGCTCCTGGACATCAGCAACCGGGCCGCGGCGAACCTGCGCGACCGCTCCGTCTACATCGAGGCCGTGCTGGGGGGTGAGCAGGGATGATGAAACGCTCCACCGTTCTGCGGTTGTTCGTGCTGGGGTGGATGACCCTGGTGTGGATGCTGCTGTGGGGCACCTTCAGCATCGCGAACGTCCTCGGCGGCCTGGTCGTGTCGATCCTGATCATGACGGTGCTGCCGCTGCCGCGGGTGCCCGTCGAGGGTCGTCTGCACGTGATGTCCGCGCTGCGGCTCGGCGGGGTGATCTTCGTCGAGACGATCCGGTCGACGATCAACGTGGCGTGGCTGGCGGTCCGGCCCGCCCCGCCGCCGGTGACCGGGGTGCTGCGCTGCCGGCTGACCATCAAGTCCGACCTGGTGCTCACGCTGTGGACGGACATCATGAACAACATCCCCGGCACCATGGTCCTCGAGATCGACCAGGCCCGCCGCATCGTGTACGTGCACGTCCTCGACGTGAGCACCGACCGGGCCGTCGCCGACTTCTACCGGTCGGCGCGGCTGATCGAACGGCTCCTCGTCGACACGTTCGAGCGCGAGTCGGAATGGCAGGCCAGCCCGTGGCGCAGCGGAACGGAGGAACTGACGTGACCGTGATGCTCACGATCTCGGGGACGCTGCTGTTCGCGGCGGCGCTCCTGATCACCTACCGCATGGTCGCGGGCCCGAATTCCCTGGACCGGTTGGTCGCGGTCGACGCGCTGCTCGCCCTGGGGATCTGCGGGATCGCGGTCTGGGCGGTGTACACCCGCGACACCACCGTCCTCCCCGCGACCGCCGCGCTGGCTCTGGTCGGGTTCATCGGGTCGGTGTCCGTCGCACGATTCCGGGTGCGTGACGACCAGTGAGCACGATCCTCGACGTCTTCGCGCATGTCCTGATCCTCATCGGGGCACTCGTCTCACTGACCGCCGCGATCGGCGTGGTGCGTTTCCGCGACACCCTGTCCCGCATGCATCCCGCGACGAAACCGCAGGTGGTGGGTCTGCTGTTCGTGCTCGGCGGGGCGATGATCGCGCTGCGCGGCTCGGTCGACATCTGGCTGATGGCGCTGGCGGGCATGTTCATGGTGCTCACCGCACCGGTGATCGCCCACCGCATCGGCCGCGTCGCCTACCGCGAGCAGCTCGGCCGCGACGGTCTGCTCGACGAGGACGCCTGACCGGAACCGGCCGAGCGGAAGGCTCAGTCGCGCAGTTCCTGCACCAGCGAGTCCACCACGGCGACGAGATCGCCGCCGGTCTCCTCCTCGATGCGCCGCTGCCGCTGGTAGGACGCTCCCCGCACCGGGATGTCCGCGACCTTCGCGAGTTCGTCCTCGCACCCGAGCCGCCGCGCGGTAGGGGTGATCTGCTCGAGCAGGTCGTCGAGATCGTCGGTGACGAGCCGTTCGGTGCACGCCGGATCGAGGATCACCTCGGCGTCGAGGCCGTAACGGGCCGCGCGCCACTTGTTCTCCTTGACGTGCCAGGGCTGCAGCACCGGCAACTCCTCGCCGCGTTCGAGACATTCGTCGAAGTACACGACGAGAGAGTGCACGAACGCCACGAGTGCGGACAGTTCGGCACGGTTGGTGATGCCGTCGAACACCCGGACCTCGAGCGTCCCCCATTTCGGGGCGGGCCGGATGTCCCAGTGCATGCCGCCCGGATGGCTGATGACACCGGACCGGAGCTGGTCGTCGATGAACTGCGCGTACTGCGCCCAGTCGGCGAAGTGGTAGGGCAGACCGGCAGTGGGCAGCTGCTGGAACATCAGCGCCCGGTTGCTGGCGTAGCCGGTGTCGTAACCGGCCCAGATCGGGGAGGACGCCGACAGCGCCAGCATGTGCGGATACTTCACGAGCATCGCGTTGAGGATGGGGATGACCTTCTCCGCCGACGAGACGCCGACGTGCACGTGCACGCCCCAGATGAGCATCTGCCGTCCCCACCAGCGGGTGCGGTCGACCATCTCGTCGTAGTCCGGGGAGGAGGTGACGATCTGGTCGGTCCACTGCGCGAAGGGGTGGGTGCCGGCGCACATGAGGTCGACACCGAACGGGTCCGCGGCGCGGCGTAGCAGCGACAGCGACTCGGTGAGGTCGTCCACGGCCTCGGCGACCGTGTCGTGGACGTCGGTGACGAGTTCGACGGTGTTGCGCAGGAATTCCTTGGTCAACCGCGGGGTCTCCCCCGCGATCGCCTTCACCTCGTCGAAGACGACCGCCGCGCTGTTGGAGAGATCGCGAGTGGTCTTGTCCACGAGAGCGATCTCCCATTCCACACCGAGTGTGGGGCGGGGCGAACCCGGAAACGCGACTGCCACGTCTCGATCCAACCACAGGGCCCCGCAGACCGAAGACGATCTGCGGGGCCCTGTGGCTGGAATTACGTGGGCGGTCGGATGCCGTCCCGATTACTCGACGACGCCGCAGGCCAGACGCGCACCGAGGTTGTCCTGGTGGACGATCACCGAGGCGCCGTCCTCGTCCTGCAGATCCTCGAGGGAGAAGGCGGAGGTGGTGACGGTCGCGGTGGCGCTGCCGTCCTCGCGGACGACCAGCGAGACCAGGTCGCCGCTCTCCGGGACGGAGGTGTTGCCACCGGCCTGCAGGTGCGCACCCGCGGACAGGAACGCGCCGGGCTCGCCACCGGCCGGCGGCGCGGACTCGGCCTCGCAACGGCCGAACTCGTGGATGTGCACGCCGTGGTAGCCGGGCTCGAGGCCCTCGACCTCGATGGTCACCTCGACGTCGTCGCCGTGCTCGACGAAGGTGACGGTGCCGGCGGAGTCACCGGTGACGGTCTCCAGCTCGGCGGTGAGCGTGGCGGACGAGGCCGCACCGGCGGCGGTGGGCTCGGTGCCGTGGTCGTCGCCGTGGCCCTCGGAGGCCGGAGCAGCGGCCCCGGTCCACACCGGCGGCGTGGTACCCACCTCGGTCGTCGGTTCCTCGGAGTTCGAGCACGCGGTCAGGCCCACCGCAGCGATCGCGACGATCGGGGCCAGAGCACGCCAGGACATGCGACGGGTGGAACTGGAGACCATCAAACCGCTCCTTCGAAGTGCCGAAAAGTCACCCGATCATAACCGGGGCCCCGGAAGGCCTCGAGGCGTGTCGGGGCGCAACCGTCCCGGGCTATCCGGAGGTGACGATGACGATGACACCGGGAGCGGCGTCGCGGATCCCTTCGAAGCGCGGCTGCGCCGTGACGCCGAGTGCTTCGGCCACCGCCTCCGCGGTCTGCTGCTCACCCGGCGAGGTGCCGTAGAACACCGAGGTCTGGGTGAGGAGGCCTTCGCTGTAGTTGCCGGTCTCGGTGACGACGAAACCCTCGTCCGCGAGATAGCCGGCGGTCTGCGCGGCCAGGCCGGCGATGTCGGAGTTGTTGAACACCCGCACGGTGGCGGTGGCGGTGGTGCCCGCGAGCGACGCGGTGCTCGTCGCGGCGCCGGAGACCGTGGCACCGGAGGTCGGGGCACCGGAGGTCGGGGCACCGGAGGCCGGGGCCGACGTCGAGGTGGTCGCCGCGCCCGGGGCACCGGCCGCCCGCGAGGTGGGGGCCGCGGCACCGTTCGGTGCGGCCGAGGTGGCCGTCGTGGTGCTCGTGTCGGGCGCGGCGGAGGTGGCGGGATCGTCGTCGGAACCACCCAGCGACGCGAATCCGAGCCCGGCGAACAGGATCGCCAGAGAGATCAGCACCATCGCGAACGCCCGCAGGGGCGGTCCCGACGCGGCGGGCGCGCGGTTGGGATTCTCGGAGGTTCGGCTCACGGTCTCGACCATAGTTGCCCGCGCGGGGGTGACGGCGCCGCCGGGCCGCGTGTCGGGGCGGCGGGCCGCCGGAGCACGGGGGTGCTAGCGGGTGTCGAAGCCGAGGCGCCGGGCCGCGCGGGCCTTCTGACGGCTGGCCCGCAGCCGGCGCAGCCGCTTGACCAGCATGGGATCTGCGGCGAGCGCGTCCGGACGGTCGACCAGGGCGTTGAGCACCTGGTAGTAGCGGGTCGCGGACATGCCGAAGAGTTCCTTGATGGCGTCCTCCTTGGCACCGGCGTACTTCCACCACTGCCGTTCGAAGGCGAGGATGTCGAGGTCGCGGCGGCTCAGGCCGTTCTCGTCGTCGGCGGGCTGCTGCGCGTCCTCACCCTGCGGGGCCGCGGCGCCCACCGGGGAGACGGCCTCGAACAGACCGTCGCTCTGCGCTGCGACGCCGTCCATGTCCTCCTCCAATACCTCGAATCGTGCCGATGACTGCCTCGGATCGTGCCGATGACACGGCCACCTGCTCCGTACGGGAAGTCATTCAAGCACGGGGTCCCGACACGTACCGGTCCGAGAACGGCACCGGTCGGGCGCACTATCCTGTCTCACCATGGCCATTCTTCCGATCGTCATCGTCGGCGACCCAGTCCTGCACAACCCCACCGAACCGGTGACGGAGTCACCCGCCGAACTCGCCGATCTGATCCGCGACATGTTCGAGACGATGGACGCGGCCAACGGGGTCGGTCTCGCCGCCAACCAGGTCGGAGTGGCCAAGCGGTTGTTCGTCTACGACTGCCCCGATCGCGACGACTCCGGCAAGGTCACCCGCCGCCGCGGTGTCGTGATCAACCCGGTCCTCGAGACGTCCGCGATCCCCGAGACCATGCCCGACCCGGAGGACGACCTCGAGGGCTGCCTGTCGGTGCCGGGCGAGAACTTCCCCACCGGCCGCGCCGAGTGGGCCAAGGTCACCGGCACGGACGAGAACGGCGAGCCGATCGAGATCGAGGGCCACGGTTTCTTCGCCCGCATGCTGCAGCACGAGGTCGGGCACCTCGACGGCTTCCTCTACGTCGACGTGCTGATCGGCCGCAACGCGCGCGCCGCCAAGAAGACCATCAAGCGCGCCGGCTGGGGTGTGCCGGGCCTGACCTGGCTGCCGGGCTCGGTGGAGGACCCTTTCGGCCACGACGACGAGGACTGATCCGTCTTCGTCGACGGTCCCGCACCGAATGAGCCCCGAACGCCCCGCCGCCCCGATCCCGCTCGGCACCCGCGTGGTGCTGCGGCACCGGTTGCCGGCCGGCTACAGCCACCCGATGACCGACGTCATCGGGGAACTGGTGTCCCTCGAGCCGGTGGTGGCGGTGCGCACGGCCGACGGCCGGGTGATGCAGGTCGCGCCGGGCTCGGTGGTCGCGCTCAAGGCGCTGTCCGCCCGCCCGATCCGTGTCACGGAGATCCGCGCGCTCGAACACGCCGCGGCGGCGGGCCGGCCGGGACTCGAACTCGACTGGGTCGACGGCTGGCTCGTCCGCTCCGGCGGCGGGGCCGGCGGCGACACCGACTCGGCGACCCCGCTGGGTGAGCGGGGCACCGTGGCCGACCCCGCCGATCCCGAGGTCCGGGCGCGGCTGCGGGCCTGGTTCGCGGCGCGAGGACTGCCGCTGCGGCTGCGGGTGCCCGACCGGCTCGCCCGTGTTCCCGCCGACTGGCCGGCCTCCGCGTCGCTGCTCGTGATGGGCGCCGACCTGCAGAACGTGCCGCTGCCGCCCGGGCAGACACCGGTCACGATCGGCGACGGTCCCGATGCGGACTGGCTCGCCCTCCACCGCGGTGGCGAGGCCGCCCGGGGCGTGCTCCGCACCGTCGCCGGCGGCACCCTCGGCTTCGGTCGCATCGGCGCACCCGGGCGGACGCCCCTCGCGATCGGTCGCGCCGCGATCACCGACGCCCCCGACGGCCGGCGCTGGGTGGGACTGTCCGATCTGGAGGTGGCCCCCGAACACCGCCGCCAGGGTCTCGGCACGCTCGTGTGCGGGGCGCTGCTGCGGTGGGCCCGCGAGCGCGGCGCGACCCACGCCTACCTGCAGGTCGACGAGGACGACACGGCGACGAGAGCACTGGGCCGGGGGCTGGGTTTCATCGACCATCACCGCTGCCGGTACGTGACCGAACCCGTCGGATAGGTCGCCTACAGTGGGCGTGTGCGTCTTGCTACCTGGAATGTGAACTCCGTCCGTGCCCGCGCCGACCGGATCTGCGACTGGCTGCAGCGAACCGGCACCGACGTGCTCGCGATGCAGGAGACCAAGTGCAAGGACGAGCAGTTCCCCTACGCCCGCTTCGAGGAGCTCGGCTACGAGGTCGCGCACGTCGGGCTGAGCCAGTGGAACGGGGTGGCGATCGCCTCCCGGGTCGGCCTGGCCGACGTGCAGATCGGTTTCGAGGACCAGCCCGGCTTCTCCAAGGATCCCGAGGTGGATCCGGCGCTCGAGGCCCGCGCCATCGGCGCGACCTGCGGTGGGGTGCGGGTGTGGAGCCTGTACGTCCCCAACGGCCGTGAGCTCGACGACCCGCACTACACCTACAAGCTCGATTGGCTGGCCAAGCTCCGCGCCGACGCGCAGTCCTGGCTCGCCGCCGATCCCGAGCAGCCGATCGCGCTCGTCGGCGACTGGAACGTCGCTCCCACCGACGAGGACGTGTGGGACCCGTCCTTCTTCGAGGGCAAGACCCACACTTCGCAGCCGGAGCGCGACGCCTTCCACGCCTTCATGGACGCCGGTTTCGCCGACGTCGTGCGCCCTCACGCGCCCGGCCCCGGGGTGTACACCTACTGGGACTACACCCAGCTGCGTTTCCCGAAGAAGCAGGGGATGCGGATCGACTTCGTCCTCGGCTCCCCGGCGCTCGCGAGCCGGGTGACCGGCGCCGGGATCGACCGCGAGGAGCGCAAGGGCAAGGGCGCGAGCGATCACGCCCCCGTCGTCGTCGACCTCGCCGACTGATCCCGGGTCAGGCCCGGCGCGCCGAGGCGAGCGGCACGACGACGTCGTTGTACTCGGGGTGCGCGGTGAGGAACCGCTGCACGTAGGTGCACACCGGGCGGACGCGCCAGCCGCGCCTGCGGGCGAGGTCGAGCGATCCGCCGACGAGGACGGCGGCGAGGCCGCGGTGTCCGAAGTCCTCGACGATGACCGTGTGCATGAAGTCGACGACCGGCCGGTTCGGTGCGGTGGCGCGCTCGAAGTCGTAGTAGCCGAGGATGCCCACGAGATCCCCGTTGAGGCGCAGTTCGAACCTGTTCTGGTCGGCGTTGTCCGACACGTCGAGGTTCGGCGAGCTCGTGTTCATGAGCGCCTCCAGGGGGTGCTGCGTGATCCAACTGTGACCTACGCCACTATAGAGCACCTGCGGAGCGGATCGCGCACCCGACCGTTCGATGTCGCAACGAGTCGGGTCGGCGACGCCACCCGAAGGTGACCGAGCACACCCTCGGTAGGGTGACCGCGTGGAACTTCTGCCCCTGTCGCCCCGAGGCGAGACCCCGGTTCGAGCACTGACGATCGCCGGCACCGATTCCGGTGGCGGAGCCGGTATCCAGGCCGATTCCCGCACCATGGCGATGTGCGGCGTGCACGCGTGCGTGGCGGTCGCCGCCGTGACCGTCCAGAACTCCGTCGGCGTGCGCGGATTCCACGAGATCCCCGCCGCCACGGTCGCCGACCAGGTGCGGTGCGTCGTCGAGGACATCGGCGTGTCGGCGGCGAAGACCGGCATGCTGCCGTCCATCCGGATCATCGAGGCCGTCGCCGAGGTGTGCACCGAGGTCGGCATCGGCCGCGACCGGCCCGTGCCACTGGTCGTCGACCCGGTGTGCGCGTCCATGCACGGCGACCCCCTGGTGCACGCCGACGCGCTCGACGCGATCCGGAACGTGCTCCTGCCGCAGGCCACCGTCGTCACCCCCAACCTCGACGAGGTGCGGCTGATCACGGGCATCGAGGTGGTCGACGACGCGTCCGCGCGCCGCGCCGCCGAGGCCCTCCACGCGCTCGGCGCCCAGTGGGCGATCGTCAAGGGCGGGCACCTGCGCAGCTCCGAGACCAGCACCGACCTGCTGTTCGACGGCGACCGGTTCCTCGAGTTCAGCGCGCCGCGCATCGCCACGGGCAACGACCACGGCGGCGGCGACACCTTCGCCGCCTCCATCGCCTCCGCGCTCGCGCACGGCAGGTCGGTGCCCGAGGCCGTCGAGTTCGCGAAGGAGTGGGTCACGAAGTCGCTCGAGTGGGCCTACGACCTCGGACAGGGCCACGGTCCGGTCAACCCGCTGTGGCGGCTGCACGAGAACCCGCCGGCGCAGTAGCGGACCCCGCTGCTCGGTGGATCCCCGCTACTCGGTGAATTCGGCGCGCGCCCGAACGCGTTCCTCGCCGGTGGGCACCCCGTCGGGACCGTCGAGCGACAGCGCGTAGACCCCGGTGCCGTAGGCGACGGCCGCCGCCGCGATCGCGTAGGCGTCGCGGTCGATGTTGGCGACGGTGTCCTCGGCCTTGTGGTAGTTCGGGTCGAAGGGCTCGCCGGCGGTGCCACCCCACTTCCCGGCCTGCTCGTCGCTCTTGGTGTCGTCCGCGCCGCTGAACACCCCGCCCGCGGGGATCCCCACGTCGACGAACGGCCCGTAGTCGGAGCGACCGTCGAAGTCGGTGCCGTCGACGGCGATGCCGCGGTCGGCGAAGAACGTCGCGAAGGTCCGCTCGATCCCGGCCGAGCCCTCCGGTCCGGGACCCGCGCCCACACCGTCCGAATCGTCGCCGTCGAACACGAGATAGCCGGGGTTCGGGGAACCGAGCATGTCGAAGTTCAGGTAGAGCGCGATGTCGAGCCGTTCCTCCTCCGAGAGCGAGTCGACGTAACGGCTCGAGCCGACGAGGCCGACCTCCTCGGCACCCCAGAACGCGAAGCGCACCGCGTTCTGCACATCGGGTTCGGCGCCGAGCTGCAGGGCGGTCTCGAGGACGGCGACGGAGCCGCTGCCGTTGTCGTTGATGCCCGGCCCGTCGGGGACGCTGTCGAGGTGCGCGCCGACGACGACCACGTTGTCGGTGGCGCCGGTGCGGGTCTGGGCGACGACGTTGCGGGAGGTGACGGTCTCGGTGCGGGTCTCGAGCGTGAGGGTCACCGTCGACGCCGCGGCGAGCCGGTCCCCGTCCTCCCGGGCGACCCCACCGACCGGGATGCGCGGTTCGGCCTCGTCGCCGAGCGTGGCCGCGGCGAGCGGCCCCTCCTCGCTGTTGACGGCGAGCAGCGCGACGGCGCCCTGTTCGGCGGCGATCCGTTCCTTGTCGGCGAAGGTGCACTCGCCGCGGTCGACGATCACCACGGCACCGGCTGCGTCGAGCCCGTCGTAGTCGGTGGCCTCGCAGCCGGGGGTGTCGTCGGTGGGCACCCGCACGACCCGCGCGCTCACCCCGTCCGGCCCGGTCGAGGGCGACATGCCGAGGGCACGGACCTCGAGGGGTGCACCGTCGACGGTGAGTGCCTCCCGGTCGACGGTGAAACCGGTCGTGTCGAACTCCGGCGTCTCCACCTCGAATCCGGCGCCCTCCAGCGCGGCGACGACGTAGTCGACGCTCGCGTCGTAGCCGGGGGTGCCCACGGCCCGGTTGCCGCCGTTGTCGTTGGCGATGCGCTCGAGATCGGACAGGCGGGCCATGAGCGTGTCGATCTGCACCGCGTCGGCGAGCGCGGCCGGATCCACCGACGGTGTCTGCGCCTCCCCGTCGGAACATCCCGATGCCAGCAGGACCCCGACGAGGACCAGGGCGGCTCCCCTCCCCTGTGCCGTCCGCATCCCCCGTGTCGTCCGAGAACTCACCATCGCCCGAGCGTACAAAAGCCGGGGGTGTCCCCGGGCCGAAAGACGACTGCGCCGCACGGATCGTCCGTGCGGCGCAGTCGTGTGGAGAGGAGGAAGGCTCAGGCGTCGCGCTCTTTCACCACCACGATCGAGATCGCGAAGACGACCACCGAGAACACCGCGAAGTACAGCAGTGATCCCCACGGGCCCCAGTGGAAGTCGACGCTCGGCTCCTGACCGAGGAAGTGGTTGGCGTTGGCGAAGGGCAGGAACGGCTGGATCTTCGCGCCCACCGACCCGAACAGGGCGAACAGCGATTCGATGAGCAGCGGCCACAGCATGAGCAGCGCGATCGTGCCGGCGGACTGTCGCAGCAGCGTGCCGACACCCACTGCGAGCACCACACACAGGAACGCGTAGATCGCGGTGCCGTAGATCGCCCGCCAGGAGTCACCCCCGTCGAGCACCAGCTCACGGCCCGCATCCGGACCGGCCAGCGCCTTGGCGACGAAGAACGCCCCGAGCGCGACGGCGAAGGTGAGCACCGCCCCGAACACCCCGATCAGCAGCGCCTTCATCGTCAGCAGCAGCGCCCGGTTCGGGGTGGCCTGGAAGGTGGTGCGGATGATCCCGAAGCGGTACTCGCTCGTCACCGACAGCGCGGCCAGGATCATCAGCACGAGCACACCGAAACCGGTGACGCCGCTGATGGCGGTGTCGACGGTCGGATAGAAGACGCCCATCTCGTCGTCCATGCCCACCGACGTGCGGGAGACCGAGCCGAGGATCGCGGCCAGGCCCAGCCCCAGCGCCACGATGATCACCGTGCACCACAGCGGGGACTGCACCGAGGTGAGCTTGATCCGCTCGGCGCGCAACGTGTCGAGTGCCGTACTCATCACAGTCCACCCTTCATGACGTCGTCGACTCCGGATCCGTGGTACTGGACCTCACCACCGGTCAGCTTCATGAACGCTTCCTCGAGGGAGGCGTTACGACCGGCCAGCTCGTGCAGCACGATCGAGCGCGCCGCGGCGAGTTCGCCGATCTCCGAGGTACCGGCGCCCGAGACGATCAGCGCGCCGTCCTCCTCGCGGAAGGTCTTCCCCCGCTCGGTGAGCGCGGCCCGCAGCTCGTCGAGCTGGGGGCTGCGCACCAGCACGTCGGACTCCGACGAGCGGGCGACGAACTCGTCCACGGAGGTGTCGGCGATGAGCCGGCCGCGGCCGATGACGATCAGGTGCTCGGCGGTCTGCGCCATCTCGGAGAGCAGGTGGCTCGACACGAGCACGGTGCGTCCCTCTGCGGCGAGGGCCTGCATGAACCGCCGGATCCACACGATGCCCTCGGGGTCGAGACCGTTGACCGGTTCGTCGAACAGCAGAACCCGCGGGTTGCCGAGCAGCGCGGCCGCGAGGCCGAGCCGCTGCGACATGCCGAGCGAGAACCCGCCGGCCTTCTTCCCGGCGACCTCGGTGAGGCCGACCTGGCGCAGCACCTCGTCGACGCGCGAGTCGGGCAGACCGTTGGACGCGGCGAGCCACCGCAGGTGAGCCCGCGCCGATCGGTTGGGGTGCACCCATTTCGCGTCGAGCAGTGCGCCGACGGTCTGCAGCGGCCGCTGGAGTTCGCGGTAGGGCTTGCCCTCGATCAGTGCGGTACCCGAGGTCGGTCGGTCCAGTCCCAGGATCATGCGCATCGTGGTGGACTTCCCGGCGCCGTTCGGGCCGAGGAAGCCGGTGACGATGCCGGGACGGACCGTGAACGTCAGGTCGTCGACCGCGGTCGTCGACCCGAACTTCTTGGTCAAGCCGGTCACTTCGATCATGATCTCCACCCTACGTGGGAGACCGGCCGGTCACGGGCTCGTCAGGGCTCCATGGGCGACGACGCCTGTGCCCAGAAGCGTTTCGGGATGCGTCCGGCGTGCCGCGCGTGGAAGCCCGCTTCGACGGCGTGCCGCATCGCGGAGGCCATCAGCGCCGGATCCTTGGCGCGGGTGACGGCGGTCGCGAGCAGCACCGCGTCGCATCCGAGTTCCATCGCGAGCGCGGCGTCGGAGGCGGTGCCGATTCCGGCGTCGAGGATCACCGGCACCCCGGCGGATTCGACGATCATCTCGATGTGGTGCGGATTCGAGATGCCGAGACCGGTGCCGATCGGGGAGCCGAGCGGCATCACCGCGGCGCAGCCGACGTCCTCGAGGCGCTTCGCGAGCACCGGATCGTCGGTGGTGTACGGCAGGACGACGAATCCGTCGTCGACGAGTTGCTCTGCGGCCGAGACGAGTTCGATGGCATCGGGCAGCAGGGTCCGCTCGTCGGCGATGACTTCCAGCTTGACCCAGTCGGTTTCGAGCGCTTCGCGGCCGAGCTGCGCGGTGAGCACCGCCTCCTTCGCGCCGCGGCAGCCGGCGGTGTTGGGCAGCGGCTCGATGCCGAGGCGCCGCAGCAGGTCGAGAACCCCGGTGCCGGAGGCCGCGTCGACGCGCCGCATCGCGACGGTGGTCAGTTCGGTGCCCGACGCGACGAGCGCCTCCTCGAGCACCGCGAGGTTCGCGGCACCGCCGGTGCCGGTGATCAACCGGGACCCGAAGGTGCGGCCCGCGATGGTCAGCGGCGGCAGATCGTGTGCCGGATCGCGTGTTTCGCCCGACTGGGCGGTGTTCACCTGTGTCTCAGCCACCCTGGACCGCCGTGAGGATCTCGATGTTCGCGCCGCGGTTCACCGGTTCGGACCAGCGGCCACGGGGGCAGACGGCACCGTCGATCGCGACCGCGATCCCCTTCTCCGGCAGGCCGAGTTCGGCCAGCAGCTCCGCGACGGTCGGTGCCGTCGCGTAGGTCTTGTCCTCACCGTTGACGGTGATGCCCACCGCCACCTGATCGCTCATCGCACACTCGCTTCCGTATGTCGTCGGGGACAGGCATGTTTCGCGTCGGGGAGCTGCTCCCCGCGGAGTTCGGCGAGCACCGCGTCGACGGTGACCGGGGTGAGCAGCACACCGTTGCGGCCGTGCCCGGTGGCGGCCACGACGCGGTCGGACAGCCGGCCGATCAGCGGCAGGTTGTCGGGGGTCATCGGGCGCAGGCCCGCACTCGCCTCGTACAGCTCGTACTCGCCGAGCGCCGGGAAGATCGTCTCCGCGTCGGCGATGAGATCGCGCACCCCGGCGACGGTGACCTGCCGGTCGGATGCCTCGTACTGGGTGGCGCCGACGACCAGGCCGTCGTGGCGGGGCACCAGATAGGCGGGGCGGCCGTGCACCTCCGCGCGCACGGTGCGCTGCGGCGGCGGGGTCGCGCCGGGCCGCAGCCGCAGCCGCAGGATCTCGCCCTTGACGGGCCGCACCGGCAGTCCCGGCCACAGCTGCGCCGACGCCCACCCGGCGGCGAGCACCACCTGGTCGTCAGGCAGGTCGGCGAGGTCGTGCACGGCGGCTTCGGAGAACCGCACCCCGGCCCGCACGGCCGCGACGCGCAGGGCCTCGACGAGCGCCCGGTTGTCGACGGAGAGCTCGGTGGGAGCCAGCAGCCCGAGGCGGATGCGGGGGCCGAGCGACGGTTCGAGTTCGCGTATCCGGGCGCGGGAGAGCACCTGCATCTCGTGGCCGCGTTCGCCCACCCATTCGGCGACGGTCCGCAGGTCGGCGGCGTCGGCGGCGTCGAGGGCGACCGTCAGGGAGGCCTCGGCGGTGAACACGTCGGTGCCGGTCTCGGTGCGCAGGGCCTCCGCGAAGCCGGGCCAGCGGTCCAGGGAGGCTGCGCCGAGGTCGAGGACGTGGTCCTCTCCCGGCCAGCCCTCGGACAGCGGGGCGAGCATGCCCCCGGCCACCCACGAGGCGCCGCTTCCGGGATTCGGGTCGTGCACGGTGACGGTGTGCCCGGCGCGGGCCGCGCGCCATGCGATCGACAGCCCGATCACTCCGCCACCGACGACGGCAACAGTTGTCACAGATCCACCTCACTCCCTGCGCCGGCATGATCCGGGTCAGGTCATAACGGTCGGGGCCGGCAGGCCCCCTCTCAGCCCCGCGTTCCTCGGGACTCCCGTGTCGTCACGTTCCCCCTAGAGGCTACCGTCTTGTCCGTGACCACCTATCGCGGCAACCACCCCGACCCCCGCGGTCGCCTCGCGACCGCCCGGTTGTACCTGTGCACCGACGCCCGCCGCGACACCGGCGACCTCGCGGACTTCGTCGAGGAGGCCCTCGCAGGCGGTGTCGACATCGTCCAGTTGCGCGACAAGGACTCGGCCGGCGAGAAGAAGTTCGGCCGCATCGAGGCCCGAGAGGAGCTCGCGGCGCTGGAGATCATCGCCGAGGCGTGCTCCCGACACGGTGCGTTGATGGCGGTGAACGACCGCGCCGACGTCGCGCTCGCCTCGGGCGCCGACATCCTGCACCTCGGCCAGGGCGACCTGCCGGTGCAGTACGCGCGGCGGATCCTCGGCGACGAGATCGTCATCGGCCGGTCCACGGGCAGCCGCGCGCAGGCCGCGCTCGCCGACATCGAGGAGGGCGTGGACTACTTCGCATCCGGCCCGGTCTGGGACACCCCCACGAAGCCGGGCCGCACCGCGGCGGGTCTGGAGGTGACCCGCGAGGTCGCGCAGTCGCAGCCGAAGCGTCCGTGGTTCGCGATCGGCGGGATCGACCTCGAACGGGTGCCGGAGGTCGTCGCGGCCGGTGCGACGCGCATCGCGGTGGTGCGAGCGATCACGAAGGCCGAGGATCCGCGGGCCGCCGCGGCGGCACTCAAAGCCGCGCTGCCGGCCTGAGAAGGCCGCCGGCCCGAGAGGTCAGAGCCAGCCCAGCACCGTCGACGGCGACACCGCGACGATGCCCTCGGGCAGCCGGTCGCGCAGCCCGCGGTCGGCGGTGACCACGACGGTCACGCTCGGGTCCACCGCGGTGGTCGTCGCGGCGGCCAGCCGGGCGAGTTCGTCGTCGCCGCTGCCGGCGGCGGTGTGCACCGGCAGGCGGGCGTCGTCGACGACCGCGTCGCGGGCCTGTCCCTCGAGCACGACCTCGATGCGGGGCACCCAGCCGAACAGTCCACCGGGCAGTTCGACGGTGCGGGGCAGCACCGCGGCGAGGTCGGCGAGCAGTGCGCTCGTCGCGCCGGGGCGGTCGCGCCACCAGCCGGTGGGGCCGCTCGTCCCGAGGACGTTGGCGGTGTCGAGCAGCATCCGTACCGGGCAGGTGCGCAGCGCCGGCCAGGCCTCGGCGAAGCCGCGGTGCAGGGGCATCGTCTCGACCTCGGACTCGGGCACCCAGCGCAGTTCGGTGCTCTCCCCGTTGAGGGCGGTGTCGAGCGGGCGGGGCGCGTCGGCGATCACCGTCGTGTAGGTCCAGCCTCCCGGCAGCCCGGAGGTGACCCGCTCGGTCCGCACCGACAGCGCCGCGACGTCGATGCCCGCTTCCTCGTGAGCCTCGCGCACGGCCGCGTCGACGGTGCTCTCGTGGGAGTCGCGGGCGCCGCCGGGCAGAGCCCAGGTGCCGCCCTGATGGCTCCAGGCCGCGCGGTGCTGCAGGAGCACCGCGGGGGTGCCGTCGGGCAGGGGTGCGCGCAGCAGCAGTCCGGCCGCGCCGTGCCGCCCCCAGCGCTTCTCCCCGTCGGGGCCGACCGCCCACCCGTCACCGTCACCGCGCATCGCGTCCGCCTCCCTGGTCCGGGCCCCTGCGGAACCGTGTCGGAGCCCCGGATCCCGCCGTCCGTGGACGGCAACAATACCGCCGTGCTGCTTATATGCTCGCCTCGAGACCGACGACACGAGGAAAGGGGTGCGCCGTGGGTGTTCGCGTACCCCCTCCGGTCGTCCCGACCGGCGGCACGGTCGAGGCTACCGAGGATCCGGGCACTTCGGGCGTCCGCCGCGAGGATCTGCGCGACGTCCTGAGGTCCACACCCGCCCGCCTGGTGACGTTCGGGGTGATCCTGACGATCCTGCTCCTGGTGTCGGCGGTGGCGTCGGCGACCGCCGTGGACCAACGGCAGGACACCCACGATCGGTTGCTCGAGTCCACCGAACCGCTCGCCTACGCGGCACAGAACCTCTACAGCGCCCTGTCGGTGGCCGACGCCGCCGCGGTGACCGGCTTCATCTCGGGTGGTCTCGAACCGGAGGAGGTGCGCGACCGCTACCTCCGGGCGGTCTCGGAGGCCTCGGAGTACCTGGTCGTCGCGGCGACCGGGCTGACCGACGCCGATGCGACCACCGTCCACCACCTCACCGAGATCGGGCGGCTGCTCCCCGTCTACACCGGCACGATCGAGACGGCACGTGCCAACCACCGGGTCGGCAACCCGGTGGGGGCCGCCTATCTGGGCGAGGCGTCGCACCTGATGCAGACCGAACTGCTCCCTGCGGCGCAGGAACTCCACAGCCGGGGTGTCGCCGCGGTGGAGGCGACCCAGCGTGCCGCGGTCCGGCCGCCCTGGCTCGCGATCGGTCTCCTCATCGTCACGGTCGCCGCTCTGGGGGCGACGCACATTGTGGTCAGCCGTATCAGTCACCGCGCCCTCAATCCGGGGCTGCTGGTGGCCATCGGCGCGACCGGGCTGGCCCTGTGCTGGTTGCTCTTCGCGGGTCTGGCCTCGTCGAGTGCGACCGAGCAGGCCATCGAGCACGGCGCCGAGCCCCTGGCGACGCTGACGCAGGGCCGCATCGTCGCGCAGCAGTCCCGCACCGCCGAGACCCTGCTGCTCGCGCGCCGCGACACCTCCGGGGTCTACGACACCACCTTCGGCGAGAACATGACCCTGCTCGGCGACATCCTCGACCGCTACGCCGGCAGTGCCGAACCCGTCGCGGGCCGCGACACCGTCGAGGTGGCCCGCGCGGCGCGCGAGGCGTGGCTCAACTCGCATCGTCGTACCGTCGACGCCCTCGGTCGCGGCGACTACGCGGCCGCGACGGTACTGGCCGTCGGGCCCGGACCGGGCGAGTCCACCACCCAGTTCGCCGCCCTCGACACGGCACTGCGCGACAGCATCGTCGCCACCCGCACGGAACTGCGCGACAACGAGTTCCGGGCCTCGCGCACCCTCCTCGGTCTCGCCCCGGCGACGCTGGTGCTGCTCGGGGTGGCGCTGCTCGGGGTGTGGCTGGGTCTGCGCCCCCGATTGAAGGAGTACCGGTGAGGATCCGCAGAGCGGCCGCCGGCGTGTGCGCGCTCGCCGCGCTCGCCGCGGGATGCGCGACCGATCCGCCGCCGCGCGCCCCCGAGGTGGAGACCTCGTCGACCTTCGCGCCGTTGCCGGAGCGCGCCCATCCCGTCGAGTCCACGCTGACCACTCCCCCGTCCCCGGACTGCGGCGACCCGACGGAGAGCCTGCCGCCCGACGCCGACGCCACCGGCCCGGCAGTCGACCGGATCCGGGCACGCGGCCGGCTCGTCGTGGGCCTGGACACCGGCAGCAACCTGATGAGCTACCGCGATCCGGTCACCGGCCGCATCACCGGCTTCGACGTGGACGTCGCCCGGGAGATCGCCCGCGACCTGCTCGGCGACCCGGATCTCGTCGACTTCCGCATCCTCAGCTCCGCCGAACGCGAGGAGGCGCTGCAGAACTCGACGGTGGACATCGTCGCCAAGACCATGACCATCACCTGCGCACGCCGCGAGAAGGTCGACTTCTCCACCGAGTACTTCCGCGCGCAGCAGCGGGTCCTGGTGGTCAAGGGGTCCGGTATCCGCAGCGCCGCCGACCTCGCGGGGCGGCGGGTGTGTGCGGTCGACGGCACGACCTCGCTGGCCCGCCTGCAGCAGGTGCAGCCCGCGGCGTCGATCCTGGCGGTGCCGTCCTGGGCCGACTGCCTCGTGGTGCTCCAGCAGCGGCAGGTGGACGCGGTGAGCACCGACGACACGATCCTCGCCGGTCTGGCGTCGCAGGATCCCTATCTCGAGCTCGTCGGCCCGTCCCTCGGCTCCGAGCCGTACGGCATCGGCATCACCAAGGGCAACGACGATCTCGTCCGCGTCGTCAACGCCACCCTCGACCGGATCCGCACCGACGGCACCTGGGAGCGGTTGTACGACACCTATCTGCGGGTGCTCGGCCCCACACCGGCACCGCCGACGCCGAAGTACCGGGAATGAGCCATGACCGACGATCCTCGCTCACGCGACCAGCCGGCCACACAGGCCGCCGACCTCGGCCCTGAGACGCAGCGGGCCGAACCCGGCCAGGGGACACAGAAGGCCGAACCCGGTCAGGGGACACAGAAGGCCGGTACCGGCCGGGGGACCCGGCCCGCGGATTCCGGTCCCGCCACCGTCGCCGGACGACCCGAACCGACGTCCGCGCGGCGGCCCGTCCGGTCGACCTCTCAGCGCACGTCGACCCGCCGTAGCCGGCTCCGCGGCACCGAACGGCGGCGCATCGCCGGTCTCGTCGACGTGCCGGTGCCCGCCCCGAAGGACCCGATGGATGCGGTGCTGCGCAATCCCCTCGTGGCCGAGGGCAAACGCTTCTGCTGGAAGTGCAACGACCCGGTGGGCCGCAGTACCGCCACCGGACCGGGGCTCACCGAGGGCGACTGCCCGAAGTGCGGCAGCCACTTCCAGTTCACCCCGGCGCTGAAGCGCGGTGATCTGGTCGCTGGGCAGTACGAGGTGCAGGGTTGCATCGCGCACGGCGGCCTGGGCTGGATATATCTCGCGATCGACCGCAACGTGAGCGACCGCTGGGTGGTGCTCAAGGGACTGCTGCACTCCGGTGACGCCGAGGCGCAGGCCGTCGCCATGGCCGAACGGCAGTTCCTCGCAGAGGTGAGCCATCCGAGCATCGTGCGGATCTACAACTTCGTCGAGCACCCCCAGCCCGACGGCACCCCCATGGGATACATCGTCATGGAGTATCTCGGCGGGCACACCCTGCGCACGGTCCTCGACACCTACGAACCGCCCGAGCGCATGCCCGTCGAGCAGGCCATCGGCTACATGCTCGAGGTACTGCCCGCCCTGCAGTACCTGCACGACATCGGTCTGGTCTACAACGACCTCAAACCCGAGAACATCATGGTCACCGACGAACAGGTCGAGCTCATCGACCTCGGTGCCGTCACCGGGATCGAGGACTACGGATATCTCTACGGCACACCGGGATACCAGGCACCGGAGATCGTCCGGACCGGCCCCACCGTGGCGACCGACATCTACACGGTCGGGCGCACCCTCGCCGTGCTCACCCTCGACATGCCGTCGGACAAGGGCCGCTATCTCGACGGACTCCCCACCCCGGAGCAGGCGCCGCTGCTCGCCGAATACGACTCCTACCACCGGTTGCTGCTCCGCGCGACGAATGCAGATCCGCAGCAACGTTTCTCGTCGGCGGACGAACTCGCCGGGCAGCTCACCGGGGTGTTGCGCGAGATCCTGTCGAAGAAGCTCGGCACCGAACATCCGGGACTGTCGACGCTGTTCAGCCCGCAGCGCACCACCTTCGGCACCGACGAGGCACTCGTGCGCACCGACGTCTACGCCGACGGCATCGAACGCGACGCCAACCTGCGTGGCCGGGATGTCGCGGCGGCCCTGCCGGTTCCGCTGGTCGACCCCAACGATCCGAGTGCCGCGCTGCTCGCCGCCGCCGTGCACAGCGAACCGCAGCAGACCCTGGACTCGCTGCGGCACGCCCGTGAGAAGGGATTCGAGCGGCTCGCGGGGTCCTCGGAGGCCTCGATCAGCCGGGAGGTGACCTTCGCCGAGATCCGCGCCCATCTCGATCTGGGGCAGGCCGACGCCGCGACGGAGATCCTCACGCGGCTCGAACGCGAGGGCGGCAGCGACTGGCGGTCGGACTGGTACGCCGGCATCGCGGCGCTGCTGCAGGACGACTACGAGAAGGCCTTCGCGCGGTTCGACAAGGTGCTGCAGGCCCTACCCGGGGAGGTCGCCCCGAAGGTCGCCCTGGCGGCCACCGCGGAACTGACCCTGCAACACTGGGAGAGCGACGATCCGGAGGCCTGGCGGCAGTTCTGCGAGGAGACCTACCGCACCGTCTGGCGGACCGACCACGGGCTGGTCAGTGCGTCCTTCGGTCTGGCCCGGCAGCTCACGGCGCGCGACGAGATCCGCAGTGCCGTGCAGGTTCTCGATCAGGTACCGCCGACCTCGCGGCACCACAGTGCCGCGACCATGACGGCGGCCCTGATCCTGTTGCGTGGCGGGCGGGTCGACGAGATCACCGAAGCCGACCTGCGGGAGGCCGCGCACCGTGTCGCGGCGCTGCCCGCGGACGAGAGCCGCGCTCTGCAGATGCGGGCGCTCGTGCTGCGGACCGCGCTCGAATGGGTGCGCAGCGGCAGGTCGTCGCGGCGCGAGCACGACCGCATCCTCGACGTGCCGTTCACCGAGAAGGGGCTGCGTCTGGGCGCCGAGGCGGCGCTCCGGCAGCTGGCGCGCAAGGCACCGACCCGTTCGCACCGCTACACCCTCGTCGACCTGGCGAACGCGATCCGGCCGCGCAGCCTCACCTGATCACGGCAGCCTCACCCGATCAGGAGCGGGGTCGCGCGAAAGCCACTGCGGCGCGGGCGATGGCGAGTTCCTCGTTGGTCGGGATGACCAGCACCTCCACCTGCGACCCGTCGGCGGAGATACGGCGCTCCCCCTCCTCGGCGGCGCCGTTGCGGGTGTCGTCGACGACGATGCCGAGACGGTCGAGACCGGCCAGCGCGTCGTGGCGGACGTCGGCGTTGTGCTCCCCCACCCCGCCGGTGAAGACGATCGCGTCCACACCACCGAGTTCGAAAGTGTACGCCCCCACGTACTTCCGGATGCGGTGCACGTAGACGTCGTAGGCGAGGCGAGCGTCCTCGTCGCCCGCCTCGACGAGTTCGTGCAGGGCGCGGAAGTCGTTGACCCCCGACAGGCCCTTCAATCCCGAATGCCGGTTGAGCAGGTCGTCGAGGGCGTCGACACCCAGGCCGACCGTCCGGTGCAGGTGCAGGACGAGGCCGGGATCGACGTCGCCGCTGCGGGTACCCATCACCAGCCCCTCGAGCGGGGTCAGACCCATCGACGTGTCGATGGGGTGTCCTCCGGCGATCGCGGAGGCGGAGGCGCCGTTGCCGAGGTGCAGCACCACCAGATTCAGCTCCGCGATGCCGCGGCCGAGGAAGTCGGCGGCGCGGTGTGCGACGTACTCGTGGGAGGTGCCGTGGAAGCCGTAGCGGCGGAGGCCGTGCTCGCGGGCGATGTCCCGGTCGATGGCGTAGGTCGCCGCCGGGGCCGGAAGATCGTGGAAGAAGGCGGTGTCGAAGACCCCGACGTGCGGAACGTCGGGCAGTTCCTCGCGCGCGACCTCGATTCCGATGACATTCGCGGGATTGTGCAGGGGTGCGAGCACCGACAGGTCGGCGACGGCGCGGACCACGTCGTCGTCGATGAGCGTGGGTTCGTGCAGGTTCATGCCGCCGTGCACGATCCGGTGCCCCACCGCGACGATGCCGACCTCTTCGAGCGGACGCCCGAGCCGTTCGAGCATCCCGAGTACCGCGTGCAATCCCTTCCGGTGGTCGGGAATCGCTCCGGTCTCCTCGATCGTGCCGGTGGTGTGGTGGAAGACGATCCGGCCCTCCGGCTCCCCGATCCTCTCGATCAGCCCGTGTGCCGGGGACTTCCCGCTGACCGGCTCGATCAGCTGGAACTTGATGGACGACGAACCGGAGTTGAGCACCAGCACGAGGGCGGGGGTGTCGGGGTCGGGGCTGCTCACGACTGCTCCTCCTGCGCCTGGATCGCCGTGATGGCGATGGTGTTGACGATGTCCTGGACCAGGGCACCGCGGGACAGGTCGTTGACCGGCTTGTTCAGCCCCTGGAGGACGGGCCCCACAGCGACGGCGTCCGCGCTGCGCTGCACCGCCTTGTAGGTGTTGTTGCCGGTGTTCAGGTCCGGGAAGACGAACACCGTGGCGCGGCCGGCGACGTCCGAGCCGGGCAGTTTCGCGTCGGCGACCGTCGGTTCGATCGCGGCGTCGTACTGGATCGGTCCTTCCACGAGCAGGTCGGGGCGGCGTTCCCGCACGAGAGCGGTTGCGGTGCGGACCTTGTCGACGTCGGCTCCCGAACCCGACTCGCCGGTGGAGTAGGACAGCATCGCGATGCGCGGTTCGATGCCGAAACGGGCGGCGGTCGCGGCCGAGGAGATCGCGATGTCGGCGAGCTGGTCGGCGGTGGGATCGGGCACCACTGCGCAGTCGCCGTAGGCGAGCACCCGGTCGTCGAGGCACATCAGGAAGATGCTCGACACCGTCGACACACCGGGTTCGGTCTTGATGATCTCGAGTGAGGGCCGGATCGTGTGCGCGGTGGTGTGCGCGGCGCCGGAGACCATGCCGTCGGCGAGCCCGAGATGCACCATCATCGTGCCGAAATACGAGATGTCCCTCATTATCTCGCGGGCCCGGTCGAGTGTCATACCCTTGTGGGCGCGCAGCCGTGCGTACTCCTCGGCGAACCGTTCGGTGAGCTCGGAGGTACGCGGGTCGAGGATCTGCGCCTCGGACAGGTCCACGCCGAGCTCGGCGGCCCGCTGCCGCACCGCGGCCTCGTCGCCGAGGATGGTCAGCTGTGCGATGCCGCGCTGCAGCACCCGTCCGGCGGCCCGCAGGATCCGGTCGTCCTCGCCTTCGGGAAGCACGATGTGCCGGAGCTGTGTCCGGGCGCGGTCGATGAGCTGGTATTCGAACATCTGCGGGGTGGTCACCGACGGGCGGGGCAGCCGCAGCCGGTCGAGCAGGGCGCGGGAGTCGACGTGGCGTTCCATCAGGGCGAGGGCCGTGTCGATCTTGCGTTGTGCGCCGAGCGCCATCCGCCCCCGGGTGCGGTCCGCGGCCGCGGCGATGTCGAGGGTGCCCAGCTCGGTGGTGAGGATCGGCAGCGACGGTTTCAGCGCCGCGAGGAGCCGCGCGATCATCGGGTGGGGCCGGAGCCCGTCGTTCATGACGATGCCGGCGAGCGTCGGGAAACCTTCGGCAGCACTGGCGTTGACGAGGGTGAGGACGACGTCGGAACGGTCGGCGGGGGCGATGACGACGACGCCGTCGGTGAGCCGCTCCAGAATGTGTTCGGCGGTCATGCCGTCCACCATGATCCGCAGCGCCTCGCGTTGCAGCAGGTCGGGATCACCGCTGTAGAGCTCACCGTCGATCGCGGTCATCAGCTCCGCCAGGGTGGGGGCGACCAGCGCGGGTACGTCCGGCAGGGTCCACACCGGTTCGCTGCGATCGGCCAGGGCGGCGGCCACCTCGTCGAGAGCGTCGGGATCGCACCGGTTGACGACGACGGCCCCGAGGTGGGCGTGCTGCGCGGCCAGTTCACTCGCGCACACCGCGGTGAACTGGGCGATCTCGGTGGGGGTGCGCCGCGCGCCGCGCAGGACCAGCAGCACGGGGGCGTCGAGGTTGGCGGCGATGCGGGCGTTGTACGACAGTTCGCTGGGGTTGGCGATCTCGGTGTAGTCGCTGCCGACGACGACGACGGCGTCGCAGCGGTCGGCGACGGCGTGGTACCTGACGACGATGTCGCTGAGCGCGGCGTCGGGGTCGGCGTGGACGTCGTCGTAGGTGACGCCGACGCAGTCGTCGTAGCCGAGGTCGACGGTGGTGTGTTCGAGCAGGAGCTCGAGGATGTAGTCGGTGTCGCTGTCGGAGCGGGCGATGGGGCGGAAGACCCCCACGCGGGCGGTGGAGGCGCACAGCGTCTGCAGTACGCCCAGGGCGACGGTCGACTTGCCGGTGTCGCCCTCGGGAGCCGCGATGTAGATGCTCGTTACGGAATCCGCCTCGACGCTCATGGGTGTCACCCTAATGCGGGGTGCCCGTTCCGGCGGGGCACCCCGCGACACGTCCGGGTGTGTGATCAGGCGAGGGCGCGCAGGCGCGGCGCGAGGTCGCGTTCGAACAACTCCAGGAACCGCCGCTGATCATGACCCGGCGCATGGAACACCAGATGATTCAACCCCGCATCCACATACGCCTTGACCTGCTCGACCGCCTCGTCCGGATCCGACGCCACGATCCACCGCTTGGCCACCTGCTCGATCGGCAACGCATCGGCCGCGGCCTCCATCTCGATCGGATCGTCGATCGAATGCTTCTGCTCCGGCGTCAACGACAACGGCGCCCAGAACCGCGTGTTCTCCAACGCCCGATCCGGATCGGTGTCGTACGAGATCTTGATCTCGATCATCTTGTCGATCTGCACGACATCCCGCTCCGCCTTCGCCGCCCCCTCCGCCACCGCCGGCAGGAGTTTGTCGGTGTAGAGCTCCATGCCCTTGCCCGAGGTGCAGATGAACCCGTCCCCCGCCCGTCCCGCATACCGCGCCACCATCGGACCACCGGCGGCGATGTACACCGGGATACCGCCCTCGGGCACGTCGTAGATCGACGCCCCCTTCGTCGAGTAGAACTCCCCCTCGAAATCCACCCGGTCCCCGCGCCACAGCTCGCGCATCAGCCGCACCGACTCCCGCAGCCGCGCGAAGCGTTCCTTGAACTCCGGCCACTGGCCCGCATAACCGGTGGCGATCTCGTTGAGTGCCTCACCGGTGCCGACCCCGAGGAAGATCCTCCCCGGATACAGGCAGCCCATCGTCGCGAACGCCTGCGCGATCACCGCCGGATTGTACCGGAACGTCGGCGTCAACACACTCGTGCCGAGCTGCAACCGCTGCGTGCGCTCCCCCACTGCGGTCATCCACGCCAGTGAGAACGGGGCGTGCCCACCCTGGTGGCGCCACGGCTGGAAATGATCCGACACCGTCGCCGAATCCATCCCGTGCGCCTCGGCGAGCACGGCCAGCTCGACCAGCTCCCGCGGCCCGAACTGCTCCGCCGACGCCTTGTACCCCAACTTCAGACCCTGAGCCACCGCATCCTCCGACCTTCACGTGTTCGACGCCCCGAGTATGCCGCCTCCCCTCCCGAAAGTTGAGGGAGGTCGTGTGCGTTTTCGTGCGGAAAAACGCACACAACCTCCCCGAAGTTCAGGCCGCGCGGATGCGGGCCAGGCCCCATTCCCGGGCGAGGAGCTCGTACGAGCGCACCCGGTCGGCGTGTCCGTGCGTCACCGAGGTGACGACGAGTTCGTCGGCGTCCGTGACGCGCCGGAGCGTGTCGAGGCGTTCGGCGACGGTGCCCGGCGACCCCACGAACTGGGTGACCAGCCGGTCCTCGACGAGTTCGCGCTGCTCGTCGGTGAGCGGCGGGGTGGTCTCCGGGTCCGGATACGGGATCGCGCCGTGGCCCGAGCGGATGCTGTGCGTCCAGTGCCCGTAGGTCGACGCCAGTTCGCGGGCGGTGGCGTCGTCGTCGGCGACCACCGCGTCGGCCGAGACCACCACGTAGGGCTTCCTCAGGATCGACGACGGACGGAACGCCGCCCGGTACGCCTCGACCGCCTCGACGGTCGTCCCGGGGCTGACGTGGTAGTTCGCGCCGAAGGGCAGGCCCAGGCGACCGGCGAGTTCCGCCGACGGGCCGGCGCTGGAGCCGAACACCCACACCTCGACGTCGGCGCCCTCCCCCGGGTTGGCGTGCAGGTCGGTGCCGTCGGGGGTGGTGAAGGTGCCGTCCAGGAAGGCGAGGATGTCCTCGACCTGCCGGGCGAAGTCGGGCGACTCGGCGCCGGGCTGCTGCAGCAGACCGAAGCTCGTGGCGAGGCGCGACGACGACAGCAGCTTCGCGGTGGGGAACGGCGGCGGGATGATCAATCCGTCGCGGATCTGCGTGGGCCGCGGCGCGGGTTCCGGTGCCGATCCGGCCGCCAGCGCCTCGGCGCGGCGCTGTCCCGACCGCCCCAGCCCGAGGTCGATGCGCCCCGGGTACAGGGCGTCGAGGGTGCCGAAGGATTCGACGACGCCGATGGCGGTGTTGTGCCCGAGCTGCACCGCAGCGGCACCGACGCGGATGGTGCTGGTCGCGGCGGCGATCGCCCCGACGAGCACGGCGGGGGCCGACGACGCGACCGCCACGAAGTGGTGCTCGGCGACCCAGTAGCGCTTGTAGCCCCACGCCTCGACCTTCCGGGCGAGGTCGAGGGTGTTGTGCAGGGCCTGCGGCACCGTCGACCCCTCGCTGACCGGCGAGAGGTCGAGCACCGACAGCGGAACCGGATTCACGGCGTTCACGACGACTCCCGGACCCGAGGATTGCGTTCGCCGGCCTCGACGGCGAAGGGAAGACGGTTCTGCGGCGGTGCGATCGGGCAGGTCGCCGCGTCGGTGAAGGCGCACGGCAGGTTCGCGGCGCGCGTGAAGTCGAGGGTGACCGTCCCGTCCTCGGCCGGCTCCCCGATCTGCAGGATCCGCGCGGCCGGATAGGTGGTCACCCCGGAGGTCGCATCGGTGAACAGGATGCGCAGCGGACCATCGGCCACCCCGAAGGCGACGAGTTCGTGCTCGGCCCCGTCGTGTTCGAACCGGATCACCCCCGCCGCCGGGTGGTGGTGTTCGAGTCCGTCGACGACCGCGGCGGTGGTGACGACCCGCTCGTCGTCGAACGCCTCGAGGCGGCCGGTCAGCACCCAGGCCGGGTCGGGTTCGTAGGCCGGGATGCCGGAGAACGACGCCAGGGCGGGCGCCGTCCGGTCGTGGATGCGGATGGCGAACCGTCCGGTGCGGCGGATGATCTCGACGTAGCCGCGCTCGAATTCCACCTGCACGCCGGGGGCACCCTCGACGGGTTCGTAGGCGGTGGTGCCGCCGTCGAGTTCGTGGACCACGCTCTCTCCGTCGGCGTGCCAGTAGCCGGGGGCCTCGTCGAAGGAGGTGGGGGTTCCGTCGAGCCAGTGCAGCGCCGTCAGGCTCAGCCAGCCGAGGGGCTGCCGCAGAGCGTCGTTGCGTTCGGCATGCCACCGCTGCCAGTCGTCGACGAACTGATCGAGTGTTGCGGTCATGACGCGCGGGCTCCTTCGGTGACGGTGTGCGGGTCGCGCAGGTTCAGATGCCCACGCAGGGTGCTGCTGTCGTAGTCGGTGCGGAAGCTGCCGCGTTCCTGCAGCAGCGGGACGACCGTGTCGACGAACTCGTCGAGGCCGCCGGGGGTGAGATGCGGGACGAGGATGAAGCCGTCGCTCGCGTCGGTCTGGACGTAGAGGTCGATCTCGTCGGCGACCTGCTGCGGGGTGCCGACGAACTGCTGGCGGGCGGTGACCTCGATGATGAGTTCGCGGATGCTGAGGTTCTCGGCGTCCGTCTTGGCCTTCCACTGCCGGGCGACGGCGAGCGGATCCTTGGCGTGCCGCACGCGCCCACGGGTGATGATGACGTTGTCCTCGGGCTCGACGTCCGGCAGTGGGCCGTCGGGGTCGTAGGCCGACAGGTCCTTGCCCCAGACCTGTTCGAGGAAGGCGATGGCGGTCTGCGGGCCCACCTGCTGCAGGCGGATGTGCCGGGCGCGTTCCTCCGCCTCCTCGGGGGTGTCGCCGAGGACGAAGGTCGCGGCGGGCAGGATCTTCAGGTCGTCCCAGCTGCGCCCGTACTTGGCGAGGCGGTTCTTGACGTCGGTGTAGAAGGCACGGCCCTCCTCGAGGGTGCCGTGGCGGCTGAAGATGGCGTCGGCCTTGGCGGCGCCGAATTCGCGGCCCTCGTCGGAGTCGCCGGCCTGCAGCAGCACCGGGTGGCCCTGCGGGCTGCGCGGCACCTCGAAGCGTCCGGTGATGTCGAACTGGGTGGTGTGGACGTCGAACGGTGTGATATCGGTGTCGGCGGCGAAGACCCCGGCCTCCCGGTCGATCACCGGGGCGTGCTCGGCCCAGCTGTCCCACAGCTGCCGGGTCACGTCGACCACCTCGGCGGCGCGGACGTAGCGCTGCGAGTACTCGAGGAAGCCGCCGCGGCGGAAGTTCTCGCCGGTGAACGCATCCGGCGACGTCACGAGGTTCCACGCGGCGCGGCCACCGGAGAGGTGGTCGAGGGTGGCGAACTGCTTGGCCAGTTCGTAGGGCTCGTTGAAGGTGGTGTTGATGGTGCCGGCCAGACCGAGATGGGTGGTGGCGCCGGCGAGGGCCTCGAGCACGGTGAGGGTGTCGGGGCGGCCCACGACGTCGAGGTCGTGGATGCGGCCGCGGTGCTCACGCAGCCGCAGGCCCTCGGCGAGGAAGAAGAAGTCGAACCGGCCGCGCTCGGCGGTGCGAGCGAGGTGCAGGAACGACGAGAAGTCGATCTGGCTCCTCGATTCCGGGTCGGCCCACACGGTGGTGTTGTTGACGCCCGGGAAGTGCGCGGCGAGATGGATCTGCTTGCGAACGGTGTTGCGGGACACGGTGATCGTTCCTTCAGTGAGCGGCGACGAAGCGGTTGGCGGGACGGGGCAGACCGAGCCGGTCGCGGAGGGTGCCGGTGGCCGGTGCCACCGCGGGGCGCAGGACGGGCAGGACGTCCTCGACGAGGCGTTCCACCGTGGCGGCCAGCGCGAGCGGGCGCACGGTCACCCCGTCCACTCCGCTGACGCCGGAGAGGAATTCGAGCAGGCTCGCGGGCGTGCCGGAGTGTACGAGGGTGTCGGAGCGGTAGGGCTCCCCGGCCCACTGTTCGAGCCGGGCGAGGTCGGCCGCGGCGTCGTCGCCGAGCAGCACGTCGACGTCGAGCAGCACGAAGATGCGCCGGTCCTCGGCCCGCGTCCGGATGCGGGTGGCGAGGTCGGCGGCGGCCGCGAGGTCCGTGGCCCGGATACGCACGAGATCGGCGCGTTGCACCGCGAACTCGAGGGTCTCCTCACCGGTGACCGTCACCGCGACCAGCGGTTGTCCCTGCGGCGAGCGCGGCACGATCGACGAGCCCTTGACGGAGAAGTACTCGCCGACGAAGTCGATGTAGTGGACCTTGTCGCGGTCGATGAAGCGGCCGGTGGCGACGTCTCGGATCTCGGCGTCGTCCTCCCAGCTGTCCCACAGTCGCGCCGCGACCTCGGCGGCCTCGTGCGCCTCCGCCCACAACGATGCGGTGTCCTGTTCGTCCTTGCGGCCGAACAACTCCACGACGCCCGGCGTCACCGCGACCTCCCAGCCGGCGCGACCGAGGGTGGTGTGGTCGATCGTCTGGATCGCCTTGGCGACGTGGAAGGGTTCGGTGTGGGTGACGGTCGCGGTGGGGATCAGGCCGATGCGGGAGGTCGCGGTGGTCAGGCGCGCGGCGAGCCCGATCGCTTCGAGCCGGCCGCGCACGGTGTTCTCGCCCGAGACGACACCGAAGGTGTCGGGGAAGAAGGCGAAGTCGGCTCCCGCCCGGTCGGCGGCGCCGACGAGGTCGGCCCAGTAGCGGGGGGTGAACAACTCCTCGGCGCGGGAGTCGTCGCGGCGCCACGACGCGGGGTGGACGCCGGTGCCCGCGAACTCGACGGCCAGCAACAATTCTGAACTATCGGACATGATGGACCTTCCCGGGAATCGCATCGAGCAACGTTCTCGTGTACTCGTGCTGGGGGTTGTCGAAGATATCTGTGGTGGAGCCGTATTCGACGACGCGACCGGCCCGCATCACGGCGACGGTGTCGCTGATCTGCCGGACGACCGCGAGGTCGTGGGAGATGAACAGGTAGCTCAGGCCGAGTTCGGCCTGCAGCGAGGTGAGCAGGTCGAGGATCTGCGCCTGCACCGACACGTCCAGGGCGGAGACCGGTTCGTCGAGCACGAGCAGGTCGGGCCGCAGCGCCAGGGCCCGGGCGATGGCGACGCGCTGCCGCTGCCCGCCGGACAGTTCCGCGGGCCGGCGGTCGAGATGCGCCGACGACAACGCCACCTGGTCGAGCAACCGCGCGACGTGCTCGGCGCGTTCGGCGCGGGTGCCGACCCCGAAGGCGTCCAGCGGTTCGGCGACGATGTCGCGGATCCGCAGCTTCGGATCGAGGGAGGCATAGGGGTTCTGGTGCACGAGCTGCACCCGGCGGCGCAGCGCCCGCAGGGCGCCACCGCGCAGGCCGGTGATGTCCTCCCCGTCGAACCGCACCTGTCCGGCGGTGGGGGTCTCGAGCCGGATCGCGATGCGGGAGACCGTGGACTTACCGGACCCGGACTCCCCCACCAGCGACAGGGTGCCGCCGCGGGGAACGTCGAACGACACGTCGCGCACGGCGTGCAGCGCCGACCTGCGGTCGATGCGGAAGGTCTTCGACACGTGCGAGACCGACAGGATCGGCTTCGCCTCGCGCGGGGCGGGGCGGGCCGGGGCATCCGCGAGGCTCGGTGCCGCGGCGATGAGCGAGCGGGTGTACTCGTGCTGCGGGTCGGCGAGGACCTGTGTGGCCGGACCGGTTTCGACCACGCGCCCGTTCTTCATGACGACGATGCGGTCGGCGCGGTCGGCGGCGACACCCAGGTCGTGGGTGATGAGCAGGACGGCGGCGCCGGTCTCGGCGATCCGGGTGTCGAGGTGGTCGAGGATGCGTCGCTGGACCGTCACGTCGAGGGCGCTGGTGGGTTCGTCGGCGATGACGAGGTCCGGTCGGCACGCGAGGGCGATACCGATGAGCACGCGCTGTCGCTGCCCACCGGACAGTTCCTGCGGATACTGCTTGGCGCGTAGCTCCGGATCGTCGAGTCCGGCCTCGGTGAGGATGCGCAGCGTCTCGATCCTCGCGGTGCGCCGGTCGGCGAGGCCGTGGATGCGCAGCACCTCGGCGACCTGGTCGCCGACGCGGACGACGGGATTGAGCGAGGTGGTGGGATCCTGCGGGACGAAACCGATGCGGGCGCCGCGGATACGTTCGAAGGCACGCTCGGACAGGTCGTTCAGGCGGGTGCCGTCGAAGGTCACCGACCCGGCGGTGACGCGGCCGGTGCCGGTGAGCAGGCCGATGATCGCCTGGGCGGTGGTGGATTTGCCGGAGCCGGATTCGCCGACCACCGCGACCACCTCGCCGCGCGCGACGGTGAGGTCGACGCCGTCCACCGCGACCACCGGTTCGCGGACCGTTCCGTAGGCGACCTGCAGGTCGCGGACCTCGAGCAGGGTCATCGGGCGCTCCTGTTCTCGATGGTGTGGCCGATCCGGTGGGCGGACAGCACGACGGCGACGATGACCAGGCCGGGCAGGGTGGTCATCCACCACGCGGCGGCGAGGAAGTTGCGACCCTCGGAGATCAGCGATCCCCATTCGGGGGTGGGCGGGACCGCGCCGAACCCGAGGAAGCTCAGCGACGACACGGCGAGCACGGCCATGCCGAACTCGACAGCGGCCAGCGCGGTGACGGGGGCGTAGGAGTTGCGCAGCACGTGCCGGCGCAGCACGGTGTGCCGGCGGACACCGCACGCGAACGCCGCCTCCACGTAGAGGGCCTTGCGGACCCGCAGCACCTCCGAGCGCATGACGCGGGCGAAGTTCGCGACCAGGCTCACGCCGACGGCGATCGCGACGTTCATCGTGCCGAAGCCGAGCGCCGTCACGAGTGCGAGGGAGAGCAGCAGCGCCGGGATGGACAGCAGGACGTCGACGATGCGCATGAGGACCGCGTCGACGGCCCCGCCGAGCGCACCGGAGATCAGTCCGACGAGGGAGCCGACCACCAGGGCGATGCCGACGGCGACGAGGGTCGCGGTGAGCGACAGTCCGGCGCCGTGCACGACGCGGGTGTAGACGTCGCGGCCGAGATTGTCGGTGCCGAACCAGTGGGCGAGGCTCGGCGGCTGCAACTTGTCGGCCGGTACCCCCTGCAGCGGGTCGCCGGAGGCGAACACCGAGGGGAACAGGGCGAAACCGACGGCGAGCAGCAGCACGAGTGCGGACACCGCGACCACGAGATTGCGGCGCAGCACCGACAGCACGTGCTGCAGACGGGAGTCCTTGCGGGAGAACTGTTCCGGGGAGAGACGGGTCGTCTCCGGTTCGCGGATCAGCGTGTCAGACACGGGCCTCGACCTCCAGCAGGGTCTCGTCGGCAGCGTTCTGCCCACCCGACGCCGTGCCACGGCTCTCGCTCGATGCCGTGCCACGGCTCTCACCCGATGCCGTGCCGCCGTGGGTGATGCGCGGGTCGATGAGGGGATAGAGCAGGTCGACGGCGAGGTTCACGAGCACGAACACCGTCGCCGAGAACACGACGATGCCCTGCACGACCGGAATGTCCTGTGTCATCACCGCTGTCTGGGTGAGTCGCCCGATCCCGCTGCGGGAGAAGACGGTCTCGACCACCACGGAGCCGGCCAGCAGGTTGCCGACGACGACCCCGGCGATGGTGAACGCCGGGATGCTCGACAGTTTCAGGGCGTGCCGCGTCTGGATCCGCAACCGGGACGCACCCTTCGCGCGGGCCGCCTCGATGAACGGCTGCCGCCAGGTGGTCTGCAGGCTGGTCGCGAGGACCTGGGCGATCACCGCACCGGTGGGCAGGGCGAGGGTGACGGCGGGAAGGATCACGTGTGCGATGCCCTGGTCTCCGAAGGCCGGAAAGAGCCGGAGTCGGAACGAGAACAGTTGCAACAGGAGCAGACCCACCCAGAAGGTCGGTACCGCCACACCGAGCGGCGGCAGGCAGAGCAACAGGTTCCGCAGCCACCCGAGGCGGGTGTAGGTGGCGAGGACGGCCAGTGCCGTGCCGAGTACCACCGCCAGGACCAGGGCGGTCACGGCGAGGACGAGGGTGCTCGGCAGGGCGGCGGCGATCGCATCGGTCACCTGCTGCCCGGTCGAGATGGACATGCCGAGGTCACCCCGGACCGCGTTGCTCAGTGCGTGCCAGTACTGCACCCACACCGGCTGATCGAGGCCGTAGCGGGACTGGAGCTGTTCGATCGCGGCGGCGTCGACCGGGGTCCCGGCGTCGGCACCGGCGGCGATGCTCACCGGGTCGGACGGCAGCAGGTAGAGCACCGCGAACGACACCGTGAACGCCGCCCAGAGCACACCGACGGCCTGGAGTATGCGGGATCCGAGGTAACGCAGCACGATCTACTCGCTCAGCCAGGTGTCGAAGAACTGGAGCCGGGCCGAGGCCTCGAACTTCAGGTCGGCCACGTTCGGGCCGGCGCCGATGGCCTGCGACAGTTCGACGGTGGGGATCCACAGGCCGTTGTCGAGGACGAGCTGCTGCGCCTGGCCGATGAGTTCGGCGCGGGCCGCGGGGTCGGTCGTGGACAGCTGACGGTTCAGCACGTCGTCGAGCTCGGGGATGGGGCCGCGCTTGTTGAGGTTGCGGCCCTCGAGGCCGAAGGCGGTGCGTAGGATGTCGCCGTCGGCGCGGGTGCTGTTGTAGTAGTTCGACTCGTAGTCGCCCGAGTTCTGCCGCGCCGTGGATTCCGGGGTGGAGACGAGGTCGAGCTGCAGGTCGATGCCCACCGCCCGCAGCTGCTGCTGCACCAGTTCGAGGATGGCCTGGTTACCGGCGAAGACGGAGCTGAACAGCACGGGGAAGCTCAGGCGCTGCCCGTCCTTGACGCGGATCCCGTCCGGGCCGGGCACCCAGCCCGCCTCGTCGAGGATCTGCTGGGCCTTCGCCGGGTCGTAGGTGACCTCGTCGAGTTCGACGTAACCGGGGGTCGCGGAGGCGAGAGTGCCGGTCGCCGGACGGAAGTCCGGGCCGAGGACGGTGTCGACGAGTTCCTGCCGGTCGATCGCCGGGACGAGCGCGCTGCGTACGGCCGGGTCGGCGAGGACACCGCGGCCGACGTTGGGCTGGAAACCGAACGGGAGGCCGGGATTCGGGGTGGTGAGGATGCGGCCGCCCGTGCCTTCGATCTGCGGGGCGTCCTGCGGCAGCGCGTCGGAGACGGCGTCGAGCTGACCCGAGGCGAGCGAGCCGGTGCGGACACCGGATTCGGGGACGATGGTGAACTCGATGCGGTCCAGATAGGCCTCGCCGTCGTGGCCGAACGCCTCGGAACCCCACGCGTAGCCGGTGCGCTTGACGAGGGTGGCCGACTTGTCCTGCTGGTAGTCCTCGAAGACGAACGGGCCGGTGCCCGACAGTTCACCTGCGCAACGTTCCTCGGCGCTCTTGGCGGTGTCGGCGTCGGAGAGGAGGCCGAGCTGCACGGTGGCGGTGGCCTGCAGGAAGGGTGCGTTCGGGGCGGAGAAGTTCACCTGGGCGGTGCGGTCGTCGACGACGGTGGTGCCGGTGTACCCGGCGAGATAGCCGACGGCCGAGGGTGCCTTCACACCACCGAGGGTGTTCACGATCGCGTCGAAGTTCTTCTTCACGGACTCGGCGGTGAACGGGGTGCCGTCGCTGAACGTCACGCCGTCCTTCAGCCGGAAGGTGAACTGCGTGCCGTCCTCGTTCGACTCCCAGCTCTCGGCCAGCCACGGCACGATCTCGCCGGTCGCCGGGTCCTGGTCGGTGAGCGAGTCGACGACCTGCCGGACGACGTAGATGGTCTGGTTGGTGCCGGACTGCGCCGGATCCGCGCAGGTGGGTGCCTGCGACAGGCCGTAACGCAGGGTGCCGCCGGGCTGCGGGTCGCCGGTGGGGGCCGAACCGGCCTCGGTGCCGGCACCGCACGCGGTCAGCGCGGCCGCCAGCACGGCGGTCGCGGCGGTGGTGGTGGCGAACCGGGACGCGGAAGAGGAGAGGGACAACGACGTGCTCCGTGATCTGGGCATGGCACCGGGGCATCACGCGGATGCGATACCGCGGTGCGTGGGAGGGTCAGGGTCGTGGCTCGAGGTTACGGAGCCGACGGTGGGAGGCATACCTTTTCTCTCACCGCGATCGGAAGGGTTCCCTGCGGCGAGAACGCCTCAGGCGGGGACGGGGTTGCGATGCGGTACGGTCGCCCGCAGGACGGGCGCGACCTCGGCCTGGAACAGTTCGAGGCTCGCCCGGTACTCGGCCTCGGTGAGGCCGCCGCGGTCGGCGGTGACGTGCATGACCTCGTGCCCGAACCGCTCGTGGTAGCGGAGCACCTTGTCGATCACCTGCTGCGGGCTGCCGATGAGCGCGGAGGAGCGTTCGACGAAGTCCTCGATCGTCTCGAAGACGACGGGTAGCCCACTCTGCCTCGCGAATTCGAGCCGTTGCTCGAACAGTGGCCGGTACCGTTCGACGGCCTCCTGCGAGGTCGGCGCGACGTAGAGGCCGGCGGTGCCGGCCCCGATCCGCGCCGCCGCGGGATCGTGCCCGTAGGCGACCCAGCGTTCCCGGTAGTGGTCGATGAGCTCGGCGTACGGCTCGATGGGGTTGGTGAGGTTGGCGGAGAAGATCGGGTCGCCGTACTGCGCGGCCAGATCGACGGATTCGCGGCTGGTAGCGCTGCCGTGCCAGATGGTCGGGCGCTTCTGCAGCGGGCGCGGCACGGTGACGGCGTCGGACAGTGGCGGCCGGAACCGGCCCTCCCAGGTCACCGTCTCGTTCTCCCACAGAGCCCGGAACAGTCCGTAGCCTTCGCGGTTGCGGTCCCACTGATCCTCGGTGGTGACGTGGAACAGCTCGGCCTGGGCGGTGCCGTTGCCCTTGCCGATCATCAACTGCAGGCGGCCGCCGGACAGGTTGTCGAGGGTCGAGTAGTCCTCGAACGCCCGCACCGGGTCGAGCAGGCTCAACGTCGTGACGCCCGTCCACAGTTCGAGGGTGCTGGTGCGGGCTGCGATGTTGCTCAGCACCACCGGTGGCGCCGACGCCAGGAACGGCTTCTCGTGTCGCTCCCCCACCGCGAAGCCTTCGAAGCCGAGCTGTTCGGCGAACACCGCGGTATCGACGACCTCGCGCAGCCGTTCGGCCGGGGAGACCAGCTCGCCGGTGACGGGATCGGGTTGGTGGATGATCAGGCTCAGCAGCAGGAACTTCACGCGGAGGCCGCCTTTCGGACGAGGTGCTTCTCGAAGGGATGCGGGCCGATCTCCTCGGCCGGCTTCCGGGGGTCGAACAGTGCGGTGTAGCCGGCCGCGAGGTACAGGGCGACCGCTTCGGGCTGCCGCCATCCGGTGGTGAGGTAGATGCGGGTGTAACCCCGCTGCGCCGCTTCGGCTTCGAGTTCTTCGAGGACGATGCGGCCGAGACCACGGCGACGGTGGTGCCGCGACGTCCAGATCCGTTTCAGCTCGGCGGTGTCCGCGTCGTAACGCTGGAAGGCGCCACCCGCGACGGGGGTGCCGTCCTCGACGAGGACGAGGAGCGCACCGTCGGGCGGCGCGAACCGGTCCTCCGGGTAGGTGGTGAGACTTTCGTACTGTTCCTCGAAGGGCCGCTCGTAGCGGGTGCTGTACTCGACGGCGAGTTCCTCGAGCAGCGGCGCGGCGAGCGGGTCGTCCTGCCGCACCGCGCGCACCTCGAGCCGGCGGGTACCGCTCACGAGACCCCCACCTGCTGGCGGCTGCCGAACCGGAACGGTTCGGGAGCGGTGGCGATGCCGTCCGCGAGGTCGGCGACGAGTTCACCGATGGCGGGGCCGAATTTGAAGCCGTGCCCGGAGAATCCGGCCGCGACGGTCACGGTTCCGGTGCGGTCGACGACGAAGTTCGAGTCCGGGGTCGTCGTGTAGAGGCAGGTGTCCACTCTGGCACTGTCGGCATCCACTCCCGGAAGCCACGTCCGCGCGTACTCGACGAGCCGCTCCACACCGCCGGGGTCGGCGACGAAACTGCGGGTGTCGGGATCGACCTGCGGCCCGGTGCCGTGCTCCCCGATCTTGATGCCGTCGATGGAACCGAGCCCGTAGATCCCCTCCCCCGTGAGCTGCGCGCCGCGGTGGTGGACGAAGCTGGGCCAGTCGGCGTCCGAGACCGGCACGAAGTGCGCGGGTTGCTCCTGCGTGGTGCGCAGCGGCGGCAGCACGGGACGGGCGGTGAGGTCCGCGGCGTCGAGCAGGGTGCGGGTCCATGCCCCGGCCGCGACGACGACGTGCCGTGCGTAGATCACGGTGTCGTCGAGGACGACCTCGACCCCGCCGGTGGTCTCGCGGATCAGCCGCACGCCGCTGGTGTGTCGGACCTCGGCTCCGGCATCGGCCGCCGCCTGCTGGAGTGCGGCGACGGCCCGGTCGGCGTGCAGCCGTCCCGCGTCGGGGTGGAACAGCACGGTGGTGTCGAATCGGATTCCCGGCCAGCGCTGTTCCGCTTGGTCGGGGGTGAGGAGGGTGTGGTCGATGCCGAGTTCGGTCAGCGACCTCGCCTTGGCGTGCACGGCGTCGGGCAGGCCGTGGTCGACCGCGCCGGTGAGGTCGAGCAACCGGGTGCCGGTGGTCTCCTCGAGCTGCCGCCACAGCGGCAGCGCGCGGGCCGCGAGGGCCGTGTGGAACTGCCCGTCGTAGGCCTGCCGGTAGATGCGGGAGCTGCCGTGCGAGGCTCCCCGGTGGTGGCCGCGCTCGAACTGTTCGAGCAGGGTCACCCGGCGGCCGCGTGCCGCCAGTCGCCAGGCGGCCGCCGATCCCATGACACCGCCGCCGACGATCACGACGTCGACCGGTCCGTTGACGCGAGACATGATGTATCCCCGAGTTTTTCCGACTAGGAGGTCTTGGGCAGGCCGGGCGGGTTGATCCGCGAGACCTCGATGGCTTCGCTGGTGATGCCCCACCGTTCGAGAACCTGTGCGTAGGTGCCGTTCTCGATGATGTGGTTGATGGCCTCGTTGATCGCCTCGATCAGGCCGTTGTCCTTCTTCGTCAGCACCGCGATCTCCCCCTGCAGGTCGAGTCCGGCGCCGGAGAAGGTGCCGGCGACCTCGGTCTCGCCGGATTGCAGGGCGTGGAAGGCCGAGGTCGGGTTCGGCCCGACGTACGCGTCGATGCGGCCGGAGCCGAGGGCGAGGTAGTAGTCGACGGCGTTCTGGTAGTAGAGGATCTCGGCGGGTGCGAGGCCGGCGGCGATGTTCTGCTCGTTCCACTCGACGAGCAGCGCCTCCTGGTTGGTGCCGGAGCCGACACCGACCTTCAGTCCGGCGATGTCCTCCGGGCCTTCGAAGGTGATGCCACTGTCCTTCTTCACCTCCACGGCGAGACTGTCGAGGCGGTAGGTGGCGAAGTCGTACTTCTCCTTGCGTTCCTCGGTGACGGTGACGTTGGAGATGAACAGGTCGGCCTCACCGGAGTCGATGCGCACGAAGTTCTGCGCCCAGTCCGCGGCGGTGAGTTCGACGTCGAGGTCGAGGACGTTGCCGATGAGATGGGCGAAGTCGGTTTCCGAACCGATGATCGTCGCGTCGTCGTCGGCGTAGAAGCGCAGCGGTGGGACGGTACCGGCCGACCCGGTGACGACGAGGGTGCCGCGGTCGCGGATGTCCTGGGGTACCTTGGCGGCGATTTCCTCGACCGGTTCGGTGGTGATGCGGTTCTGGTCCGCGGTGAGGTTGTAGCCGGCGTCGGTGGCCGCGTCGGCCTCGGCGGTGGGTCCGGAGCTGCAGGCCGTGGTGCCCAGGAGAGCGAAAGCGGCCAGGGCCGAGGCGAACACGCGTGCCCGGCGGGTGGAAGCGAACATCGGTACCTTCTCGAATGCGTAGGGGGAAAGGGATGTCAGAGAACGCGGGACAGGAATGCCGCGGTGCGTTCGTGTTTCGGGTGGTCGAGGACGTCCCGGGGTGGGCCCTGTTCGACGATGACGCCGCCGTCCATGAACACGACGGTGTCGGCGACCTCGCGGGCGAAACCGATCTCGTGGGTGACGATCACGAGGGTCGCGCCGTCGAGGGACAGGTCACGGATGACGTCGAGCACCTCACCGACGAGTTCCGGGTCGAGCGCCGAGGTGGGTTCGTCGAAGAGGATCACCGCCGGTCGCAGTGCCAGCGCACGGGCGATGGCCACGCGCTGTTGCTGCCCGCCGGACAGTTGCTTCGGGTAGTCGTGGAGCTTGTCGCCGACGCCCACCCGCTCGAGCAGCGCGCGGGCCTCCGTCTCGACCTCGGCGCGGTCGCGTCCCTGCGCCGAGACGGGTGCCTCGACGACGTTCTCCAGCACCGTCAGGTGCGGGAAGAGGTTGAAGTTCTGGAACACGAACCCGATCCGGGAGCGCTGCCGGAGGATGTCGCGGGCCCGCAACTCGTGGAGTTTGTCGCCGCGCCGCTTGTAACCGATCAGTTCACCGTCGATGCGCACGGTGCCCCGGTCCACCTTCTCGAGGTGGTTGAGGGTGCGCAGCAGGGTGGACTTCCCGGATCCGGACGGGCCGAGGATCACCGTCACGGTGCCCCTGCGCAACTGCAGGTCGATGCCTTTGAGGACCTCGTTGGCACCGAAGGACTTGTGGACACCGCGCACGTCGACGACGTGGTCGACGTCGTCCCGGGTGGCGGTCATCGGGTCGCTCCCCGGGGTGCGCCGATGCCGCCGTCGCGGATCTCGCGGTACCGGGCGACGACCCGCTGCCAGGGGGTGGGAGGCAGTTCGCGGGCCGCACCGCGGGCGTAGTACCGCTCGACGTAGTACTGCCCGATCGAGAGCAGCGTGGTCAGGACGATGTACCAGACGGTCGCGACCATGAGCATGGGCACCACCCGACCGGTGCGACCGAAGATGACCTGGACCTGATAGAACAGTTCGGCGATCGCCATCGTGGAGACGATGGAGGTGCCCTTGAACAGGCTGATCACCTCGTTGGCGGCGTTCGGGAGGATCGCGCGCATCGCCTGCGGCAGCACGATCTTCACGAACTGGCGGCGTCGCGGGATGCCGAGGGCGTTGGCCGCTTCGATCTGGCCGTGGTCGACGGAGATGATGCCGGCGCGGATGATCTCGGCGGAGTAGGCCGCCTGGTGCAGGGCCAGACCGATCACGGCGGCGGTGAACCCGGAGATCACGCCGGAGACACCGAACTCGAAGAAGGCCGGCCCGAACGGGATTCCGATGCTGAGCGTCTGGTACAGGTACGCGATGTTGAACCAGAACAGCAGCTGGACGATGAGCGGGATGGATCGGAACGCCCAGATGTAGGTCCACGAGATGACCTGCAGCACCGGGTTGTTCGACAAACGCCCGATCGCCAGCAGCACACCGAGCGCGAAGCCCAGTACCGTGCCCCACAGGGTGAGCTTGATCGTCATCCACAGTGCGGACAGCACCGAGGAGGCGGTGAAGTACTGCGCGAAGGTCGCCCAGTCCCAGCCGGGATTGGTGATCAGGCCGTGGACGAACTGGGCGGCGACGACGAGTACCGCGATGCTGATCACCCAGCGCCAGGGATGCCAGGTGCGGGCGACGACGAGGTTGTCGTCGTCACGAGGGTCGATCGTCGCGTCGTCGACGCGGATGTCGGTCGGCGCGCTCATCGCGACGTCCTGCGGACAGCAGACATCGTGGGAACCTTTCGGGAATGCGAGGGGACGCGTGCGCCCGGCCCGTCCCCCGCGAGCGGGGCGGGCACACGAGAGCAGCAGGGGTCGTTCGGAGGTGGCGCGTCAGCGACACCGGCAGGACGCGCCGCGTCGCAGGTCGATGTGCCGGCGGCGCCACGAAGCGCGCTCGGTGCTGCGAGTCATGTCCTGCCTCCATCGGTCCCGGCGGTAGCACCCGCACCCGCGCACGGGGGGTTGCTGCGGCGTCGTCGAGCCAGGTCTCTCGGCCGCTCTGGATGGTCGCGGATCAAGCTACGCAGTGCGGCGGGGCGATCCCACCCTTTCTCTCATGCTGGCGCGAATCGGGGCGAAAGGGATGGACGAGACCGTCGTCGGTTGCGGTTTTCCGACCGGTTCCCGGTATCTTCGCCGGTCTCGACCTCACACGGAGGCACCCGCCGCGCGCAGGGCACGCCGCACACGCTCGACGAGAACGTGCGGTCGCCGGTACAGCAGGTCGGCGCCGACGCGGATGACGGTCCACCCCAGCTCGGGCAGCCGCGCGTAGCGGTCGATGTCGAGGGTGCGCTGCGCGGGGTCGGTCCAGTGCTGCACACCGTCGTACTCGACCAGCCTCCTCCATTCCTTCCAGCCCATGTCGGCGCGGGCCACGAACCCGGCGTCGTCGAAGATCTCGATCTGGGTCTCGGGCCTGGGCAAGCCCGCTCGAACCAGGAGGAGACGCGTGTGGGTTTCCGGAGGTGATGCAGCCCCACCGTCCGCGAGTTCCAGAACGGTGCGCATGCGGAGGAGATGCCGAGCTCCCTTGTGCCGTGCGGCGACGGCCTCGATCTCGGGGATCTTCAGGCCGGTGGCGTTGCACAGCGCGTCGACCATCTCGACGGACCTGTCGACGTCGTGGCTCCGGGCCAGGTCGAAGCCCGTCCGCGCGGGTGTCGTCACCGTCATGCCGTCGACGGCGCAGGTCTCGATGCCGGGGATGTTGCGGACGACGATGCCCGGACACGACCGCAGCTTGCCCGGCCTGACGATCTCCGCCGGAAGAGTGGGGTCGAGCCATCGGGTGCCGTGCACGGCGGCTGCGGAGACACCGGCGAGTACACCGGTCGACCCGGCCCACAGCCACGCCGCCTTCGCCCGGAGCAGGGCGGCCGGCTCGACGCCCGGTGCGATGTAGACGTTCCGGTGCAGCTTCCGGAAGTGGTGGGTGAGGCCGTGTCGTGTCACCAGTCCGGCGGCGCGGGCGTCGGTGCCCCGGAACGGTTCGTCGAGGTTCATGGGCAGGAGCGTGACCCGCGGATCGGCCTTCCGGAACCCCCGTTTCGGCGAGTGTGGACAACTTCGGTGTCATCCACAGGCTCGACCGAATCGAGACCGGCGAAGTTCACGCCGAGACGGCCGTACATCGGCAACAACGCCGGTCTCGACGGACCGTAGACTCCCCTCGGTGACCCCGCTCGAACTGTTCCTCGTCGCCCTCGCCGGTCTCGGCGCCGGTGCCATCAACTCGCTCGTCGGCTCCGGCACCCTCATCACTTTCCCCACGCTCATCGCGTTCGGGGTGCCGCCGGTGACCGCGACGATGTCCAACGCGATCGGTCTCGTCGCGGGCGGCGTGTCGGGCACATGGGGTTACCGGCGGGAGCTCCGGGGGCAATGGCACCGGCTGCGGTGGCAGATCCCCGCGTCGGTGTCCGGCGCGCTGCTCGGATCGTGGCTGCTGCTGCACCTGCCGGAGACGGTGTTCGAGTCCGTCGTGCCGGTGCTGCTGATCCTCGCGCTGACGCTCGTCGTGCTGCAGCCGAAGATCCAGGCCTGGGTACTGCGCCGGGTGGGGCACGACGCCGACAGGCCGCTCGGGCCGGTGCGCATGGGGTTACTGCTCCTGGGCACCTTCGCCGTCGGTGTCTACGGCGGCTACTTCACCGCCGCTCAGGGCATCCTCCTCATGGGTGTGTTCGGGGTGCTGCTGACCGATCACATCCAGAAGCAGAACGCCGCGAAGAACCTGCTGTCGCTGCTCGTCAACATCGTGGCGGCCCTGATGTACATCTTCGTGGCGTTCGACCGCATCGACTGGACCGTCGTCGTGCTCATCGCAGCCGGATCGCTGGTCGGCGGATTCCTCGGCTCCCACTACGGACGGCGACTGTCGCCGGTCATGCTCCGCGCGGTGATCGTCGTCGTGGGCCTCATCGGGCTGTTCCGCCTGATGACGTCCTGACTCAGCGGGTGCCCACCGACCAGTCGCCGATCTTCCACTGGAAGAACCAGCAGTGGAAGTACCGCCAGCTACCCAAGCTCGACGACCAGGAAGCCCGATGGCAGTTCTCGCCCCCCGGATTCGGCGGGGCCGGCGGGTCGTCACCCTCCGCGCGGAACTCCCAGAGCGCCACGGTGTCGGTTCGTGATGCCGCCTCGTGCGGCTTCGTGCCGTCCGGGAGCTCCACCCGGAAACACAGCGTGCGGATCGTGTCCGGCTGCAGTGTGAAGTCGCCGCCGCGCTGCGAGATGGGCTGGTCGTTCACGATGGTCGCGGTACCGAAACCCGACTCGTTGCACGACGCCGCGGGAACTTCCGAGACCGAGTAGCGCAGCAGATCCGCGATGGAACCCTGGGTGGTCAGCGCCGGCCGCAGGTTCACCGAGACCGGCGTGGTGACACCGGAGACCGCGCGGAGCGCGACGGGCGCGTAGACGGGCTCACCAGGCACCAGAGCCAGCGGGTCGACCGAGAAGTCGAACTGCCCCGCCTGGCCCTGGGTGGCGAACTCGCCCCACGGACCCGACGCCGTCTGGTCCGAGCTGAAGTTCGCCTGGATACCCCCCTGCGAGGCAGGGGGATTCAGGTGGGAACCGTACCCACAGGAGGCGACCATCCCGAGGGTGCCGAGCATCGCCAACAGGCGCATTCCCTTCCACGCAGATCTCGCTACGCGCACGGCTTGTGTCTCCTGGTCGGCTCGTTATCCGTCGAGGGTGTCGTCGTCGGATGTGGTGGTCTCGGCACCCTCGGTGGTTTCCGGGGCCGACGTGGTGGTCTCGGTCTCGACGGTCGGTGTGCTCTCACCGGTGGTCGTGCTCGGTGCGGTGACCGTCGGCACCGTCACTGTCGGCACGGGCACCGGCGGCAGCGTGAAGATCCAGCCCGCAGTGCCTTCCGGCCGGAGCATCACCGAGTTGCTGCCGTTCGTGAGAGCGAACGTTACCCAGCCCGAGTACTCCTTGCCCGCCGAGAACGTCGTCGGCAGCGGGGTTCCGTCGGTGCAGGCGACACTGGTCGTCTCGACTGGGACGGTGGAGCCATCCGACAGGACCTCACGGAAGTCCTTGGTGCGCAGACCGCCGAGGCTGGTCGTGCCGGGCTCGTCGGCCGTCGTGACGTCCAGCTTCACCGAGACGCAGTCGGTTCCCCGGACGATGTCCACGATCTCGGCGGTGCCGAGTGTGCTGCCGTCGGTGGCGACCATGGTGAACGGCACCTCGGTCTTCACGCGGCTCGGCGTGGTGGGGCCGCTCGGAGCCTTCGTCGTCGACGTCGTGGTTCCCGAGGTCGTGGTGCCGGGCGTCGTGGTCGTCGGTTCTGCGCTCTCCGAGGTTTCTTCGGAGTCGCCGTCGGCCTTGTCGCCGTCCTTCGCCTCCGTCTCCTCCGGAGCGGTGGTTCCGGTCGTGGTGGTGACGGTCGCGGACTTGTCGCTCGCGGCGTCCTCGTCGTCGGCGACGATCTCGGTGTCGCCGGCCTCTTCCTCGAGCTCGAGCGGCGGCTGCGGTGCGGCTTCGCCGATCACACCGTCGGTGATCAGGAGGTCGAGCGGGGAGAGCAGCGTGCGCTTGGCCGCGAGCGGTGCCGTAGTGGTCGTGGGCTCGCAGGAGGTCGGCTCGACCGTCTCCTCTGTGATGTCCTCGACCACTTCCAGCTCGTCCGAAACATCTTCGGAGTCGACGAGTTCGGGGTCGACGGGCTCGGTGGGAACAACATCCGTGGTTGTCCCGGCCTCATCGTTCTCCTCGACCAAGAACTCGTCCTCCGGACGCAGTGCCTCGATCTCAGGAGTGCACACGGGAAGCTCTTGGGCCCGCAACATCATCGGCGCCATTGCGGAAGTGGCCCCGAAACCCTCCAGAGAAGGAAGCGGCACTCCCATACCGCATGCGGCATGCACAACGATCATATCGAGGTACCAGCCGACGCCGTCTATGTACAACCTCAGCGTGGACGAAGCCTGATTTGCATTGACAACGACAGTGTGAGTGAGCGTCGCTGTGCCATTCCGGGTTTCAGCCGTGGCTGTCGCAACTCCGCCAGTGAGTGACGCTTGCGGTACCACAATAGTCTGGTCGGGATCCAGCAAACTGGAGGTGCCCTTAAGAATCATAGTTCCCGAGGGAGGGGTTACCGAAGGAGCTTGTCCCTCTTTACAGGTTGCCGATGTCGTGAACACCTCCCCCGTAGGGCTACTGAATACCGTGACACCAAGTAACCGAGTCGTTTTTGCAACGATGTTCTTGGTACTGGACACCGCATCGGCGACTACATCGGTGGACGCGCAGGTCCCCTCCGTAGACAGGTACGACGCGCAGACTGCAGCCTCCACGCTGATGTAGCCTGCCCCGAGGAGACCATCCGCCTCGAATACGACGAAGTTCGGGTTTCCTAACGAAGCGCGCCCTCTGTCCTGCGCCGTTTTCTCTGTCTCGACACCGTCGAACGTATCGTTGGTGAGGGGACGGCCGATCTTCGAGCGACCCGACACGCTCTGCGCATAGCCGTTGAGAGCAACAGGACTCGCCCCGAAAGTGGAGGACCCGAACACCCGATCGGTCCAGCTCGCCAATGTCTGTCCTACGAGCCCAGTATTGAAGATCGCGGCACCGGCCACGGCGAGGACACCGAGCAGCGCAACGAGGAGGCGCGACGACCTGGGGTTCTTCATTGCTGGTCCTTCGGATCAACAGACGATGCGGGAATGGATTCGAGTTCGGTCTTACGGGGCCAGAACGCCCACAGCACGAGGAGTGCGGCACCGATGGTGAGGGCTCCGAGAATCAAGGGATCCGAGAACCACACGAGAATCGATGCGGCGCCGGGGACGGACCACAGCACCTTCCGTACCTCGGTGACCCGGTAGGGGCCGGGGTCAGGACTGGGATTGGCGTCGCCCTTCATCTCGATGAGGGCTTCACCAGGACCTTGGGGGTAGACGGCGATCACCCGGTGGGTGATGGGGAGTTCTCCCTCCTCGCGGTCCACAGTGACGACATCTCCGACCTTGATCTCATCGGCCGAGATACGTTGCACCACCGACATGGAGCCCTGGGGGATGGTCGGCGACATCGACCCCGTCTTGAACAGGATCAGGGAGATATTGAAGAAGAACGCAGCGATGACCAAGCCGATGCACACCACTCCGCCTGCAGCCAGCAGGTTCAGCACTGCGTTCTCGATACGAGACCACGCGGACTTGTGCGGCTTCTTGCTATCGGGCATGGCATGCACGTTGGTTCAGACCGTTCCTCGATCAGTGGACTGGCGTTGCTTGCGCCTCCCGGTAAGGCCGGGAGGCGCAAGCACAGAGACTAGGAGCTCTGGCCGTTGAAGACCCAGGTCGCCGTGACCTGCTGGTCCTGCAGTGCCAGGTCGCCTGCAGCGTCTTCGCTCAGCTCGGCCTTGAAGCACACCCAGGCGTATCCCTCAGGAGCAAGGGTGATCGCATCGGCAGCCGACGCCAACGCCGACGACAGCGGGCCACTGAAGAGCACGTCACCGGTAGTGGTCGCATCGCACGCTGCCGGAGTCGCAGTGGTCGCTCCGCTCACGAGCGTGGCGGTGATGTCGATCTCGTCAGCAAGGTCGGTCGACCCCGTGATATTGCCCTTCTCCAAGCCGATGGTGGCACCCAGATTGCCGTACTGCTCGTGAAGACCGAAGACGCTGAAGACCGGCTCTTGCGGCACCAGAGCATCGTTGTCGGGCAAGAAGGTCATCGTTGCCGCGTCGCCCTCCTGGACGAAGTCCTCCCAGGCGTTCTCGGCGGGGGTGAAGCCCTGCAGGTTCCACTGGGAGTCGCCGGTTCCGAAGGTCGAGCTACCCCACACGGAGTCGTTCCAGGCGGCGAGGGTGACAGCCGCACCGACGCCGAGGACGAGGCCGGAGGCCAGGATCGCGCGGACCTTGCGACGCTTCTGAGTCTGCTCAGGAGTGGTCATGAAGATTTTCCATTCTCATGGGGCGCAATACTGCGCACTTGGGGGACGCTTGAATTATCCACCGCAACACAAGGTTTGTTACGTGAGCCATCCGACATGTAACGGGCGACTCACAGAACGGCATAGAACACGCCAACCCTGCGCAAAGTCGCAGGTAGAGGCGTTACTTCGAGTGCGGTTCACCCCGCGTTCACCCGGGCCTTTAGCCCTCAAAACGACATTGCACACAATCGAGATCAGATAACAATTCGATAAATGAAACCCCGAGTTCTATGTAAGTTACCCGCGAGTAGGGGTCCACATAAGTTATATTATGGCACGCCCGTACCAATTTTGTTTACCCTTGCCTTACCCGCAATAAGGGGTTCGTTGACCTCAACCCCGCAGCGGGACCGGGATCCCCGCCACCACGAGCGTCACCGTTTCCGAAGCCTCGGCCACTCGAGCATTTAGCCGTCCCAGGAGGTCTCGGAACAGGCGACCCGACGCCGTCGCCGGCACCACCCCACTGCCGACCTCGTTGCTCACCGCGACCACCGGGGCCGGGCACGCCTTCCACGCCTCGAGCAGTTCCTCGATGTCCGCGTCCACGGCCGCGACGTCTCCCCCGTCCCACACGCCGTGCAGATCGAGTCGGGCGGTGAGCCAGGTGCCCAGGCAGTCGACGAGCAGCGGCGTCGTCGCCGACTTCAGCACCTCCGCGACGTCCACCGTCTCCACCGTCGCCCACGAGTCGGGGCGCCGCGCGCGGTGCAACGCAACCCGCTGCGCCCACTCGGCGTCGCCCTCACGCACACCACCCGTCGCGACGTAGGTGACGGCCTCGAACGTCGAGCACAGTTCTTCCGCGTGCCGGGACTTGCCCGACCGCACACCGCCGAGCACCAGCGTCCGATGACCTGTCAGCCGAGGACCGTCGCCCACGTGCACCACCTCTCCGTCGCGACCGGCCCGCGCGCCGCACGCGCCCAGCCGTTCCCCGAGCTCGTCGATCACCGGGTTGTGGTGCCCGAGATGCACGGCGACCACGTCGGTCGACTCCCCCACTGCACCGACTCCGCGGAATCCGTCGAGCATCGATGCGAACTCCGGCAGCCCCAGATGCCCCTCGGACAGTTCGGAACGGTCCCCGAAGGTCTCCTCGAGGAACACCGCGTCGTAGTGGGCGTCGCGCACGGTCTCGAACCGGTCGGTGGGCCACGGCCCGGTGTCGCACGCCCACAGCAGCCGTGAGCCGGTGGGTCCCGTCACGTCGTAGAGCACCGCGTCGCCGTCGCGAAAAACCTTGTGCCGCGCGGGAAGTACGCGAACGTCGTACTCCCCCACCGCGATCCGGTCGCCGGCGGCGACGGGCACGAAGCGCACCGGGTCGTCCGGTCCCGCCCAGGGGCGGCAGACGTCGAGGGCGTCGGCCGGGCCGATCACCTCGAGTTCGCCACAGCCCTCGATCCACGATCGGAACAGCAACGCCTGCGGGCCGAGATGGTCGGTGTGCGCGTGGGTGAGCAGGATGTGCCGCACGTGCGCCAGCGACCTGCCGTACCGCACCGCCGCGCGCGGCGCCTCCGGTCCGCAGTCGAGCATCAGCACGTCGTCGACCAGGGCCGCGGTCTGCCCGCGGATCTCCCCGCGCCGCGCGGCGTCGCTGCACGAGGCACACGAACAGAACGGGCTGGGCCAGCCGTCGGCGGCACCCGTGCCGAGCAGCAGCACCTCCATCAGGACGCCTCCGAGGCACCGCGCAGCGGCAGGACGGCCCGGCCCGAGGGGCGGTCGAGGATCTCGACGCGCGCGCCGTAGACCGCGGCGACCCGTTCGGTGGTGAGCACGTCGGTGGGTGCACCGTCGGCGACGACCCGCCCGCCGGCGAGGAGCACGAGGCGTTCGCCGTACTGGGAGGCGGAGGTGAGGTCGTGCATCGCGGCGATGACGGTGAGGTCGCTCTCGGCACGCATCGAGTCGACGAGTTCGAGCACCTGCTGCTGGTGGCCGATGTCGAGCGCGCTGGTGGGTTCGTCGAGGAGCAGCACCCGCGGCTGCTGCGCGAGGGCCCGCGCCAGCACGACCCGCTGCAGTTCACCCCCGGACAGTTCCGATGCGAGGCGCGGCGCGAACGATCCGAGTTCGAGGCGTTCGACGATCCGGTCGACCACCTCGACGTCGTGCGGGGTCTCGGAGCCGAAGCGCGGGATGTGGGGGGTGCGGCCGAGGTGGATCAGTTCCTTCACGGTCACGCCCTCGGGGACCACGGGGCGCTGCGGCATCAGCGCGACCGCGCGGGCCATGTCCCGCCGCGACGCGCGGCCCGGCGCGATCCCCCCGACGTGGAGGGCACCGGTGGAGGGGACGAGACCGGCGAGGACGTGCAGCAGGGTGGTCTTGCCGGAACCGTTGGGGCCCACCAGCGACACCCACGACCCCGCGACGACGTCGAGGTCCACCCGGTGCAGCACCTCGACACCGCCGCGCGCGGCGCTCACGCCGCGGCACGACACCGCGGCAAGTTCGGTCGTCACGTCGCCGATCATCGGACCCCCCGACTACGTCTGAGAACCACCAGGAAGAAGGGAGCGCCGACGGCGGCGGTCACCACGCCGATCGGTAGTTCGGCGGGCGCCATCACGCTGCGGGCGAGGACGTCGGCGAGCACGAGGAACGCCGCCCCCACCATCAGCGACAGCGGCAGCAGCAGCCGGTGGCCGGGCCCGACGAGCAGCCGCACGGCGTGGGGCACGACGATGCCGACGAACCCGATGAGCCCGCTCGCGGACACCACCGCGGCGGTGCCGAGCGTCGCGACGCTCACCAGCAGCAGGCGGACGCGGGCGGGATGGATGCCGAGGCTCGCGGCCTCGACGTCGCCGACCGACATGACGTCCAGTGTGCGCCGGTGCAGCGCGATGATCGCGACGGTGACCACGACGTAGGGCAGGACGGTCAGGACGTCGGACCAGCCGTCGGTGGCCAGGCGGCCGAGCATCCACGAGTAGACCTGGCGCAGCGTGTCGTCGTGCAGCTGCATGAAGAAGGTCTGGATGGCGTTCGCGAAGGCCGCGACGGCGACACCGGCGAGGATGATGACCACCTCGGAGCGGACACCGCCGACGGTGCGGCCGAGCGCGTAGGTGGCGCCGACGGCGAGCATGCCGCCCACGAACGCGGCCGGCGGTACCCCGGCGAAACCGGCGGCGCCGCCCACGACGATGGCGAGGGTGGCGCCGAGACCGGCCCCGCTCGAGACCCCCAGCAGGTAAGGGTCGGCGAGCGGGTTGCGGAAGACTCCCTGGTAGGCGGCCCCCGCGACGGCGAGCATTGCGCCGACGAGCACCCCGAGCACCACCCGCGGCATGCGGATGTTCCACAGGATGGCCTGCTGGCGGGTGGTCAGGCCCGAGTCGACGTCGACGAACGGCAACCGGTCGGCGATGTCGAGCAGGACCCCGCCGGGTGTGAGCCCGGCGGGGCCGACGAGGATGCCCAGCAGCATCGCGGCGAGCAGGATCGACGCCGCGCCGGTCAGCACGAGCGCGCGACGTCGCGGGGCCGCGATCAAGGCGTGGGCGCGGTGACCGGAATGCCGCCGACGATGCCGGCGACCTCACGCATCAGGTCCACCACGCGCGGACCCCAGCGGCTGGCGATGTCCTCGTCGAGAACGTAGACGCGCCCTTCGCGGACGGCGGTGAGTTCCTCCCAGCCGGCGCGCTGCGCGACGACCTCGGGTGTGACGCCGCAGCACTGTCCGTCGGCCAGGAAGATCACGTCGGGGTTCTGCTCGAGGACGTATTCGGCGGACAGCTGCGGGTAGCCGTTGCTGCCGGTGGCGATGGAGGTCAGCCCCAGCATCGAGTGGATCTCACCGATGTAGGTGTCGTCGGTGACGGAGTAGAAGGTGTTGTCGAGCTCCTGGTAGTAGGTCAGCGGCGTCTCGCGCTCGGGCAGACCGGCGAGGATCTCGTCGATGTCTGCCTGCATCTGTGCGACGAGCTCGGCGGCCTCCCCGACGTGCCCGGTGGCGGCGCCGAGCTGTTCGAGCTGGGTGTAGGTGTCGTCGAGGGTCTGTGCGGCTGGCAGGATCAGCGTCTCGACCCCGGCCTGTTCGAGTCCGGCGACGAGGTCACCGGTGTCGGCGTTGGCGACGACGAGGTCGGGTTCGTAGCCGAGGATCGCCTCGACGTTGGGGGTGTAACCGGACAGATCGGTGACGGGAGCGTCCGTCGGGTAGTCGGAGCGGTCGTCGACGGCGACGACCTGGTCGCCCGCGCCGATGGCGTAGAGCATCTCCGTGCTGGTGGGGCTCAGCGACACGATGGCCTGCGGGACGTCCGCCGCGGCGGTGTCGGTCTCCCCGGCGGGAGACGAGTCGTCGCTGCTCGAGCACCCTGCGGCGAGGAGCGCGAAGACGGTCAGGCCGGCGGCGAGCCACCGCCGGGAATCGTTTACGGGCACAGCCATCCTCCGTGTGTCGGAGGACGAAAACAGTACGGCTGCAACGGCGCGTTGCGGCACGTCCCGTCCTTCGTCCGAGGAACAGTACGTACGAACCCGCGGCGCCGGCTGACCTGGCTCACCCGGGGGTACGGGCTCACAGTTGCGGGACAGCGCCGGAATTGCACCGGCTTCACCGAAAACGCTGCGGGTGTCCTGTCGAGTCGACAGGACACCCGCAGCGTAACTCACGGCTCAGCAGGTCAGGAGAGCGCCTGCTGCAGATCTTCGAGCAGGTCCTCGGGGTCCTCGAGGCCCACCGAGAGGCGGACGACACCGTCGGACAGGCCGATGGCGGCGCGGCCCTCCGGTCCCATCGCGCGGTGCGTGGTGGTCGCCGGGTGGGTGATGAGGGACTTGGCGTCGCCGAGGTTGTTGGAGATGTCGACGATGCGCAGCTTGTTCAGCAGCTCGAAGGCCCGCTTCTTGCCCTCGCCCTCGGGGGCGTCGAGTTCGAAGGTGACGATGGTGCCACCGCCGCTCATCTGCGACTTCGCCAGCTCGTACTGGGGGTGCGATTCGAGATAGGGGTACTTGACCCAGCGCACCGCGGAGTGGTCCTCGAGGAACTGTGCGATGCGCAGCGCCGAACCGACCGCGGCGTTCACGCGCAGCGGCATGGTCTCGAGGCCCTTGAGCAGCGTCCACGCGTTGAACGGGCTCAGCGACGGCCCGGTGTGGCGGATGAGCTGCTGGACTGGACCGTCGATGTACTCCTTGGACCCGAGGATCGCACCGCCGAGCACGCGGCCCTGGCCGTCGATGTGCTTGGTGCCCGAGTAGACGACGACGTCGGCACCGAGATCGAGGCTGCGCTGCAGCAGCGGGGTGGCGAAGACGTTGTCCAGCACCACCTTCGCGCCGGCGGCGTGCGCCATCTCGGAGACGCGGCGCACGTCGACGAGGGTTTGCATCGGGTTCGAGGGGGTCTCGAAGAACACCGCGGTGGTGGGCACCGACAGGGCCTTCTCCCACTGGTCGAGGTCCTCGCCGTCGACGAAGACGGTCTCGACACCCCAGCGGGGCAGGATCTCGTTGCACACCACGAAGCAGGAGCCGAACAGGCTGCGGGCCGCGACGAGGCGGTCGCCCTTGCCGAGCAGCGCAGCGAGGGCGGTGAACACCGCGGACATGCCGGACGCGGTGGCGTAGGCACCCTCGGCACCGTCGAGCAGGCGCAGGCGCTCCTCGAACATCTTGACCGTGGGGTTGCCGTAGCGGGAGTAGACGAAGTGGTCGACCTCACCGGTGAAGGCGGCCTCGGCGGCCTCGGCGGATTCGTAGACGAACCCGGAGTTCAGGTAGACCGCCTCGGAGGTCTCCTCGAAGCCGGACCGGAGGGTCCCGCCGCGCACGCCGAGCGTGGCCGGCCGGACGGTCTCGGGCAGGGCCTTGTGGAAGGCACCGCCCTGGGGGATGGAACTCACGACTGCCTCCACGGCAGGCCCTCGGCCCGCCAGCCCTGGGCACCCCGATGCCCTTCGGCATCGAGGGCGCCTTCGAATCCTTCGAGAACGTTGTAGGCGGGGGTCAGGCCCGCAGCGGTGGCCGCTTCGGCGGCACCGATGGAACGCTGGCCCGAGCGACACAGGAAGATCACCGGCCCCTTGTCGATCCCCGCAGCCTTCAGGTCTTCGACGAAGGACTTGTTCGGCACGCCGTCGGGGTAGCGAACCCACTCGACGAACACGGTCCGGCGACCGAGCGACGAGGTCTCGGGTACCCCGACGTACTTCCACTCGGCTTCGGTTCGCACATCGACGAGCACGGCATCCGGATTTTCCTGCAGCAGGTCCCATGCCTGCCGCGGCGTTATATCACCTGCGTAGCTCACCCCGACATGTTTTCACAGGTAGGGCTGTGACGTGCATCCGGGCGGCGTCAGAAGCGGCAGACCCGCCAATTGTCACCGACCCGGACGAACTGCCAGGTGGAGGTCTCCGGTTCGTCGCCGGTGCGCACCCGCACGTCCGCGGTGCCGCGATCGCCGTCGACGGAGATGTTCTGCGTGGCCTGCAGCTCGACGGAGCCCTCGACCCCCGTCAGGGGCGCCTCGTCGGCGGGCAGATCGTCGCAGCGCAGCCGGTCGAGGACCTGGTCGTCGTCGCCGTTGTGGGCGGTGACGTAGTCGGTGACGGTGCGGCGGACGAGTTCGTCGTCGCCGACGTTCTCGCCGGACGGGGAGAACAGCTGGGCGCCGAGGACGACGACGGCGAGCACCACGATGACGGCGAGCGCCCCGAAGAAGGGGGCGGCGCTGCGGTCGTTCGGGCCTTCCGGGTCGGGGCCGGGATCGGGTTCGGGTGCTCCGCGTCGTGCCATGTCATCGATCCTATCGGCGCCGGTCCGGGGGTCTTCGGGGGACCGCATTTGCCCAATAAACCCTCTCGAGGTAGGAATTGTGACATGGCCACCACGCAGCTCGTTCGACGCCTCGCCGTCGACCTGTGCCGTCTGTGTGCCCACATGTGTTGTCGCTGAAGCGATTCGCTCGACGGCTGGATCCCGTTTACATCGCCGTCATCCCTGCGTGACCTGCGCCTCACCCACTGAGGGTAGCCTTAACTCAAGCTGCATTCTGTCCGTCCGTACACCGAAGAGGTAGTTGATCCCCTGATGACCGATCAGACTCGTCCCCTTCGCGTCGCGATCGTCGGTGCCGGTCCCGCCGGTATCTACGCCGCCGATGCGCTCATGAAGTCCGACACTGCGCAGGATCCCGGGGTCAGCATCGACCTGTTCGAGCGCATGCCGGCACCGTTCGGTCTGATCCGTTACGGTGTCGCCCCCGACCACCCGCGCATCAAGGGCATCATCACCGCGCTGCACAAGGTGCTCGACAAGCCGCAGATCCGCCTCCTCGGCAACCTCGACTACGGCACCGACTTCAACCTCGACGACCTGAAGCGCTTCTACGACGCCGTGATCTTCTCGACCGGCGCGAACGCGGACCGGGCACTGAACATCCCCGGCATCGACCTGGACGGCAGCTACGGCGCCGCCGACTTCGTGTCCTGGTACGACGGCCACCCCGACGTGCCGCGCACCTGGCCGCTCGAGGCCGAGAAGGTCGCCGTCCTCGGTGTCGGCAACGTCGCCCTCGACGTCGCACGCGTACTCGCCAAGACCGGCGACGAGCTGCTGCCGACCGAGATCCCGCCGAACGTCTACGAGGGCCTGAAGAACAACAAGGCCGTCGAGGTGCACGTCTTCGGTCGTCGCGGTCCGGCGCAGGCCAAGTTCACGCCGCTCGAGCTGCGCGAGCTCGACCACTCCCCCAACATCGAGGTCATCGTCGACCCGGAGGACATCCAGTACGACGAGGCGTCCGAGCAGGCCCGCCGCAACTCCAAGCAGGTCGACATGGTCGCCAACACCCTCCAGGACTGGGCGATCCGCGACGTGGGCGACCGCCCGCACAAGCTGTTCCTGCACTTCTTCGAGTCGCCGCACGAGATCCTCGGCGAGGACGGCAAGGTCGTGGGCCTGCGCACCGAGCGCACCGAGCTCGACGGCACCGGTAACGTCCGCGGCACCGGCAAGTTCAACGACTGGGAGGTCCAGGCCGTCTACCGCGCCGTCGGCTACCTGTCGCAGAACATCGCGAAGCTGCCCTTCGACGACCAGGCCGGCACCGTGCCGAACGAGGCCGGCCGCGTGCTCGTCGACGAGAACGCCGAGGGTCACGACCGGTTCATGCCGCACACCTACGTCACCGGCTGGATCAAGCGTGGTCCGGTGGGCCTGATCGGCCACACCAAGGGCGATGCGAACGAGACCGTCGCGAACCTGCTCGAGGACCGCGCCGCCGGTCGCCTCAACACCCCGGAGGAGCCCTCCGAGGACGCCGTGGTGAAGTTCCTCGAGGAGAAGCAGCTCCCCTACACCACCTGGCAGGGCTGGTACCGCCTCGACGCGCACGAGCGCGCACTCGGTGAGGCCGAGGGCCGCGAGCGCGTGAAGGTCGTCGAGCGCGAGGAGATGTTCCGCGCCAGCGAGCCGCACAAGGCGTGATGGTCGCCTGACCTGCACGAACGAGGAAGGCCCCGTCCGCACGGACGGGGCCTTCCTCGTGTTCGGGGTGCTTCAGGCGACCAGGACCGCCCCGAGCCACACCGACGCGGCGACGAGCCCACCGAGCAGTTCGACGAGGATCGACAGCGCCACGGCCTTGGTGGCGGCGACCGTCGCGACCCACGCGTCGCGGTGGGTGCGGTGCCGCTGCGCCTCCGACAGGTACATGCCGAGCAGGAAGCCGAGGAACAACCCCACCACGGGGACGACGAAGAACCCGACGATGCCGAGCAGGCCGCCGATCACCAACGACCGGTTCGGCACCCCGGCCTGCTGCAGCCGCTTGCCGGGCCAGGTGTACTTCACGATGCCGGTGACGAGCAGCGCCGCGGTGGCCACCGCGAGCACGATCCAGGCGGTGGTGCCGCCGGTGACGAACGCCCACACCGCGATGGCCGCGAAGATCAACAGGACGCCGGGCAGGATCGGCACCACGATGCCGACCAGGCCGACGAGGATCGCCAGCCCGACCAGAACCTCGGCGCCCGCGCTCACGGTGCGACGGGCCTGACGAGGGAGGCGGCCTCGGTGGCGCGGGCCCGCGCGGTCCCGACGTCGGGGCCGGTCGACACCGCGACCCCCATGCGGCGGCGCGGGAACGATTCGGGCTTGCCGAACAGCCGCAGGTCCGTTTCGGGGATGCGCAGGGCGTCGCCGACACCCTCGAAGGCGATACCGGTGGCGTCCATGCCGCCGTAGATCACGGCGGAGGCACCCGGCGACAGCAGCCCGGTATCGACGGGCAGGCCCAGGATGGCGCGGGCGTGCAGCTCGAACTCGGAGTAACGCTGCGTGCGCAGGGTGACCAGACCGGTGTCGTGCGGGCGGGGGCTGACCTCGGAGAAGTACACCTCGTCGCCCTTGACGAACAGTTCGACGCCGAACACCCCGCGGCCGCCGAGCGCACCGGTGACCGCCGCGGCGACCTCCCGGGCCCGGGTCAGCGCGGCCTCGCTCATCGGCTGCGGCTGCCACGACTCGACGTAGTCGCCGTCGCGCTGCAGGTGCCCGATGGGTTCGCAGAAGTGGGTCTCGATCTCGCCCGAGGGTCCGAGCGCCCGCACGGTGAGCTGGGTGATCTCGTAGTCGAACTCGACGAAGCCCTCGACGATGACGGTGCCGCGGTTCACCCGGCCGCCGGCCATCGCGTACTCCCAGGCGGCGTCGAGCGCGTCGGCGGAACGGACGGTGGACTGGCCCTTGCCCGACGACGACATCACCGGCTTGATCACGCACGGGAAACCGACCTGCGCGGCGGCGTCACGGAGTTCGTCGAGGCTGGAGGCGAAGCGGTAGGGCGAGGTGGGCAGGCCCAGTTCCTCGGCGGCGAGGCGACGGATGCCCTCGCGGTTCATGGTGAGCTGGGTGGCACGGGCCGTGGGGACGACCTCGGCGAGGCCGCGTTCCTCGACGACGGCCAGGGCGTCGGTGGCGATGGCCTCGATCTCCGGCACCACCAGGTGCGGGCGCTCGGCCTCGATCAACTCGAGCAGGGCCTGCGGGTCGCTCATGTCGATGGTGTGGGCGCGGTGCGCGACCTGGTGTCCCGGGGCGTTGGGGTAGCGGTCCACGGCGACGACCTCCACGCCGAGCCGTTGCAGAGCGATCACCACCTCCTTGCCGAGCTCGCCGGAGCCGAGCAGCAGCACCTTGGTGGCGGTGGGAGACAGCGGAGTACCGAGACGCGGTGAGACCATGGTGGGACTATATGTGGCACGGATCCACGGTCCCCGGAGGAACGCCATGAGCAGTGCCGAGCCTCACAGCAGTCCACGCAGCATGCCCGATCCGGCCGGCGACGGGGTGCGCGGCGACGTCCGCTTCTTCACCACACCCGGCGTCGACCCGGCCGACACGATCGACTGGCAGCGCCGCGACGCGCGGATCGTCCACCACGGCACCGGCCGGGTGGTGTTCGAGCAGACCGACGTCGAGTTCCCGGCGTTCTGGTCGCAGAACGCCACCGACATCGTCACGCAGAAGTACTTCCGGGGCCCGCTCGGCAGTCCCGAGCGGGAACGCTCGCTGCGCGACGTGGTGGCCCGCATCGTCGACACGATCACCGCGTGGGGGCACACCGACGGGCACCTCGACGATCCCGAGGCCTTCGCCGCCGAACTGACCCATCTGCTGCTGCACCAGAAGGCGTCGTTCAACAGCCCGGTGTGGTTCAACATCGGGGTGCCGAACACGCGGCAGCAGGCCAGCGCGTGTTTCATCCTCTCGGTCGACGACAGCATCGACTCGATCCTCGAGTGGTACCGGCAGGAGGCGGTGATCTTCAAGGGCGGCTCCGGTGCCGGGGTGAACCTGTCGCGCATCCGGTCGTCGGTGGAGCCGCTGGCCGGCGGCGGGGTCGCGTCGGGTCCGGTCAGTTTCATGCGCGGCGCCGACGCCTCGGCCGGGACGATCAAATCGGGCGGCAAGACCCGCCGTGCGGCGAAGATGGTGATCCTCGACGTCGACCATCCCGACATCGAGGAGTTCGTCGACTGCAAGGCGATCGAGGAACGCAAGGCTCGGGCGCTCGCCGAGGCCGGTTTCGACATGGGAGTCGACGGCCGCGACATCCACTCGGTGCAATACCAGAACGCCAACAACTCGGTGCGGGTCACCGATGAGTTCATGCAGGCGGTCGTCGGCGACGCCGAATGGCCGTTGCGTGCGGTGACCACCGGCGAGATCGTGCGGCCGGTGCGGGCGCGGGAGTTGTTGCAGCGCATCGCCGCTGCCACCTGGGAGTGCGCCGATCCCGGGGTCCAGTACGACACCACCATCAACGCCTGGCACACCGCTCCGGCGGCGGGGCGGATCAACGCGTCGAATCCGTGCTCGGAGTACATGCACCTCGACGATTCGGCGTGCAATCTCGCGAGCCTGAACCTGCTCGCCTTCCTGCGGGAGGACGGCACCTTCGACGTCGACGCCTTCCGGCACGCGGTGGCCGTGATGCTCACCGCGCAGGAGATCCTCGTCGGCCGCGCCGACTACCCCACCGAGCGGATCGCCGAGACCTCGCGGCGGTTCCGGCAGCTGGGCCTGGGCTACGCGAATCTCGGTGCGCTGCTGATGGCCTCGGGTCTTCCCTACGACAGCGACGCCGGGCGTGCGACGGCGGCGGCGATCACCGCACTGATGACCGGGCACGCCTACGCCGTCTCCGCGTATCTGGCGCGGCGCCTCGGCCCGTTCGACGGCTACGACGAGAATCGGGAGGCGATGCTCGTGGTGCTCGGCAAGCACCGCGGGGCGCTCGACGACGTCGACGCCTCCCTCGCCCCACCCGCGATCCTCACCGCCGCGCGACAGGCCTGGGATCGGGCGGTCGCCGACGGCACCGAGTCCGGGGTGCGCAACAGTCAGGTCAGCGTGCTCGCCCCGACCGGCACGATCGGTCTCGCGATGGACTGCGACACCACCGGCATCGAACCCGATCTGGGGCTGGTGAAGACGAAGAAGCTCGTCGGTGGCGGCACCCTCACCATCGTCAATCGTATTGTGCCGCGGGCACTTTCTCGTCTGGGTTACGGTCCGGCGCAGGTCGCCGACATCGTCGCGCATCTCGACCTGTACCACGACCTCGCCGGCGCGCCGCATCTGCGCGACGAGCACATGCCGGTGTTCGCGACGTCCATGGGCGACAACGTCATCTCGCCGCGCGGGCACGTGGCGATGATGGCGGCGGTGCAGCCGTTCCTGTCGGGAGCGATCTCCAAGACGGTGAACCTGCCCGAATCGGCGACCGTCGACGACATCGCCGACCTGTACGTCGACGCGTGGCGGCTCGGCGTGAAAGCCCTTGCCGTCTACCGGGACAACTGCAAGGTCGGGCAGCCGCTGTCGACCTCGTCGAGAGCGTCCGCGGCGGCCCCGGTGCCGGTTCCGGCCGGTCCGCGCCGGGAACGTCTCCCCCGCACCCGCCGCTCGCGGACCTTCGAGTTCCGGGTCGCCGACTGCAAGGGTTTCGTCACCATCGGCGAGTACGACGACGGGCGCCCGGGCGAGATGTTCCTGCGCGTGTCGAAGCAGGGCTCCACGCTGGCCGGGATCATGGACGCGTTCTCGATGTCGGTGAGTTACGGCCTGCAGTACGGGGTTCCGCTGCGCACCTTCGTGCGGGCGTTCACCAGCACACGATTCGAACCGGCGGGCATCACCGACGATCCGGACCTGCGGATCGCCACCTCGATCCTGGACTACATCTTCCGACGGCTGGCCGTGGACTATCTCGAACCGAGCGAGCGGGCCGAACTGGGGATCCTCACCGTCGCGGAGCGGAGCGGGCCGGACGGGCCGACACTGACGCCCTATTCGAGCAGCCCGGCGCGGGAACCCGATCCGTCGGAGACCACCCCGCAGCCCGGGGGTCTGGCGGCACCGTCACCGTCGAATCCGGATGCGCCGTACTGCATGCAGTGCGGCGTGAAGATGCAGCGAGCGGGATCGTGCCACGCGTGCCCGTCGTGCGGGAACACCAGCGGCTGCAGCTGAGATCCGTCAGCCACGCTCTTCGAGGAGGGCGAGGACGTTGCCGTGCGGGTCGCGGAACCACGCGACCCGCATGCCGTCCGGGGCGGACCACGCGTCGTGGTCGTCCTGGTCCATACCCTTGTAGCGGATGAACTCCACACCGTGTTCGCGGAGCCGTTCGACGGTGCCGTCCAGATCGGTCACCCGCCAGCCCAGCGCCGTGTACCCGGTCTCCTCCCGTGACTGCACCAGCGTGATCCGGATGGGGGCGCCGTCGCCGCCGTCGATCACGAGAGCGAACGGGTCGCGGGAGAGTTTCCGGAAGCGGAGGGTGTCGACGTAGAACATCTCCGAGACGTCGAGGTCGGTGCTCGGAACGAAACTCACGAGTTGGCCGGTGATCGTCATGTCTCCACTGTGCTCCGGACGGTGCGGGCGCGCAGTGGATTCGCCGGATTCGCGGCCGCCTTCCGGCGCCGCGACAGGCTACGCTCTCGATCATGAGCACTTCGGAGATCGCAACGGTTCTGGCCTGGCACGACGCCGTCAACAGCAACGACATCGACACCCTCGTGCAACTGTCGAGCGACGACATCGTGCTGCCCACCGGGGACGACGATCCCGACCAGGGGCTCGACGAACTGCGGGAATGGGCCACCACCGCGGGCGTCACCCTCGAGCCCGGCCGGATGTTCGTACACCACGGGGTCGTCGTGGTGGAGGAACGCGCGACCTGGGCGTCGGAGCCGGCGCCGCGCGACGAGGCGATCGCCTTCCGTGTGGTCGACGACCAGGTGGTCACGGTGGTGCGGCACACGACCCTCGAGGAGGCCTTCGAGGCGACGGGCCTGAGCGAGGCGGACCTCTACGAGTCGTGATCCCGTTCCGGGTGACCATGCTCATATTCTGAACGCTCGCTAAGGTACTCTCCGGTACGACAGTCCCTACGCATCGGAGTGAGGTTCGTCGAGTGTCCGCTGAAGCTGTTGAGAAGAAGGGTCCGCTCGCGGGTATCCGCGTCGTGGAGTTCAAGGGGCTCGGTCCCGGCCCGCACGCCGCGACCCTGCTCGCCGATCTCGGCGCAGACGTCGTCATCGTGCAGCGTCCCGGTGAGATTCCCGCCGAGGGACAGCGAGACCCCATTCAGCGCAACCGCCGCGTCGTCGAGGCCAACCTCAAGGATCCGGCCGACGTCGAGAAGATCCTGAGCCTGCTCGAGCGCGCCGACGTGCTCATCGAGGGCTTCCGCCCCGGCGTCACCGAGCGCCTCGGTCTCGGCCCCGACGTGGTGCTCGAACGCAACCCGCGCCTCGTCTACGGCCGCATGACCGGCTGGGGCCAGGAGGGTCCGCTCGCCAACGCCGCCGGCCACGACATCAACTACATCTCCCTCACCGGCGTCCTGCACGCCATCGGTCGCCAGGGCGAGCGCCCGGTGCCGCCGCTGAACATGGTCGGCGACTTCGGTGGCGGCTCGATGTTCCTCGTGTTCGGCATCCTCTCCGCCCTCGTCGAGCGTCAGACCTCCGGCAAGGGCCAGGTCGTCGACGCGGCGATGGTCGACGGTGCCCTCGCCCTCTCGCACATGATGTGGGCCTTCCGCGGCCGCGGCGCGTGGTCGGACGAGCGCGGCGTGAACATGCTCGACACCGGCGCCCCCTTCTACGAGGTCTACGAGACCAAGGACGGCAAGTACATGGCCGTCGGCGCCATCGAGCCGCAGTTCTACGCGCTGCTGCTGAAGGGCCTCGAGCTCGACGCCGAGGAGCTGCCGCACCAGCTCGACACCTCCCGCTGGGCGGAACTGAAGAAGATCTTCACCGAGAAGTTCCTGACGAAGACCCGCGACGAGTGGACCGAGATCTTCCTCGGCACCGACGCCTGCGTCTCTCCGGTCCTCACCTGGGCCGAGGCGGAGAAGAACGAGCACATCGCCGCCCGCGGCTCGCTGATCGAGATCGACGGCATCGTCCAGCACGCCCCGGCGCCGCGCTTCTCGCGCACCCCCGCCGGCACCCCGTCGGGACCGGCCGCCGAGCCCACCGACATCGACACGCTGTGGGTCTGATCCCGGTCCGATGCCCTGCCGAGCCCGGCACCGTCCCGTTGCGGACGGCGCCGGGCTCGGTCGTATACAGCCGGTCCCGTTTTGTGACCTGATTCACACATCGGGGGTGACGGCTGTGTTAATCAGTACTCCATGAGCGTTGGCGTAGGAGCTTCGATCCACCGGTCGACCGCGGAAGCGGCGTACACCCGGGCCGTGGCCCGCGGGCCGCGACCGGAGATCATCGAGGTCCGGAGCAAGGACGGGACCCGGATCCACACCGAGGCCTACGGGCCCGTCGACGCCCCCGTGATCGTGCTGTCGCACGGCATCCTGTGCAGGCTGGCGTTCTGGCGGAACCAGATCTTCGACCTCGCCGGCGACCACCGGGTCATCGCCTTCGACCACCGCGGGCACGGCCGCAGCCAGGCCGCCCCGGCCCGCGCCTACACCTTCGACCATCTCGCCGACGACCTGCACGCGGTGCTGTGCACGGCGGTGCCGGACGGCCGGCCCGCCGTGGTCGCCGGTCACTCCATGGGCGGCATCGCGGTGATGTCCTGGGCCGAGCGGTACCCGCAGGACATCGACTCCCGCATCGCCGCGGTGGCGCTGGTCAACACCACTCCCGGTGAGATCCTCGACCACCTGCGCTTCCTGCGCGGCCCGGAGCGTCTGATCCCGTTGCGGCGGCGCACCGCGCAGACCGTCGCTCCCCTGGCCCGGATGCCGCTGCCGAAGCACCTGCCGCTGCGCCGTCAGCTGCTGACCCGCGTCGCGGTCGGCCCCGGCGCCGATCCCGCGGTGACCGCCGAGGTGGACCGGATGCTCGCGGGCACCTCCACGCGCGGCCGCGGCGGTTACGGGAACCTGCTGGTCAACATGGTCCACACCGTCGACCCCTCGAAGATCACCGCGCCGACGATGGTCATCGCGGGCCGCTACGACCGGATCTCCCCGCCGAGCCGGTCGGAGTGGATCGCCGAGCGGTTGCCGAACCTGCTCGAACTGCGCACCTTCGACAGCGGGCACTGCGGACCGCTCGAACGTCCCGCCGAGGTCTCGGCCTCGCTGCGGGAGCTCGCCGATACCTACTGCGGCACAACCACACCGAAGGCCGCCGGGCAGTAGCCGCTCAGACGACGAGCCCCGCCGTGTCGGCCCCGCGCCCCGACGCCACCTGCGCGTAGGCACCGGCCATCGCGGCGACGGCGTCGTCGAACCTGTCGACGTCCTGGGTATAGGGCAGGCGCACGAACCGTTCGAAGGCGCCCTGCACACCGAACCGCGGTCCCGCGGCGAGCAGCACCCCGTGCGAGGGCGCCGCCGCGGCGAGCGCGGTGGACACCGCCTCGGGCATACGCGCCCACAACGACATGCCGCCCTGCCCGCGGGTGTACTCCCAGTCGGGCAGCCGCGCGTCGAGGGCGTCGCACAGGGCCCGACGCCGGATGCGCAGCTGTTCGCGGCGGTCCTCGAGCAGATCCTCGACGTCGGAGAGCAGGTGCGCGACGGCGAGCTGCTCCATCACCGGGGTACCGAGGTCGACGGCGGTGCGGGCCCCGGCGAGCCGGACGATCATGTCGCGGTCGGCGCGGATCCAGCCCACCCGCAGCCCACCCCACAGCGACTTGCCGGTCGATCCGACAGTGACCACCGACCCGCCCCCGGCGGTGGCCGCGACCGGCGGTGGGGGCGGCGCGTCGAGCCACAGGTCCACCATCGTCTCGTCGACGACGAGGGTCGTGCGGGTCTCGCGCATGATGCGGTTCAGTTCCCGCCGGCCGTCCTCGTCCAGGCACAGGCCGGTGGGGTTGTGGAAGTCGGGGACGAGGAAGGCGGTGCGCGCGGCGGTCTGCCGCACGGCGCTCTCGAGGCCGTCGAGATCCCATCCGCCGTGCGGGCCGCTCTCCGGACGCACCGGCACCGGCACCGGCCGCACACCGTGCCGGCGGATCGCCTCGAGGGCGTTGGGATAGGTGGGGTGGTCGACGACGACACGGTCACCGGGATCGGTGAGCACCCCGAGCAGCAACCGCATCGCGTGCTGCGCGCCGGAGGTGACCATGATCTGGTCGGGTGTGGTGGGCAGGCCGCGCTCGCGGTAGCGGCGGGCGATCACCTCGCGCAGAACCCCGATGCCGATCGGTTCCATGCCGTGCGAGACGAGATAACCCGACATCGACCCCAGCGCCGCCGCGTAGGCCGCCTCGATCTCGGCGGCCGGCGCGGGCAGCGAGGCGTTGCTCAGGTCGATCACGGCCCCGGCGGGGGTGCGCGGACGCACCGGGTCGGAGCCGGTGCGGGCGGGCACCGCGACGGTGCTGCGGGCCCCTTGCCGGCTGCGCAGATAGCCGTCCTCACGCAGGGCCGCGTAGGCGGCGCTGACCGTGGTGCGGCTCAGCGACAGGGCCGCCGCGAGTTCCCGCTCGCTCGGCAGGGCCACGCCGAGCGGCACCCGACCGTCGTGTACGAGCAGCCGGATGGAATCGGCGAGGGCCCGGTAGGCCGGCCGGCTGTCGCCGGTGTCCTGCCAGTTGCCGAGATCGCGGACGAGCGACCCGGCCCCGATCGCACGTGTGATCACCGGTCCAGTATCACGTACCTCGGACGGGGCCCGGCCGGGACGGTCGCGTCAGCGGATGACGTCGCGGCGGACGATCGTCTCGTCGCGGCCCGGGCCGACACCGATGCACGAGATGTACGCGCCGGAGAGCTCCTCGAGGCGCAGCACGTAGTCCTGCGCGTTCTTCGGCAGCTCCTCGAAGGTGCGGGCGTGGGAGATGTCCTCCCACCAGCCGGGCATCTCCTCGTAGATCGGCTTGGCGTGATGGACCTCGGTCTGCGTCATCGGCATCTCGTCGTAGCGGACACCGTCGATCTCGTAGCCCACGCAGATCGGCACCGTGTCGAGGCCCGAGAGGACGTCGAGCTTGGTGAGGAAGTAGTCGGTGATGCCGTTGACGCGGGTCGCGTAACGGGCGATGACCGCGTCGAACCAGCCGGTGCGGCGGGCACGGCCGGTGGTCACACCGACCTCACCGCCCTGCTTGGCCAGGTAGGCGCCGTGGTCGTCGAACAGCTCGGTCGGGAACGGGCCGGAGCCGACGCGGGTGGTGTAGGCCTTGAGGATGCCCAGCACCGTGGTGATCTTGGCGGGGCCGATGCCCGAACCGACGGCCGCGCCACCCGCGGTGGGGTTGGACGAGGTCACGTACGGGTAGGTGCCGTGGTCGACGTCGAGCAGCGTGCCCTGCGAACCCTCGAGCAGGATCGTGTCGCCGCGCTCGAGCGCCTTGTTCAGCTCGAGGCGGGTGTCGGTGATGCGGTGCTTGAAGCTCTCGGCCTGGGTGAGCACCTCGTCGACGACCTGTTGCGGGTCGAGCGCCTTGCGGTTGTAGATCTTGACGAGCACCTGGTTCTTGAACTCCAGTGCCGCCTCGACCTTCTGGGTGAGGATCTTCTCGTCGAGCACGTCGGCGACGCGCACGCCGACGCGGGCGATCTTGTCCTGGTAGCAGGGACCGATGCCGCGTCCGGTGGTGCCGATCTTCTTCTTGCCGAGGAAGCGTTCGGTGACCTTGTCGATGGCCACGTGGTACGGCATGATCAGGTGCGCATCGGCCGAGAGCAGCAGGCGGGACGTGTCGACGTCACGCTTCTCGAGACCTTCGAGCTCGGTGAGCAGCACACCCGGATCCACGACGACGCCATTGCCGATGACGTTGTTGACGCCGGGCGTGAGGATGCCCGAAGGGATCAGGTGCAGGGCGAACTTGTCGCCGTTGGGCAGCACCACGGTGTGCCCCGCGTTGTTGCCACCCTGGTAGCGCACGACCCACTGGAGACGTCCGCCGAGTAGATCGGTAGCTTTGCCCTTGCCCTCGTCGCCCCACTGGGCTCCGATCAGGACGATTGCCGGCATGTCGCGCTCTCCTCAGGCAGGTGTCTACGTGCGGGCGGTCTCGCCTGCAGGGTCCTGCCCAGCCGGGCAGCAGCCGGGACCACAGTGTAGTCCACCATCCCGCAGCTGCGAGCGACGGCATGGCGGAAACGGCCGGGAAGCGGGACTCGCGAAGCGGGTCGCCGAGCGCCCGGGCCGAGGCCTTCCCATTAGAGTGGACCCAGCCGAGAGCCCGACGAACCCGACCCCCTCGAGGAGAACCGTTGACCCCGGTAGTGCTCAGATGCGGTGATGTGCCATTGCCGTTGGCGTTGACGCCCGTGACCGCGCTCTCGGCACCCGCGCTCCCCGAGAAGGACGATTTCGAGGACGTCTTCGCGCACCTCGAGTCGGTGGAGGACCCCCGGCTGATCGTCGTCGGCGACGACGCCGCCTTCGCCGCGACCGTCACCCGGCTCATGCGCACCGAGCGGCTCGACCTCGAGGTCGCGTACGTGCCGGAGAAGCGCACCCCCGCCACCGAGGCGTACGGGCTGCGGACCGGTTCGAAGGCCGCCACCGTCGCCCTCCAGGGGGTCGCGAAGCCGCTGCCGCTCATCCGCGACGACGCAGGGATCGCGCTGGTCGGCCGGGCCCTGGTGTGCGGGGCGGGCGACGACACCGCCCTCGTCGGTGAGGCCTACGTCGACGACACCCGGTTGTTCTCCGGTACGGTGCCCGGCGTCCGCGTCGAGCCCACCCCGGCGATGCCGGGCCTGCGGGCCGCGGTGGACCGGCCCCGCTGGTTCGGGGGCTACAAGTGGTTGAGCGGCCGGGCGATCCAGCTGGGCTCTCCTGCGGCGGTGGTCACCCGCGACGGGGTGACGAACCCGCGGGCCCTCAAGCGCTCGGCCTTCTACCGGCACGACAAGAAGTGGAAGCTCGTCCGCTGAGGGGCTCTCAACCCGTACATGACGTTCACAACCCCGGTGGTCGACCACCGGGGTTGTGAACGTTTCGGAAGGGTTGTGAGCCTCAGCCGACGTTGACGCCGTAGTCCCGCGCGATCCCGGCCAGGCCCGACGCGTAGCCCTGCCCGATGGCCCGGAACTTCCACTCGCCGTTGTAGCGGTACAGCTCGCCGAAGACCATCGCGGTCTCGGTGGAGGCGTCCTCGGTGAGGTCGTAACGGGCCAGCTCGCGGTCGTTCGAGCGGTCGACGACACGGATGAAGGCATTGCGGACCTGCCCGAACGACTGTCCGCGGGCGTCGGCGTCATGGATCGACACCGGGAAGACGATCGACTTGACCTCCGCCGGCACCGCCGTGAGATCGACGTTGATGGTCTCGTCGTCGCCGTCGCCCTCACCGGTGAGGTTGTCGCCGGTGTGCTCGACGGAGCCGTCCGGCGAACGCAGGTTGTTGTAGAAGACGAAGTGCTGATCGGACAGGACCTTGCCGTTCTCGCCGGTCATCAACGCGCTGGCGTCGAGGTCGAAGTCCACGCCGGTCGTCGCGCGCACGTCCCAGCCGAGGCCCACGCTCACCGCCGTCAGGTTCGGGGCCTCCTTCGACAGCGAGACGTTGCCGCCCTTGGCCAAGCTGACACCCATGCCGATCCTTTCGCTCGATGGTCGTTGTCCCCCGCCACCCTAGTGAAGATCGGACGGGTCGGGCAGCGACGTGTGAGCCCCGCGGTCGCCGGGTATGCGCCCGACTACGTCCGGTGACTTGGGGGAAGAGGGTTCTCGTGGTGATTCGTGTCGCGTCCGTGCCTGCGTCGCACGTCTACGTCCGGCATCTCGCACACCCGGAGGGCGACGACGTGATCCGTCTGAGCGACCCGGTACCGGCGGACGGCCGCAAGGTACCCGGCGGCTGGTGGCCACCGCTCATGCTCGAACCCGGCTGGGTGAGCGACCACCACACCGAACTCGACGTCTTCCACATCCATTTCGGATTCGACGCCGTCGGCGCCGAGAAGCTGCAGGACGTCGTCGCCGAACTCGCCGAGCACGGTAAGCCACTCGTGTACACGGTGCACGACCTGCGCAACCCCCACCACGTGGAGCCCGGCGAGCACGACAAGCAACTCGACGTGCTGATCCCCGCCGCGGACGAGCTGATCACACTCACGCCCGGCGCGGCCGCGGAGATCCGCCGGCGCTGGGGCCGGGAGGCGACGGTGCTGCCGCACCCGCACGTCGTCGAACAGCACTGGATCGAGCGGCCGCGGGAGGACGACGGCCCGTTCGTCGTGGGCGTGCACGCCAAGAGTCTGCGGGCCAACATGGACCTGTTCCCGGTGCTCCACACCCTCGCCGACACCGTGCGGTCCCTGCCCGGCGCGGTGCTGCAGATCGACGTGCACGACGAGATCTTCGACCGCGGCAACACGTACTGGTACAACCCGGAGGCCGGGGAACGCATCCTGCGGTACGGCGAGCTGCCGTCGGTCGAGGTGCGGGTGCATCCCTACTTCGCCGACGACGAGCTGTGGCAGTACCTGTCGAGCCTGTCGGTGTCGGTGCTCCCCTACCGGTTCGGCACCCATTCCGGTTGGCTCGAGGCGTGTTTCGATCTGGGTACCGCCGTGGTGGTACCGAGTTGCGGTTTCTACGGGGAGCAGCGGCCATGCGGCGTCTACACCTACGACGAGACGACATTCGACTCCGATTCCCTCGCACAGGAGATCCGGGAGTTGTACTACAGCAGTAGCTTTCCGCGTGCCGACTGGTCCGATCGCACGGAGGAACAGCGGTCGCTCGCCCACGCACACCGCGAGATCTACCTACGGGCCGTCGCCGCCAGGAGCGCGCGGTGACGCCCCTGCGCATCGCTCTCATCGCCTCCAACCGGTATCCGATCCGTCAGCCGTTCGCCGGTGGGCTCGAAGCGCACGTGTGGCATCTCGCGCACGCGCTCGGCGAGGCGGGACACGACGTGACGTTGTTCGCAGCGCCCGGTTCGGATCCCGACCTGCCGGCCTCCTTCCTGGAGGTGCCGTCGTTCGAGGTCAGCGATCTCGCACAGCGTGACGTGTCGATGCCTTCCGCCGGGTTCCTCGGCGACCACCACGCCTACCTGTCGCTGATGCTCGATCTCGCAGGGCCGTCCGCCGACCGGTTCGACGTGGTGCACAACCACAGCCTGCACTATCTGCCCGTCGCGATGGCGCGGATGCTGCGCACGCCGTTGCTGTGCACGCTGCACACCCCGCCGACCCCCTGGCTCGAGTCGGCGATGACGACCCCCGGTGGGTGTCCGAGCACCTTCGTGGCGGTGAGCCGCCACACCGCGCAGGCGTGGGAGCACGCGACGCCCGGCCCGGTCTCGGTGGTGCCCAACGGCGTCGACCTCGAGGCGTGGCCGGTCGGGCCGGGTGGCGACGACCTGATCTGGTTCGGCCGGCTGGTCCCGGAGAAGGGTACGCACCTGGCGATCCGCGCCGCGCGCCGGGCCGGGCGCCGGTTGCGGATCGCCGGGCCGATCAGCGACCGCGTGTACTTCACCGAGCACGTCGAACCGTTCCTCGGCCCCGACGTCACCTATCTCGGTCACCTGCCTCAGGCCGATCTCGCTGCAGCCGTGGGCCGTTCCGCGGCGTCGCTCGTCACCCCGCAGTGGGACGAGCCGTACGGGCTCGTCGTGGCGGAGTCGCTGGCGTGCGGCACCCCGGTCGTCGCGTTCGCCCGCGGGGGAATTCCCGAGGTCGTCGACGACACGAGCGGGTGTCTCGTCGCCCCGGACGACGTCGACGCTCTCGCCGCGGCTGTCCCGCACGCCACCGCCCTGTCGCGGGCCGATGCCCGTGCGCGTGCGGAGCACCGGTGTTCGGAGCGCACGATGGTCGACGCCTACGTCCGTCTGTACCGGCAGTTGGCGGAGGCCACGTGATCGGCTATTACATTCACCATCACGGTCACGGGCATCGCACCCGCGCGGCGAGCATCTGTGCGCACCTCGACTCCCCCGTCACCGCCCTGTCGTCCGCTCCTCTGGGCGAGTCCGCGGGTGTCTTCGACGACGTGGTGGAGTTGCCCCGCGACGACCGGGCCGTCGAGTCCGCCCAGGACCCGACCGCCCACGATGTGCTGCACTGGGTTCCGGTGCACGACGACGGTCTGCGCGAGCGCATGCACGTGCTGGGTTCGTGGATCGCCGCGACACGACCGCGTCTGCTGGTGGTGGACGTGTCCGTGGAGGTCACGCTGCTCGCCCGGTTGTACGGCATCCCGGTGGTGGTGCTCGCGATGCCGGGTGCGCGCACCGACACCCCGCACACGCTCGCGTATTCGGTGGCCGATCATCTGATCGCCCCGTGGTCGCGGGAGGTCTACGACCCGGTGTGCCTGCACCGCTACGCCGATCGCACCTCCTGGGTCGGGGGCATCAGCCGGTTCGACGGCCGGCCCGCACCCGATCGCACCCCGCGCGACCGGCCGCGGGTGCTGGTCGCCAGTGGCAGCGGCGGGTCGTCGTTCACCGTCCGCGACCTGCAGGAGCTCGGTGAGCGGTTCCCGCAGTACGAGTGGCGGGGACTCGGTGTGGCGGGTGGGCCGTGGACCGCCGACCCGTGGCCGGCGCTCGTCGACGCCGACGTGGTGATCGGCCATGCGGGGCAGAACACCGTCGCCGACATCGCCGCCGCCGCACGTCCGGCCGTGGTGATCGCCGAAGAGCGTCCGTTCGACGAACAGCACGCCACCGCAACGGCTCTCGACGGCGCCGGGCTGGTGGTCGGTCTCACCGGGTGGCCGGATCCGGCGGGGTGGCCCGAGCTGATCGAGCGGGCACGTGCACTCGATCCGGTGGAGTGGAAGCGCTGGCAGGTCGACGGTGCCGCGGCCCGCGCCGCTGCTGTCCTGGACGGGCTCGCGGGGACACCGTGACCGTCGCGGTGATCACCGTTGTGGCCGGTCGCAGCACGCACCTGCGGCGTCAGCTCGACGGTCTCGCCCGCAGCACCCGTGTTCCCGACGAGCACATCGTCGTGGCGATGGGGGATCCGGACGTCGCCGAGACGGTCGCGGCCACCGGGTCGTCGGCGCGGGTGGTGCCCATGGAGGTCGGTTCGGGACGGCTGCCGGTCGGGGAAGCCCGCAATCTGGGCGCTCGTACGGCCGCCTCGGATCTGCTCGTGTTCCTCGACGTCGACTGCATTCCGGCGCCCGATCTGCTCGAGCGGTACGTCGGGGCGGCCGACCGGTGTCCGGCTGCCCTGCTCAACGGCCCCGTCACCTACCTGCGCGAACCCGGGCCGGAGGGCTACGACCTCGCCCGGTTGCGCGAGATGATCGATCCGCATCCGGCACGGCCGTTCCCGCCCGACGGGGAGATCACGGTGAACGACGCACACGAGTTGTTCTGGTCGCTGTCGTTCGCTGCCCGTACGATCGTATGGGACCGAATCGGCGGGTTCCACACGGGCTACCAGGGCTACGGCGGCGAGGACACCGACTTCGGGCAGAAGGCCGCGCAGACCGGGGTGCCGATGGCCTGGGTGGGTGGCGCGCACGCCTTCCACCAGCACCATCCGGTGTCGAACCCGCCCGTCGAGCACCTCGACGACATCCTCACCAATGCAGTGCTGTTCCAGCGCCGGTGGGGCTGGTGGCCGATGCGGGGCTGGCTCGACGAGTTCGAGCGTATGGGGTTGGTCGAATACGATGCCGCAGAAGGGCGGTGGAGCCGGGTGGCCACGCCTCGACCGTGAAGGAGGGCCGTGCCCGAGGCCGACGAGACACTCGACCGCATTGCGGCGCGGAGCGCGTTCTTCCGGGTGGGCACCGGCGCCGTCGACGACACCTGGCGACCGACCTCCGCGCTGCGCGATCCCGCCGTGCGCGACGCGCTGGTGGCCGCCACCGCCGAGCGGATGGGCGTCACCGAAGCGCGGGTGGCAGCGTCGACCTGGTTCTTCGGGTACGTGGCCCGGTTGTGGTCGGTGACGGTGGGTTCCCTCGCCGACGCCGGTCGCTGTGTCCGCCTGGACCCGGATGAGTTGCTGTGGCGCGACGACTCCGGAGTGCGGTTGCATCTCGCGGACCCGGAGTTCGGGGACACCGCGACCGAACTGCTCGACTTTCAGATCGAACCGCTCGTCGAGGCGTGGAGCGAGGTGGTCGCCGCCGGACCATTGTGGGGCAACACCGCGTCGGCGTTGATCGGGGCCGGCCGGATGATCGGCCCCGAGGCGGAACCTCACGTCGCCGCACTGCTGTCCGATCCGAGGCTCGCCGACGCCGTCGATCCGCGGACCGGACGCCGCCGGAGCTGCTGCCTGTTCTACCGGACACCGGCCGGTGGGGTGTGCGGCGACTGCGTCTTCCCCACCCCACCCGAAGTCCGTCCGACGGAACTCGCGTAACAGAAGTTACGGGGCCGTCGGCCCGAGCGGGTGCGAGTCGCGCGGGGCGGCAACGGTATTCTCACCGGGTGGACTCACGGACGACGATACTCGCGCAGGTGCGTGGCGCCGCCGTGGGTTCGTTGTCCGGAGCGGTCGGCATCGCCGCCCACGGGATGGCCGGTGGCGGTATGCCGCCGAGCCAGTCCGCCGTGGTGCTGCTGCTGGCCGTGTGCGCCGGCGTCGGCGCCGTGGTGTCCTCCTTCACCGTGCGCGACCGGAACTGGCCGTTCCTGCTCGCCGCGCTGGCGTCGGGTCAACTGGCCGGGCACATCACACTGTCGCTCGTCGGCGGCGCCTCGCACGACGTGACGCTCTCCCCCGCGATGCTCGGCGCCCACCTCGCCGCGATCGTCGCGTCGGCGGGGGTGGTGCGCGGCGTCGAACGCGCCTGCCTGCACGTGCTCGCGGCGTTCACCCGCATCGTTCTCTTCGTCTTCTCCGCTCCCGCGGTGGAGGTCGCCGGCTGGTCGCCGACACCGATCCATCGCGCGACGCTGCAGCCGTGGCTGCTGGCCGTCGCCACCGCCGGGACACGCGCCCCACCCGTCACCGCCTGATCGCGCACCCCACCGGCCCCCTTGCCTCGTACCGGCGCAATTCCGGGGCCCGAATCACCGTGCGGTGAGCGCGATCTCCTTCGGTCACGTCTCGACCCCCGGTGGGCCGAGACATGACGTCCTCGGCGCGGCGCCGATCGCGGCTGCCCGCCCTTCGCACGACGGCACCGTTCGCCGTGACCCCGGCTCCCAGTGTCCGACGCCCGTCGGCTCGCCGGTGCGCGGATCGGTTGTCGTCCCACGACGAATCGAGACACAGTCATGTCCGTACCCGAACTCGCCCGCGACGCATCCGACGCGGCCGCAACCCCGACCGGGAGTTCCTCCCCCCGGCGCGACCTGCGTGCGCTGATCATGCGGCTGCACTTCTACGCCGGAATCCTGGTGGCGCCCTTCCTGTTGATCGCGACGATCAGCGGCGGTCTCTACGCGATCGCACCCACCCTCGAGCAGGTGATCTACCGCGACTACCTGCACGCCGACCCCTCGGGTCCGCCTCTCCCCCTGTCGCTCCAGATCCGGGCGGCGCAACTGGCCCGGCCGGATCTGACCGTCTCGGCGGTGCGACCGGCCGCCGAACTCGGCGAGACCACCCGCGTGCTGTTCACCGATCCCTCGCTGGGTGAATCCGAACGCACCGCGGTGTTCGTCGACCCCACCACCGCGGCTCCCGTCGGGGAGACCACCGTCTACGGCAGCGCCGGCGCACTGCCGGTGCGTACCTGGATCTCCCAGCTGCACCGGCACCTGCATCTCGGTGAACCCGGCCGCATCTACAGCGAACTCGCCGCGTCCTGGCTGTGGGTGATCGCCCTCGGTGGCGTGTACCTGTGGGTGCGGCGGCACCGTACCCAGCGCACCCGGAACCGGGAAACCCCGCGACTGTTCACGGTGGACCGCACGGCGCGGGGCCGTGCCCGCACCCTGAGCCGGCACGGCGCCGTCGGCATGTGGCTCCTCGTCGGGCTGATCTTCCTCTCCGCCACGGGGCTCAGCTGGTCGAAGTACACCGGCGCGAACATCGGAGAGCTACGGGCCGCGCTGAACTGGGCCACTCCCGTCACCGATTCCGCCCTCGACTCGTCCGCGACGTCGGCCGCAGGTGGGCACGAGGGGCACGGCGGTCACACCGGCACCACCGGTGACGTGCAGGTACTCGACCGCACCATCGACGCCCTGGACGCCGCCCTCGCGGTCGCCGCGGAGAACGAGGTCCGCGGCCGGGTCGAGATGAGCATCCCGTCGACGGACCACACGGCGATCACGATCACCGAGACACGACAGCCGTGGGCGTTCGTCACCGATGCGGTCGCGGTGGATCCGGCCTCGAAGGCGGTGACCGACGTGAACCGTTTCGCCGACTGGCCGTTGGCCGCCAAACTCACCGCCTGGGGCATCTCCCTGCACATGGGCATCCTGTTCGGTCTGCCCAGCCAGCTCGTGTTGCTCGCTCTCGCACTCGCGTCGGGCGTGGTGATCGTGGGCGGTTACCGGATGTGGTGGCAGCGGCGCCCGACCCGCGGGGGTTCCCGGGTGGGTCGTCCTCCGGTACGCGGCGCGTGGCGGCAGGCCCCGCCGGCGGCAGTGTTTGCGATTGCGGCCGTGGCGGCGGTCGTCGGCTGGTTCGTTCCGTTGCTGGGGCTGAGCCTGCTCGCCTTCCTCGTCCTCGACGTCGCGGTCGGTCTCCTACGGGGCCGGACGGTGCGGTGACCGGCGGCCTCCGGGATGAGGCACCATGGCCGAATGGCTTCCCGTCGAAGAATCCTCGTGCCCGTCGCCGTCGTGCTGGTGGTGCTGACCGTCGCCGCTCTCGGGGGCTACCGGCTCATGAGCTCCCGAACCTTCCAGTTGTTCGGGGGGCTGGTCGATCGCGTGGACACGACCGAGAAGGTGGTCGCACTGACCCTCGACGACGGACCCAGCGGCCTCACCCCGGAGGTACTGCAGACCCTCGAGGACGCCGACGTCCCGGTCACCTTCTACGTCACCGGCAGGGAGCTCGAGGAGCGGCCGGAGCTCGGCCGGGCCATGGTCGAGGCCGGGCACGAGCTCAGCAACCACACCGCGTCGCACCGGCGGATGATCTTCGTCGGTGGCGGTACGGTGGCCGAGGAGATCGAACACACGGACGCCGCGATCCGGGCGGCCGGTTTCGACGGCGAGATCACTTTCCGTCCGCCTTACGGCAAGAAACTCGTCGCCCTGCCCCGATATCTCGCCGACCACGACCGGACCACGGTGATGTGGGACGTCGAACCGGATTCGGAGGCCGTCGACACCGACACGATCGTGCGGACCGCGCTCGAGCAGACACGGCCGGGGTCGATCGTCCTGCTACACGTCATGTACCCCTCGCGGGCGACGTCGCTGGCCGCGATCCCCGGGATCGTCGACGGTCTGCGCGCCGAGGGCTACCGCTTCGTGACGGTGTCGGAACTGCTCGGCATGCGGGACGCGGACTGAGCCCGGTCAGGTGAACGGCACCCCACCGGTGACGGCGATGGTCTCGCCGGTGATGTAGCTCGATTCCTGTGAAGCGAGGAAGACGTAGGCCGGGGCGAGTTCGGAGGGCTGCCCCGGCCTGCCGAGCGGGGTGTCCCTGCCGAACTGCGCGTAGGCGTCCTTCGGCATGGTCGCGGGGATGAGGGGGGTCCAGATCGGTCCGGGTGCAACCGCATTGACGCGGATGCCCTTGCTCGCGACGTCCGCGGCGAGTCCCTTGGTGAAGTCGACGATCCCGGCCTTGGTGGTCGCGTAGTCGAGCAGGCCGGGTGACGGGCTCACCGCCTGGATCGAGGTGGTGTTCACGATCGTCGAACCCGGCCGCATCTCGGCGACGGCGAACTTCGAGAGCCAGAACAGGGCATAGAGATTCGTCTTCATCACGCGGTCGAACTGCTCGGTGGTGATGTCGGCGATCCCACCGGGTTCGAGATGCTGGTAGGCGGCGTTGTTGACGAGGATGTCGATGCCGCCGAATTCGGAGACGGTGGTGGCGACGAGGTGCCGGCAGAACTCCTCCTCGCGGATGTCGCCGGGCACCAGCACCACCCGGCTGCCCGCGGCCTCGACGAGGGTGGCGGTGCGGCGGGCGTCCTCGTCCTCGGCGTCGAGGTAGGTGAGCACGACGTCCGCGCCCTCACGGGCGAAGGCGACGGCCACGGCCCGGCCGATGCCGGAGTCCCCGCCGGTGATCAGAGCGCGACGTCCCTCGAGGCGTCCGCTGCCGCGGTAGCTGTCCTCCCCGTGGTCGGGTGCGGACAGCAGTGCGTCGGTCGCCCCGGGATAGGGGATCTCGGGCTGCCGGTCGAGCGGGGGAACGGGATGCTGCTCCCCCGGGTGTTGCATGCGGTACTGGTCCTTCTCCGGCACGGTGGGCCTCCCTCGATCGGGTTCACAGGAGGCGGTACCCGATCGAGGGAGGACTCACACGGACCGTCAGATCTCCGGATCGACCTCGGCGCGCTCGATCGCGGAGTCGGACACGTTCCACTTCTCGAGGATCTCCGCGTAGGTGCCGTCGGCGATGAGCTCGTTGACGGCGTCGGCGATCTGCGGCGCGATGTCGGAGCCCTCCGGGAAGACCATGCCGTTGTAGACGGGGTTCAGCAGCGCGGAGACGCGCATCCACTCGCCGGGGCGGATCGACTCGGTGTAGCCGAAGGTCTGCGACCCGACGGTGGCGACGTCGGCGCGACCGCTCTTGACGGCCAGCTCCGAGCTCGGCTGGTCGGGGAAGGTCGACAGTGTGATCGGATCCTTGCCGTCGGCGACGCACTTCTGCGAGACCTCCTCGAGGGTGACCTGGGTGGTCTGTCCCTGGACGAGCGCGACGGTCAGGCCGCAGATGCCGGTGAGGTCGTCGCCGGCCTGGATCGCCGATCCGGCAGGGGCCTCGAGGTAGTAGCCGCTCTTCATCCAGGAGACCTGGTCGACGATCTGCATGCGCTCGGCCGTCACGTCGGCGCTCCACAGACCGAAGTCGTAGCGGCCGGACTGCACGCCGGGGATCATGTCGGCGAAAGCGGGCTTCTCGAAGGTGAAGTCGATGTTCAGCCGCTCGGAGAGTTCCGCGGCGACGTCGATCGCGACACCCTGCAGTTCCTCTCCCTCGAGGAAACCGATGGGGGGCCAGGCACTCTGGACGGCGACGGTGTACTCGGTGGCAACCGACTCCGCGGTGGCGTCGTCTGCGTCGGAGTCGCTCGACGAGCAGGCCGTCAGGCCGACCGTCGCAGCGAGGGCCAGGCCGGCCAGGGAGGCCGAGCGCACGCCGAAGGAGCGGAAGATGGTGCGGGACACGATGTTCTCCAGGGGTGTGGGGTGGATCAGAGGACGCGGCGCAGGAAGTTGCGGGTGCGTTCCTCGCGCGGATTCGTGAAGATGCGGTCGGGGGTGTCCTGTTCGACGATGCGGCCGTCGGACATGAACACCACGCGGTCGGCGACCTCGCGGGCGAACGCCATTTCGTGGGTGACGACGATCATCGTCATGCCGGACTCGGCGAGGTCGCGCAGCACCTCGAGGACCTCCCCGACGAGTTCGGGGTCGAGGGCGCTGGTCGGTTCGTCGCACAGCAGCACGTCCGGTTCCATCGCCAGGGCCCGGGCGATGGCGATGCGCTGCTGCTGACCGCCGGAGAGCTGCCGGGGGTAGGCGTTCTCCCGGTCGGCGAGCCCGACCCGCGCGATGAGGCGGCGGGCGTTCTCGACCGCCTCGGCCTTGCTCTGCCCGCGCACGGCCTGCGGTGCCTCGATGACGTTCTCGAGCACCGTCAGGTGTGGGAACAGGTTGAACTGCTGGAAGATCATGCCGATGCGGGCCTGCTGCGCGCGGTACCGCCGGGGCCGCAGGGCGTGCAGTTTCCCGTCGCGCAGTTCCTGCCCCATGAGCATGTCGCCGACCCGGACGACCCCGGAGTCCGGTTTCTCGAGCAGGTTGATGCAGCGCAGCAACGTGCTCTTGCCGGAGCCGGACGGGCCGATCAGGCACACCAGTTCGCCCTTGGCGATGTCCAGGTCGATGCCGTCGAGGACGTACGGTCCGTCACCGAATCGCTTGCGCAGATTGCGGATCGAGACGCCGCGGGTGTCTGTTCCGGCGTCGAGCGTGTCGGCGCCGATCTGGGTCTCCGTCATCAGATGTCCGCTTCCGTGCCGAGGGAGGTGCTGGTGGCCGTGCGGGTGGTGCCTCGCGCGAAACGCTTCTCGACGAACTGCTGGCCGACGGACAGCAGGCTGGTGAGGATGAGGTACCAGATGGTCACGACCATGAGCAGCGGGATGACCAGGAAGTTCTGGTTGTAGATCAGTTGCGCCGCGTACAGCAGGTCGGTGACGGCGATGACGCTGACCATCGACGTCGCTTTGAGCGTGGAGATGAGCAGGCTGCCCGCCGGGGGCAGGATCACCCGCATGGCCTGCGGCAGCACGATGCGGCGCAGGATGCGGCCGTGCGGCATGCCGAGCGCTTCGGCCGCCTCGGTCTGCCCGGCGTCCACCGAGAGCAGGCCGCTGCGGATGATCTCGGCGGCGTAGGCCGACTCGTGCAGGGTCAGCCCGATGATCGCGACCATGGACGAGGCGATCAGGTCGGAGGTCTCGATGGAGAACCACTCCGGCCCGAACGGGATGCCCAGCGAGATCTTCGGGTACAGGTAGCCGATGTTGAACCAGAACAGCAGCTGCACGAGCAGCGGGATGGACCGGAACAACCACACGTAGGCCCACGAGACGGCCTGCAGGACGGCGTTGTGCGACATGCGCATCACCGCGAGGATCGTGCCGACGACGAACGCCAGGACGGTCGAGACGGCGGTGAGCCACAGCGTCAGCCACAGGCCGTGCAGGATCCGTCCGCTGAAGAAGTACTCGGCGACGACGTCCCACTGGAACGCCTCGTTGCGGGCGACCGAGACGATCGCGCCGAGCACGACCAGGCCCACGAGGACGCCGGAGACGATCCGCCAGGGATGGCGAACCGGCACCGTGCCCTGGGTGCGTTCGATCTCGACGGCGCGAGCGAACTCGCTCTCGTGCAGGAGTTTCGAGCTCATCTCACTCGACCGGCGGGTTCAGGGTGACGGAGTCGAGGAGCATCGAGTCGGCACCGTAGCTCTCGACGATCTCGGCGTAGGTGCCGTTGTCGACGAGTTCCTGCATGGCCGCGGCGAACGCCTCGCCGAGACCGTTGCCCTTCGCGGTGGCGATACCGGTGAACTTCTGGTTGAAGATCGGGCCGGTGAGCTGCAGTTCGGTGTCGTTGTCCGAGATGTAGACGCCCGAGACGCTGTTGACGGTGGCGAGGTCGGCGCGGTTCGACTTGACCGCGAGGATCGCCGACGCCTGGTCGGGGAAGGTCGTGACGGTGATCGCGGGCTTCCCGGCGCTCTCGCAGTCGGTCGATTCGACTTCGAGGAGCGGCACGGTGGTCTGCCCGGCGATCGCGGCGATCGTCTTTCCGCACAGCTGGTCCATGCTGTCGCCGACCGGCTCGTCCGAAGCGGAGCCGAGGAACCGGTAGCCGACCTTGCCGATCGGGATCTGGTCGATGATCTGCTTGCGCTCCTCGGTGACGTCCGTGGCCCACAGGCTCAGGTCGTACTTGCCCGACTGCAGGCCCGGGATGGAGGCGTCGAAGGAGTTGGCCTCGACGGAGATCTCGAGTCCGAGCAGTTCGGCGGCGGCGGTGGCGAGGTCGAGGGTGATGCCGGTGATGTTGCCGTCGGCGTCACGGCTGTACATCGGCGGGTTCGAGTCGCCGTCGACGGCGTCGAGGGTCGCGCCGCGGAACTCCTCCGGGACGAGCGCGGCGAGTTCGTCGTTCGCGGCGACCGGCGCGACGGTGGTGTCCTCGTCGGAGTCCGAGGAGGAGCACGCGGCCAGGCTCAGTACGGTGAGAGCGGCGAGGGCACCGGCGGCGAAGGGGCGGAAGCGGGTCATAGGGAGGGGTTCCTTGTTTGTCGGTCGGGCCGAACCGGTCAGGCCGGCTCGGAGTTCAGGACGAGGTCGCGGATGGAGACCTGGGCGCGGTAGTCGCGGTGCAGGTCCACCTCGGAGGGAAGCAGTGCGCTCGAACCGGTTTCGAGTACGTCCACCGCGGCGCGGCCGAAGGCCGGGGCGAGTTTGAATCCGTGCCCGGAGAATCCGGCCAGCACCACGATGCGGGCGCTCGGGTCGACGGGGCCGACGGCAGCGTGCCCGTCGGGGGAGAAGGACTCGGGGAAGATGCCGGCCTCGACCGGTCCCGGTTCCACACCGGGGAGCAGCTTCTCGACGAGTTCGATGGAGACGCGCTGCCATTCGTGCCGCACGTGCCGATCCAGCTCGGCGACGTCGTCGATCCCGCGGGCGTAGTCGAAGTGCGGTGCCAGCTTGATGCGGCTGCCGTCCAGAGCCGACATGAGCCCGTAGGAGAGGTCGGGACCGCTGCGGCGCAGCGTGATCGGGAACCGCTCGGGGCGCAGCAGCTGGCGGTTGTTCACCAGGTGCCAGGTGTGGAAGATGGCGCGGGTCTCCAGCGGCAGGTCCGGGAGCAGGTTCTGCGCCCAGGGGCCACCGGCGATCACGACGTGGTCGAAGGTCTCGCTGCCGTTCTCGGAGACGATGCGGGCGCCGGTCGCGGTGTCCTCGACCGCGAGGACGGTCTCGTTCAGGCGCAGCGTCGCACCGAGACGGCGGGCCTCGGCGGTCGCGGCGGCCACCGCGACGTTCGAGCGCAGCACACCGGCTTCGGGGTCGAACAGGGCGAGTTCGCCGGGGAGCAGCCGGTGCTGCGGGTAGCGGGCGGCGAGGGCCTCGGCGTCGAGGATCTCGTAGGGCAGGCCGCGGTCCTGGGCGTCGGCGAGTCCGCCGGACAGGACGGGATGGTTCGCGGGGCCGATGGACAGGCCACCCGTGCGGAACAGGATGTCCTCGCCCGTGGCGTACTCGAGTTCGCGCCACATGCGCCACGCCTCGTCGACGAGGGGCCCGTAGGTGGCGCCCTCGGCGTAGACGCGGCGGAACATCCGGGTGCCGCCGGCCGCGGCGCCCTCGTTGTGGCCGGGCCAGAACGACTCGAACACCGTGACGTCGAAGCCGCGGGCGGCGGCCTGCCAGGCCGTCATCGATCCGATCGTGCCGAGACCGACGATGCCCACGCGGGGACGTGCCGTGGTGGTCATGAGATGTCCTTTCGGGATGTGTCCGAGCCGGCCGCGGCGTCCGCGGTGAGCGCACCGGGGGTGAGCGTGTCGGCGGAGTCGTAGGCGGCGAACCCGGCGAGGAGGTCCTCGGCGTCGGCGGCGACGAGGTCGGCGCAGATCGCGTCGACGACGGTGGACACCGCCCACGGCAGGCCGTTGAGGCCGATGCACGAGATGCCGTAGCTGACGTGCGCCGCGAGGTTGAACAGGTGCAGGTCGGCCACTGCGGCGGGGGACTCCGGGGTCCGCGGCAGGCAGCGCATCCCGGTGCCGAGATAGGGATGCGCGGCGATGACGCGGTCGGTGGGGTGGTCGCCGAGTTCGTACACGTCGCCCCAGGTGCGGATCTCGCCGGCGATCTCCGACAGCCAGTCGATCCGGGACAGGTCGACGACGAACCCGGTTCCGGCGATGACGAAGTCGAACTCGTAGGTGTCGTCGCCTGCCTGCAGGACGATCGCGTTCCCCGAGCGGGTCGCGCCGGTGAACGAGACACCCAGTGCGAGCGTGTAGTTCTCGTGCACCCGGCACCGGTCGAGCGAGTGGGCGGTGGGCGGGACCGCGCGGGAGAACTCGAGGCGCGCGAAACCGAGCTTGCTCTCGTCGCTCATCGAGTGGTAGGCGCGGAACAGGCCCTTCTTCTCCAGATAGCGGAATGGGTTCTGCGTGGGCAGGCTGTCGCGCCGCCCGAACTGCACGACCGACGCCGACCCGGATTCCAGTGCGACAGCGGCATTGTCGAAGGCGGACGCACCGACACCGATCACGGCGACCCGGGCGCCGCGCAGCGCTTCCCAGTCGATCGTCTCGGAGCTGTGGGCCCAGCCTCCGGGACCGAGATCCGCGAGATAGGGCGGGATCGACGGTCCGCCTGCACCGTCCATGCCGGTGCAAGCGACGACCTTCCGAGTGGCGACGCTGCTGCGTTCCCCCGCGGTGTCGAGCACGACCCGCCAGTGCCCGTCCTCGGGACGAACGGTGACGACGGTGGTCTCGTTCCGGACGGGGATGCCGGTGGTCTCCCGCAGCCACGTCAGGTACGCCATCCAGTCCTCACGCGGGATGAGGTCGATGGTGTCGAAGGCACCGGCGCCGCGGACCGCGTCGAACCAGTACCGGAAACTCGCCGAACGGATTCCGCCCTCGGTGCCGTGCAGGTGCTTGACGGTCCGGAGCGTGCGCATCCGCGCCCAGGTCACCCAGGGCCCTTCGCGGCCGGCCGGCGCGGCGTCGACGACGAGCAGGTTGTCGACACCTTCGCGGCGCAGGCGCAGGGCGGTGGAGATCCCGGCCTGTCCGGCACCGATGACGAGGACGTCGAGGACCCGTTCGCCGTTGGCGTCGGTGCGCGGGACGGTCCACGAACCGGACGGATAGTCGAAGGCCTCGAGTTCGGCACGGACGGCGGCCGTGAGGTCGGCGAGGGTGCCGGCGGGGGCCACCGGCACCGGATAGGTCGTGCTCACCGGCGCGTCAGACGGTGTAGCCGCCGTCGACGCACAGATTGGCGCCGGTGACGTAGCTGGAGTCGGGGGACGCGACATAGGCGACGAGACCGGCGATCTCGGTGGGATCGGCGAAGCGTGCGATCGCATTGAGGTTCATCATCGCGACGGCGGCGGGGCTGTCTGCGGGCGGCGTGAACTGGGTGCGGGTCGGGCCGGGGCTGACCATGTTCACGGTGATGCCGCGGGGCGCGAGGTCGCGGGCCATGCCCTTGGTCATGCCGATCAGCGCGGCCTTGCTGGCGGCGTAGATCGAGGAGGTCTGGCGCGGCACGCGGGTGGCGACGGTGCTGCCGATGGAGATGATGCGTCCGCCCTCGGGCAGGACCTCTGCGGCGTCGCGGGCGAGGCGGTAGGGAGCGGAGACGTTGACCTGCAGCGTCTTCGCGACGTCCTCGTCGGTGACCTGGTCGACGGTCTTGTAGATGCCGATGCCGGCGTTGTTGACCAGGATGTCGAGCGAGCCGAGGGCCTCGACGGCACGGCCGATGAGGGTGCCGATCCGAGCGTCGTCGAGAGCGTCGAATTCGAGCACGACCGCCTTGCCTCCGTTCGCGACGATCTCGTCGCGCACGGCCGTGGCCTTGGCCTCGGACTCGGCGTGGGCGTAGGTCAGGGCGACGGTGGCGCCGTCGGAGGCGAGGCGCTTGGCGATCGCCGCGCCGATGCCCTGGGAGCCTCCGGTGACGAGGGCGTTCTTGCCGGTCAGTGCAGTCATGTTCGGGTACTTCTCCGTTCTCGCCGACGCCCACAACGCGTCGGTCGCTCGACATTAGAACCCGGAACGAACTGTCCAGAACATTCACATTTCGGCTGATTTCAACCATTGCAAAACAACGATACTTGTGATCTTGGACGGGGTTCTCGGGCGAATTGCGGAAAGCCGTGCGGGAGCGCATATCCTGCACCCATGCCCGCTACTGTTGCCGTCGTCGGCGCGAGCGTGCGCGGAACCATCGCCCTCGACCGGATCCGTGCCCGTGCGTCGAAATTTCTGGGAGACAAGAACATCGACGTCGTCGTCGTCGATCCCCACACGCCCGGCGCGGGGCGGATCTGGCGGGAGGACCAGCCCGCCTCGCTCGTGATGAACACCCTCGCCGCGACCACCACGGTCTTCACCGACGCCGCCTCGCGCGTCCACGATCCGGCCGATCCGGCCGGCCCGACCGTCTACCAGTGGTGCAGATCACTACGCGGCGAGCAGGATTCCGCGTGGGCGACCCTCGATGATCTTGCTCACCTGCGAAACGAACGTGAGATCCGCGTCACCGTCCGGGAGGAGGCCGAGCGCCTCCGCCCGTGGGACTACCCCAGCCGCGCGCTGTTCGGCGCGTACCTGTCGTGGGCGTGGGACCACATCCTCCGGCACATGCCGCCCACGGTGACCGTGCGCCATCTCCCGGCGGAGGTCGTGGACATCACGACCGGTGAGGGGCCGGTCGAACTGGCCCTGTCCGACGGCGGCCGTCTCGAGGCCGATGCCGTCGTGCTCGCCGTGGGCTGGGGCACCGAGACCGACCGAGACCTGCCCTCGCAGCGGCCGCTGACGATCGCCGGTGACAGCCCCATCGACCAGGGCATCGACCGCATCGAACCCGGCGAGACCGTGCTGGTGCGCGGCCTCGGCATGAACTTCTTCGACCTCGTCTCCCTCGTCACCGAGGGGCGCGGGGGCCGGTTCACCGAGAACGCGGACGGAACCCTCCGGTACGAACCCTCGGGAGCCGAGCCGCGGATCGTCGCCGGCTCGCGGCGGGGACTGCCCTTCCGCGCGCAGCTGCAGCTGTCCGCTCCCCCGACGCCCGCCGACCTGCGGGCGACCCGCGCCGCGATCGCCGCCGCCCCGGAACACGAGGTGGTCTTCGCCCGCGACATCCGGCCCGCCCTCGACCTCGATGCGCGTCGTGCCTTCTACACCGCGCTGGCTGCCGACCGCCTCGATCTCGCGTCCGGTCTGCAGCCGCTGCTCGACGTCCTCGAACCGTCGGACACGGCACCGGCGGACGAGGACATCCGGCGGGCCGACGAGCTCGCCGCCCGCTGCGTCGGCGATCCGTCGCTGCGGTTCGCACCCGAGTCCCTGCTGAACCCGCTGCCGCCCGTCTCGACATGGAGCGAGTACGAGGGGTGGGCGTACGACTATCTCTCCGACGACGCGGCGCGCGCCGCCCGGGGCACGACCGATCCGCTGAAGGCGGGCATGGCTGCCTACACGTCGGCGCGACCGCTGCTCGGCGAGGTCGCGGCCTTCGGGCGCCTGACCCCGGAGTCGTATCTGACCGAGTTCCGTCCGTTCCTGCGGTTCGTGGGCATCGCCGGTGGTGTTCCCCCGCTGTTCCGCGTGCGTCAGCTGCTGGCGCTGCTCGACGCCGGGATCGTCCGGCTGCTCGGACCGGACTTCACCGTCGAGCGGTCCGGCGACGAGTTCGTCGCCCGCGCGCCCTCCCTGACCGACGGCGAGACCACCGGCACGGTGCTCGTCGACGCCTACATGCCTGCCCCCGGCATCGCCCCGGGCGGCCTGCTCGGCACGCTCGCCGACTCCGGTCTCGCCCGCCGCTACACCGTCGGGGACACGACGACCTCGTCGCTGGACGTCGATGCCGCAGCGAACGGGCTGGTGTGCCGCAACGGCACCGCCAGCGATGCAGTGTTCTCCCTCGGCATCCCCTCCGAGGACGTGCGGGTGTTCACCATCATCGCGCCCATCCCGAACACCGATTCGGCGGTGCTGCGGGAGGCCGACGCCGCGGTGGCGGCGGCGCTGACGCGGGCGGCCGATCGCGTCGCCGTGTGACGGTCGGCTGCGTCGATGCAGGTGAGGAGTATGAGCGTCGTCACATTTCCCTTGCGCGCATAATGGCCCCTCGTGTGTCCGTACGAGGAGGCTGCGACGTGAACGACGATCTGTCGGCCTATCGGAAAGACTTCGCCCGCATCGAGCGGAAGATCGCCGGCGAGTTCCGGGTGGAGCGGCTGCAACGACGCCTCCTGATGGCGTCCGTTCTCGCCCTGGTGGTGTGCATGCTGCTGCCCCAGACCGCGTCGGCGTGGTCGTGGACCGTGCTGGGCAGTTGGTTCGGCGGCGACGCCCCTGTGGGCGTGCTGCTGCGCATCTTCACGAGCCTGGCGCTGCTGTTCGGGGTGGGGGTCTCCACCCTGGCGTTGCGGCTGCGCCGGTGGCGGCTCGCCTCCCTCGCGATGTTCGGCTGCGGCCTGTCGACCTTCTTCGGTCTGCTCGGCTACTGGTCGCAGGCCGGGATGATCACCGACGCACCCCACCGGCCGACCCTCGTGGTGATCGTGGAGTGGCTGCTGATGATCGCGCTGACCCTGCAGTGGATCGCGATCGTGATCAGCCGCTCCCCCACCGACGTGCCGCCGCGGCCGCACCCGGTCCGTATCCCCTGACGCCGTCTCTCCGACGCTGCTGCGTCACCGGGAGACGAGCGATCCCATCTTCTTCGCCACCAGCTCGATGGAGCGTCGCGGCAGCAGCCGTGCCAGCAGGTCGAGCATCGTGGCGTCCTTCCCGATGCACACCCGGAAGGTGCCCTTCTCGATCGCGTCGACGATCCGGTAGGCCGCCGTCGCCGACGAGGTGATGTTCGCGGCGGCGTCGGTGTCGCGGCCGGGGATCGATGCCCCGGAGTTCTCGGCGATGCCCGTGCGGACGGCGCCGGGGAAGACCAGGGTCACCGCGACGTTCGTCGTGCGCAGTTCGGCGTAGAGGCCCTCGGTGAGCAGTTTGACCGCAGCCTTGCTCGCCCCGTAGACGGACTGCCCGGGCACCGGCACGAACGCGCCCATGCTGGACACGTTGAGCAGGCTCGCCTCGGGCCGGCCCAACAGAACGGGCAGGAAGGCCTTGCACATGTGCACGACGCCCCAGTAGTTGACGTCGAGGACCTTCGTCATCTCCTCGTACGACAGCTCGGCGAAGGGCACGAACTTCTGGATGATGCCGGCGACATTGGCGACGCCGTCCACCTGCCCGTGCGCTGTGGTCACCTCGTCGACGAGTGTTTCGACGGCCCCACGGTCGGAGACGTCGACGGTGTGGGAGGTGAGCCGGTCCACGTAGGCGGCGGCCAGCGCGCGTGTGCCGTCGAGCCCGTCGGCCCGGAGATCGACGGCGGCGACCCGCGCTCCCCGGGCGAGCAGTTCGAGCACGACGTCGCGCCCGATACCGTTGCCGCCGCCGGTGACGACGAAGACCTTGTCCCGGATCTGCATGCTGTCTCCTCACATCGCTGCCCCCCCCACAGTGAATCCGCTCCGGGACGACATCGCCACCCCGACGTGTGCCGGGGTGCGCCGGTGGGTACCCGTCGGGGCACGCATCGGGCCGGACACGGAGGTGGACATGGGCACGTCGAAGAAGGAGAACGAGGAGGTCCGCAAGGACCCGCCAGGCCCCGTTGACCATGGTCGCGACGGTGGGATGGCCACCCGGGAGAACGCCCCCGAGGTGGTCGAGCGGTCGGACGACGAGAAGAAGTGAGCCGGCGACGGTCCGCCCGCCGAAACGAGGTTCGCCCGTGCTGCAGCAGGGGCGAACCTCGTTTCGGTGCGTCAGGACACCGGTCGCGTCAGTCGATCGTCACGGTGATCGACGACAGCGCACTGCCGAGGATCTGCGGGATGTTGTTGATCGGCCGATGGGTCTCGAACTGCACCTCGTAGGGCACGCGCAGGAGGGCCTCGAGCGTCGGCCAGTCGTGTTCGACGGTGTACCGGTACTTCGGCAGCAGTTCGGTGGTGATGTAGTCCCAGCGGTCGTCGAACACCGACCAGTCCCAGGACGGCAGCGGCGTGGTCAGCGTCGCCGCGCGCCCGTCGGGCAGGACACCGCTCACCCGGATCGGCTTGTAGTTCCGGGGATACACCACTCCGGCGACCGAGGGTGATCCGGCGAGGGTGGTCGCGTAGGTGAGGGCCTTGCCGATGCCGTCGCGGTAGTTGCGGGCCTCGTCCCACATCGCGCCGACCACGGTGTACTGCTCGCGGCGCAGCAGCGCGGCGTTCCCGGCTGCGACCCGGTCGGGTTCGCCGGAGGCGATGTCGTACCAGGCCTGCAGGACGGCGTCGTCGATGAGCCCGGCGGCGTGGAATTCCTCGATGGCACCGAGCCCTTCGTGCACGTACATGTAGTGCAGGGGCATGAGGTCGGAGAAGATCGCCTTCTGCATCGCGAGGATCCGCCGGATGTACCAGCGCAGGTCCTCGGTGGTGATCTCCGCGCCGTGGTCGGCGAGTTCCCGCAGTCCCTCGGGGAGCTGCCCGACGGCCTCGGGCCCGAAGGCCGATTCGACGGCGCCGATGATCGCGCGGGCGTTCTCCTGCAGTCCCGGCAGGTCGTAGATGTCGGTGGCGAGTTCGAAATCAGCGACGCCGCCGCCGAAGTCGGCTCCGACCTGCCCTCCCATGCCGGCCCACTGCAGTTCGCGGCGGGCGAGCTGGAAGTCCTCGTAGTAGCGGTACGAACGGATGAGATTGTCGCGGTTGGCCGCCACCGTGGTGTTCGGATTCCAGGAGGCGAGGGCGATGCCCGCCTCCGTGGTGGCCTGCGCGAGCCGGTACTGCGCGAGCAGCGCCGCGTAGTCGGTGGCCGGCCGCCCGGAGGCGCGGGCCCGATCGACGAGCACCCCGAGTTCGGCCGGGTCGGTGGGCAACTCCGGATGCACGCCACCGATGTCGGTCGCGAACCGATTGTCGAGCGGCAGGTTCAGATACGGCTCGCTCCCCTCGGCGTGGGCCGGTGCGAGAACCACCGTCGCGGAGACCACGACGGGCACGACCGCGGCGGCGGCACGCGCGAGCAGACGGGAGGCAGACGACACGGTTTCTCCCCGGGTGAAAGGTGTGTCAGGACAGTTCGTTCGAGAGCCAGTCGATCGTCTGCATGCCGAACAGGTCGGTGCCCCAGCGGTAGAGGTTCGTGACCATGAGCAGCATGTTGCAGTCGGTCGGCCGGTACAGCACCTCGGTGCCCCGCGAGCGGTAGGTCTCGGCGAGATCCCGGGAGTCCTGGGCGGGAACCAGCGACATGAACGAGTCGTCGGCGCCGCACGAGGTGATGAGGACATTCGAGTCGGGTGTGCCGGTCACGCCGAGCCGGTTGTCGTCGTAGACGTGCTGGAAGTCGGCGATGTCGGCGGGGTTCTCCCCCGACGTGAACAAGGTTTCGAGCGGCAGGAAGGGGGTGAGGAAGTAGTTGTTCTGGCAGGTGCCGCGCCACGCGTCGGCGAGGGCCTTCCCGGCGGGGTTGAGCTTCTCGTCGATCCTCATCTCGGGATACTGCGGTTCGAGCCCGAGCAGGGTGGCGAAGGCGAAGCCGGAGCCGATGCTCCCGGCGGCGGTGCGCATGAAGTTGCGCTGATCGACGACCATGCCTTCGAGGACGGTGGCGCGGATGTCGAGTTCGGGTGCATAGGTGGGGGCGAGCTCGGCGGCGAAGGCACCACCGACACCGCCGCCGGCGATGCCGAAGATGCCGATCGGCGGCGCTTCCCCGAGGCCCGCCTCGTCGACGTCGAGTGCCGCACGGACCCCGTTGAGCAGTGCCTTGCCGGCGTACTTACCGGCGAACACGCCGTGCGGAGCGGGGTCGGCGTCGTTGCCGACGTCGGAGATCACGGTGGCCATGCCCTCACCCCACATGAGGGCGAGCGGGCCGAGCGCCGACCACGCCGAGGCGTCGCCGAGAGCACCGCCGGACCACTGCGAGGAAGGATGGCAGCGGGGGCCGACGCTGTCGTTGGCCTCCTGGTAGGCGACCACCGGACGGGTGGCGTTGTCGCGTCCGTCCTCCGGGATCATCAGCACGCCGGTGCTGATGTCGCGGCTGCCGTCGAGGTTCTCGGTGACGTACATGATCTTCCAGGCCGACACGTCGCCCGGTTTGACGCCGGTGAACATGACGTCGAACTTCTTGGCCTTCAGCAGGGTTCCGGGAGCCTCGTCGCCGCGCAGTGGAGGCTCGTCGTAGAACGGGTCGTGGCCGAACGCGCCCTCCATGAACTCCTCGGGGCTCGCGAGGGTCGCGGTTCCCAGGGCGCCGAGGACGTAGCCGTTGAAGATCTCGTCGGGCATCGGCGTGTCGATGGGAACCTCGTCGACGGGCTGGGCTGCGGCGGGTGCGCCGAAACCGAGCAGGGCGACGGCCGTGAGCACGGCAGGAAACCAGGTGCGGGCACCACGGGAACGACGCGTCGTGCGAGCCACTGAAACCCCCTCGGTCGGTGTTGTGATCCCCGACACCATAGTCGACGGACAGGTGATCCGGACAGACCGGTCTCGTCCGTTCGGGCAGCTACGGGCGGTGTTCCACCGTGGTCATGTGGGTGAAGCCCAGGCGGACCAGCTCCCGCAGCACGTCGAGGTCGACGTGCTCCAGGCGCGTGACGTACAGGCAGGCGGCGCCGCGTTTGTGCGGGCCGAGGGCAGCGAGGAGGTCCTCGGCGGCGGGCGCGATCGTCAGTCCGTAGAGCGCGAGGTTCGTCTTGCGGGGCGAGAAACCCACGGCGAGGGAGTCGCCCTCGCGGCCGCTGTCGTACCGGTAGTGGTACCGCCCGAAACCGACCATCGACGGCCCCCACATCACGGCGTTCTCGCCGGTGACCTCGTGCATCAGGTCGTGCAGGGTCCATCCGTCGGCGCGTCGCACCGGGTGCTCGACGGCGTCGAGGAAGTCCGGTACGGGACGGTCGGTGGGCTGGGTCTTGTTCTCGGCCATGCCGGGCAGTCTTCCCGCCCGGACCGACATCCGCCTGTCACGGCACGGCCCGCAGGTCGTCGATGCGGTGGTCGAACCCGCCGTCGGGGGCGACGACGGCGTCCTCGAGACGGCCGTTCTCGAGCGGCCGGTCCACGAACACGGTGTGCAGCCCCACCTCCCGGGCGGCCTCCAGGTCATAGGGGTGGGAGGCGACCATCGCGGCGCGGGACGGGTCGACGCCGAGGAAGCGGCAGGCGCGTTCGTAGACGACGGGTGCGGGTTTGAACGCCCCGAACAGTTCGGCGGTGAAGATCGCGTCGGCCTCGAGGTCCTGTTCCTTGAACAACCGCACCATGGTGGACATGTCGGTGTTCGACAGCGGTGCGACCAGCGCACGAGCACGCAGGGCCTTCAGACCGGGCCGCACGTCCGGCCACGGTTCGAGGCGCTGCCAGGCACGGGCCACCTCGACGCGGGTCTCCGGCGGCAGGTCGATGCCGAATTGCTCGCAGACGTCGCCGAGGCCGTCGACGTAGGCGTCCTGCAGGCGGTACCACTGCTCCACCGACTGCTCGAGCCGGAGGACGCGCTCGTAGTAGTCGCGGCGCCACGCGCGGGTCATGTCGCCGGCGGTGGCCGGGTCGGTGCCGGGGCCGAGGGCGTCGGCCAAGGCGCGGGAGACCGGTGTGAAGAAGTCCGTGAGGGTGCCCTGGACGTCGAACAGGTAGGCGTCGTAGCGGCTCATGCCGGCCGGGTACCCCCGCGGGCGGCTGCGCGAATCGCCCTCGAGGCCCTCCCGCGACTCGCATACTGGGTCCGAGGCGTCGTCGCGCTGCCGGGGGTACTCATGGACGACCTGTCGCAGTACCGGGCCGATCTCGATCGCATCGAACAGCGGGTCGCCGGGGAGCTGGTCCTCGGCCGTACCCGGGTGCGGATCCTGGCGGGATGTGTGGCCCTGCTGGTCGTGGGCCTGATCCTCCCGCAGGCGAGCTCGGTGACATCCCTGACCAGCATCGCCCGCTGGGACGCCGAGACGGTCGCGTTGCCGCTGCGGATCTTCGACCTGCTGGCACTGGTGTTCGGGGTGCTGGTGCCGATCGTCGCGTTGCTGCGCCGGCGGTGGCGGATCGCCGCGCTCGCGACGCTCGGCACGGGTGCGGCGTCGATGATCGGGTTGTTCGCGTACTGGTCGCAGGCCGGTGCGGACGTGCCTTCGCCGCACGTCGGGTTGTTCGTGTGTTGGGCCGCGGTGGTGCTCTCCACCGTCGCCTGGCTGCCGGCCGTGCTCGCCGCCCCTCCCCTGCGCACGGCTCCCCCACTCACCGGTGGGGTGCTCGTGCCCCGCCGCGGCACGCGCTGATCTCCGTCGTTCCGCTTCCATGGTGGCGCACGTCACAGTTGAGGTGCAACACTGTAATCAGTGCAACACGCACTTCCGTCGCGTCCCGAGGAGGACGTCATGCGACATCCACACATGCAAGGATTCGGCCGGCCCGGTGGCTGGCAGCAGGCCGACGTACCCGACGTGAGCGACGCTCCCCGGTGGTTCGCCGGTCGCCTGCCCGAGGACTGGTTCACCGGCCTGCCCGACATCGAGATCGACCGCGAGGAGATCGTCGTCGTCGGGGAACTCCCGGCGCCCGAGGGCACCGGCGACAGCGAGATCGACGGGCGCATCGCCCGCTTCCGCGAGACCACACGCCCCGACCGCATGCGCATCGCCGACGAGGCCGAGGCCCGCTACGGACGCAAGGTGGCGTGGGGTGTGAAGGTGGGCGACCGGAGCGTCCTGTTCACCCACCTCGCCGTCCCCGTCATGACGCGGCTCCGGCAGCCTGAACGGAAGGTGCTCGACACCCTTGTCGACGCGGGGGTCGCGCGGTCGCGGTCGGATGCCCTGAAGTGGACGGTCCGGCTCGCCGGGCAGCATTCGAAACAGTGGCTGGACGAGTTGAGGGAGGCCATGAAGAAGGTCGACGACCTGCGATCCGAGGGACCGCAGGTCTGACGTCGACGGGATCCGTGCCTCGCACCGGATGGGCGGTCAGCCCACCGGGTGCAGGGTTTTCTCGACGTTCGGTTCCGCCGCCCGGAAGTGCCCGCGCAGCGTCGACGTCTCGTATTCGTGCCGGTACAGGCCCCGCGCCCGGAGCAACGGGATCACCTCGTCCGCGATGACCTCGAGGCCGTCGACGAGGATGTCGGGCTGCAGGTTGAACCCGTCGCAGGCACCGGCGAGATACCACTGTTCGATCCGGTCGACGAGTTGTTCGGGCGTCCCGACGAATCCCCCGTGCCCGGACCCGGAGTACCGGGTCCGACGCAGATATTCACGCACCGTGGGACGCGTCTGACGGATCTGTTCGAGGATGGATTCCCGGAAACCGATACTGCCCTGGAAGGTTTCGTCGATTGGACCGTTGAGGACCTCGTCGGGGAACGGCTCGTCCAGCTCGAGTTTCGACACGTCCACGCCGATGGCGTGGGTGAGCCATGCGGCCGAGTACGCGGAGGGGCTCGTGTCGTACAGCTCGTCGACGCGGCGGCGCGCCTCCTCCTCGGTGGACCCCAGGGTGAGCAGCAGACCGGGCAGGATCTTCACGTCGCCGGGCCGGCGTCCGTATCCGGCCGCCGCCGACTTCACGAGCCCGTAGTGTTCGCGCGCGGTCTCCGGGGTGATCTCCGCGGCGAACACCCCGTCCGCGTACCTTGCGGCGATGTCGCGGCCGGCGGGCGACCCGCCCGCCTGGAAGAGCACCGGGCGTCCCTGCGGTGAGGCGGGGGCTCGGAAGTCGCCCTCGTAGTCGAAGTGGGAACCGTGGAAGCGCACGGTCTCACCGGTTTCCGCCGCGGTCCACAGCTTCCGGGTGAGATCGGCGAATTCGGCTGCCCGCTCGTACCGTTCGGTGCGCGCCACGATGCCGGACAGGCCGAAGTTCGCGGCCGAGCGGTTGTCGCGGGTGGTCACCAGATTCCACCCGGCGCGGCCTCCGGAGATGTGGTCGAGGGTGAGGATGCGGCTCGCGAGTTCCACCGGATCGTTGAAGGTCGTCGATGCGGTGGCGAGGAGACCGATCCGTTCGGTGGCCCGTGCGACGTGCGCCCACAGCACCGTCGGGTCGAGCCGGATGGGGTTGGCGTCGTAGGCCGGATCCCCCAGGCTCAGCGCGTCGGCGAGGAAGACCGCGTCGAGCGTCGCGCGTTCGGCGAGCCGGCCGATCCGCTCCCAGTAGGCGGGTTCGACGAAGTCACGCGAGTCCAGCCGCGGGGAACGCCACGCGGACGGGATGTACCCGTAGACGAGCACGTTCACGCCCAGGAGCACATGGCCCTCACGTCGGTTGCCCATCGTCTAGACCCCCTGTCCCTGCGGGCGGGCATACGGATTCGACCCACCGACCGGCACGGTGCCATTGACGTAGTAGTCACCGAGGACACGTTCCTTGAACACGCGCGGGTTGTGTGAGGACAGCGTCCGGGCGTTGCGCCAGTGCCGGTCGAGTGCCAACGAGACCGAAGTCGCCGAGGCGCCCAGGGCGTCGAAGATCGTCGCCGTGATCTCGAGAACGGAATCGACGATGACGGACTGGGCCTCGTGGGTGCGGACGGTGGCGTCCACCAGTGCTGTCTTCTCCCGCTCGGCGTCCCCGAGGGCGTGAGCGCGGGCGACGACGTCGAGGGTCGCGCTCTGCTTCTCCAGCGCAGCCTCCGCCTGGAACAGTCGTGTGCCGATGTACCCGATCTGCTGCTGCAGGAGCGGATCCTGCGGCGGCACCTCGTTCACGCCGAGCGGGTAGTTGCGGGTGCGGCGACGCAGGCCCTCGGAGCCGTCGCGGAAGGCGGCGCGGCCGATGCCGACCAGCACCGACAGCAGTGCCGTCTGATAGAAGAGCCCCTGGTACGCGAAACGCTGCTCGGCGGGGAAGATTCCGTGCTCGTCGACGACGGCGTCCTGGTAGCGGGCCGAACCGCTCGCCGTGGTCTGCTGTCCGAATCCGTCCCAGTCGTCGAGCAGGGTGACGCCGGCCTGTTCCCGCGGCACGAGCGCGGTGATCAGTTCGTCGTTCTCATTGCGGCCGATGACGTCGAGCCAGTCGGCGTAGAGGCTGCCGGTGGCGTAGAACTTGTTGCCGGTGATGCGGGTGACGCCCTCGGACGTGGTGATGCGGGTGCCGATCTCACCGAACTTGGCGTTGCTCGCCTCGGTCCATCCCCCGCCGACGAACTGTCCCTGCCGGAAACGCTCCAGCCAGACCTCGGTGGACGGATGGTCGGGCGAGTTGAGCCGGTCCTCCACGAACGCGAGGTGGTTGCGGAAGATGTGGGCCACGTTCGGGTCCGCCTCACCGAGTTCGGCGAGCAGCAGGAATACCTGCTGCAGCGTGGCTCCGTCGCCGCCGAGTTCGCGGGGGATCCGCAGCCGGGAGAAACCCGCGTCGATCAGCCAGCGGACCTGCTCGTAGGGGAATTCACGTGTCCGTTCACGCTGCAGATTCCCCTCGGCGATCCGGGTGAAGACGGGCCGGTACGTCGCAGCGAGGGTGTCGAACTCCGCGAAGGAGCCCGCGAGGAGCGTGCGGATGTCGGGGGAAGTGGGGGCGACCATTGTGTTCACTTTCTCGGTGGGTCGAAGACGACGGCGTCCACGAGACGCGGGCGTCGAGGGTCAGCGGTAGACGCTCGTCGTAGGGGGCGCGAACGCGGGGGTGGCGGATTCGAGCAGGGGGATCGGTGCCCCGATTCCGAGAAGCGCGCGGAGGGTGCTCCCGGTGTCGACCGGGGACGACTCCCCGAATGCACCGGCCACCGCACGGACCCGGTCGAGCAGACGAGCGGGATCGTCGGCTGCGGGCTCCGCCGAACGCAGCAGCACACCGTCCGCGCCGGCGCCGAGTGCAGCACCGACGGCGGTGTCGGTGCGTGTGGCATCCGTACCGACCGGAACCTCGATCAGCACAACGATGTTGGACGAGCCTCGTTCCGTCCGGAGGCGGCTCACCACAGTCCCGGGATCGGGAACGCCGCCGAGAACGACGAGGTCGGTGACCGCCGGGATCTCGGCGAGCAGATCGTCGTCGTCGGCGTACCACGCGAGGACCGGTGCGCCCTGCACCGACGCGGGGGCGCTCAGCGGCCCGGCGATGTCGACGACACCGTGGTGGTCGACCCGCCTGATCCGGTCGGACTGCACGAGGATGCCGGATTCCTTGTCGGCGACGATGGAGTCGAGCGGCCAGCTCTGCCACAGCCGTGCGATGGCCGATGCCGTGTCGGCAGCGGTGACGGCACCCAGCTCGGCGCCACCGTGCCAGGCGGTCTCACCGTGGCCGCGCGGATCACGTGCGCCGAACAGTAGTCCGGTGCGGCCGTGGGTGAGGTGGTCGAGCGACAGCACACGGCGCGCCAGATTGTAGGGCAGGTCGTGGTGCGCCGTGCCGGTGACGACGAGCGGCGGACCACCCGCGGTCGCCAGGGCCGTCGCCACGAGGGACGGATCGATGTCGGTGGGCTCCGGACCGGTGTCCGTCCGGGCGCTGCGGGCGATGCGGTCGATGCCGACCACCCCGAAGGCGGCACCGGTGCCGGCCCAACTGTCGTGGACCGCGGAGTCGTCGAGGAGACGCACTGCCTCCTGTCCGGTGAAACCGACTGCGACGATCGGCCTGCGGGCCGGTAGGGACGTCATGACGTGTGGAGCACCTTTCCTGAACCGAGGTCGGCGCGCAGCAGGTCGTGAACCTCCGGCGCCCTGTCGGTGTCGTAGAGATCTTCGGTGGGGAACGTGTCGACGAGGCGTCCTCGCGACATCACCCCGATGCGGTCGCACATCCACTCGACGAGACCCAGTCCGTGCCCGATGAACACGCACGTCAGGTCGAGTCGCTCCCGCAGGTCGAGCACGAGGTCGACGACCCCGGCCTGGGTGGACACGTCGAGGGCGGAGGTCGGTTCGTCGAGGATCAGCAGATCCGGCGACAGGGCCAGTGCCCGTGCCAGGCAGACCCTTTGCGCCTGACCTCCGGAGAGCGCATGCGGATAGCGATCGGCGAATGCGGCCGGCAGACCGACGAGTTCGAGGGCCTCGGCCACCGCGTCGGACACACCACTATTGTCGGGCACGGTCCCGAAACGCCGTAGTGGACGAGCGATCTGCTCACCCACCCGCACGGCCGGGTTGAGCGAACCGACGGGGTCCTGGAAGACGTACTGCAGGCGCGGGCGGGCGGCGCGGAACGTGTCACGGTCGGTGCCCGAGAGCGGCTCCCCCTGGAAGTGCACGCTCCCGGAGGTCACGTCGAGCAGACCTCCCATGAGTCGGGCCAGCGTGGACTTGCCCGAGCCGGATGCGCCGATCAGACCGTAGATCTCGCCGGGCCGTACCTCGAGGGACACGTCGTCGACGGCGACGAACTCCGAGCGGCGTGTGCCGGTGCCCCAGCCGCCGACCGTGAAACTGCGTGTGACGTTCTCGAGTTTCAACACCGGGGTGACCGGATCGGATGTCTCCGCAGCGGTTTCCGTCACTGCCTGGGTGACCGCACCGCCTGCCAGCGAGCGGGCACCGCGCCAATGCGGCAGGGTACGTCGCCTCCCGAGGCGGGGGACGGCGGCGAGCAACTGCTTCGTGTAGGGATCGCGGGGCGAGGACAGGATCTCGTCACGGGTCCCGGCTTCCACGACGGCACCGTTGCGCAGTACGACCACCGAATCGGCGAGGTGTTCCACCACGTCGAAATCGTGGGTGATGAGCAGCAGGGAGGCACCGGTGGAGGAGGCCACGTCGCGGAGCAGGTCGAGCACCTGCCGCTGCACGATCGTGTCGAGCGCGGTGGTCGGCTCGTCGGCGACGAGCAGCGTGGGCTCGGCCAGGCCGGCGAGTGCGAGCACGACGCGCTGGCGCATCCCGCCGCTGAGCTCATGCGGATACGAGTTCAGTACCCGCTCCGGATCGTCGAATCCGACCCGTCGCAGCCACTGGGCGGCGAGCTCGCGCCGTTCGGCGCGGCGCGTGCGCGGACGGTGCCGCACGAGCACCTCGTCGAGCTGGCTGCCGACCCGGAAGGACGGATCGAGCGAACTCAGCGGATTCTGGAAGACCATGCCGATGCCCGAGCCCCGGAAGGTGTTGAGCCGCTTCTCGCTCAACCCCGCGAGGTCGACGGCCTCGCCGGACCCGCTCCGGAACCGGATCGATCCGCCGGCGAGATACGCTCCCGGGGGCAGGAGGCCCAGGAGGGCCGCGGCCGTCAGGCTCTTCCCGGAACCGGACTCCCCGACGAGGGCGAGTACCTGACCCGACGCGATATCGAAGGACACGTCGCGGACCGTCGGCTCGTCGTGCGGGTCGCCGCGGAAGGCGATCCGCAGGTCGGTGACCGAGAGGATCCGATCGGACGGCTTGGGGCCGGGTACGGCCAGGACGTCGGTGTCGTGGAGTGTGCTCATCGCCGGGCTCCTCGCCGTGACCGGGGATCGAAGACGTCGTTCAGTCCGTCGCCGAGCCAGTTGAAGGCGAGCGCGACGAGCAGGACTGTCAGGCCGGGGATCAGCGCGACGTAGAGGTGACCCGAGATGACCACCTTGGCGCCGGACGCGATCATCTGCCCCCAGTCCGGCGCGGGCGGTTGGACACCGATGCCCACGGCACTGAGGCTGGCGGAGAACACGACCATCGCCCCCACGAGGCTCGTCGCGTAGACGACGATCGGGCCCACGACATTCGGCAGGCCCTCGCGGACCGTCAGCGACCACCGTCCCGCACCGAGCGACACCGCGGCCTCGACGTATTCACGGCCTCGCTGTTGTTTGACCTCGGCGAACACCACGCGTGTGATGTAGGGGACGACGGCGAAGCCGATGGCGAAGACCACGACACCGGCCCCGGGGCTGAGCAGCGCCGCGAGCGCGATCGCCACGAGGATCACCGGGAAGGCGAACAGCACGTCCACGACCCGCATGATCAGGCCGGACACGCGCGGACCGGCGAACCCCGCAGCCAGTGCGGCGGCCGATCCGACGACGGTCGCCGCGGCGACGGCGACGACGGCGAGCAGGAGCGAGGTGCGGCCACCCCAGAGGAGCCTGCTGAGGAGATCCCGGCCGAGTTCGTCGGTTCCGAGGAGATGTCCGGCGCTGCCGGGCGGGAGGAACTTGGCGGTGGGGTCGGTCAGGATCGGATCGTAGGGCGCCAGCAGCGGAGCGAACAGCGAACACACCGCGACCACCGTGATGACGACGAGACCGGCGACCAGCTGGGCACGGTGCCGTCCGTGCCCGGACGGGGATCGCTTCCTGGCGACCACTTCATCGAGAAGTGTTGCCATCAGGCACCTCTCATGCGTGGGTTGAGGACGTCGACGACGACGTCGGTGACGAGGTTGACGACGAGATAGCACAGGGCGACCAGCACGATGCCTCCCTGGATCACCGGATAGTCCTTGCCGTTGACCGCGTTGACCAGCTGGGTTCCGATGCCGGGCCAGTTGAAGACGATCTCGACGAAGAACACTCCCGTGATCAGGGTGCCGATCTCGAGGCCGGTGATGTTGACGACGCTCGGCAGGATGTTCCGGAAGACGTTCCGGCCGTAGAGGGTCCGGGGCGTGATGCCCTGGGAGCGGAAGGTCCGGAACCAGTCCGACGAGCGTTCCCGGATCACCCCGACCCGCACGAAGCGCGCCAGCACGAGCATCGAGATCAGCGCCGCCGACACCGCCGGCAGGACGAGATGCTGGAGGAGGTCGCCGAAACCACCACCCCCGCGGGATTCCATGCCGCCCACCGGAAGCCACTTCAGCTGCAGCGCGAACACGCTGATCAGAACGAGACCGAACCAGTACACCGACAGGTTGCTGCCGACCTGCACGACCAGCATCACCAGGCGGTCGATCCAGGCGTTGTGGAAGATGCCGGCCACGAAACCGATCGCGGTCCCGAACACGAGGCAGACGACCACCCCGGCCGCCGTGAGGATCAGCGTGTTGACGAAGTTGGGCACGAGGATGTCGAACACCGGGGTGCCCAGGGTGAGGGACAGTCCGCCACCGTCGGCGAACAGGTTCTTCACCCACACGAAGTACTGTTCCCACAGCGGCCGGTCGAGACCGTAGGTGGCGCGGATCTCGTCGAGCTGTTCGGGTGTGAATCTCGATGCGAACTGCGCCTCGACGGGATCGCCCGGCGTGAGTGCACCCAGCAGGAATGCGAGCACCGAGACGATCACCAGGATCGGGACGATGTTGAGTGCACGGATACCGATCCGCCGGAGGTGGTTCATCACTCCCCCGAGAGCCAGACGTTGCTCAGGTCGTACCAGTTGGTGGACGCGAAGGTGAATCCTTCGACGTTCGAACCCGTGGCGTAGTACCGGTTCAGGTTCACGGCCGGGATCACGAGAGCCCTTGTGCGCAACTGTTCCTCGGCGGCCTGCCACAGCGCGATGCGCTGGTCGGCGTCGTCGGTGTAGAGCGCGGTTTCGATCGCCTGGGTGACCTCGGGGTACTGCTCGGGATTCAGGCCACGGTTCTTGAGGCCGTTGTACCCGTTGTGGAGCCATTCGGCGTTCGTCTCACCGAACTCGTCGATGTTCAGGCCGTCGCCGGGCTGCGGGTTGTACACGCGGGCGGAGTAGTTGACGCGGTCGAGGCTGACCACCTCGGTCTCCACACCGATCTGCTTGAGGTGCGCCTGCAGCCACTGGCCGACGTTCTCGTTGGCCACGTCGACCACGAGATTGAAGCGCAGCTCGCCCGGCTCGTAGCCGGCTTCGGCGAGCAGCTGCCGCGCCCGCTCCGGGTCGTATGCGAAGTCGACGACGTCGTCGCGGTAGGCCTCGTTGCCCGGCGGCAGGAAGGAGTACTGCGGCGTGGCGTACCCGTTGTAGACCTCGTCGGCGAGCGCCTGCCGGTCCAGGCCGTGGATGAGGGCCTCCCGGACGCGGTCGTCGTCGAAGACGGGATTGCGCCGGTTGAAGGAGAAGTAGATCAGCTCCGCCCCGGTGCCCTCGGGCACCTCGAGTCCGGCGTTCTCGAGCGTCTCGACGTCGTCGGGTTGCACGTAGCTGATCAGGTCGACCTCGCCGTTGAGCAGGGAGGCGACGCGGGTCTGGTTGTTGGGGATGACGCGGAAGGTGAGCGTATCCAGGTGCGGCTGCTCGCCCCAGTAGTTCTCGTTGCGTTCGAGTTCGATCCGGTCGCCGATCGCCCGTGAGACGAAGCGGTACGGGCCGGTGCCCTCCGGGTGCTCGGCGAAGCCGTCGTTTCCGTAGGTCTCCCACACCGCCGGGTTACCGATGGGCAGGGTGTACATCGACTGTGCGAGGATCCGGGGGAATCCCAGGAAGGGACGGGCGAATTCGAAGGTGTACGTGTACTCGCCGGTGGGAGCGGCATTGGTGAGGTTGCCGAACCACACCTTCACCCGACCGGCGCTCTCCTCGTCGAAGAACTCGTACGACCGGTCCCACACGCGGCGGACGTTCTTGTGCAGCGCCTCCGCGTCGAAGGGGGTGCCGTCGTGGAAGGTGACGCCCTCACGTAGCTGGAAGGTCCAGGTCCGTCCATCCTCGCTGTGCTCCCAGCCGGTGGCCAGCACGGGGACGAGTTCGGGGGTGCCCTCGGTGGTCGTCAGGTCCTCCCCGACGAGCGGCTCGAAGATGTTGCGGGAGACGCGGTAGGTCTCCCAGAACACCTGCCGGTGCGGGTCCAGTCCCCGCGGTTCGAGGTACAGACCGGTAACGAAATCACCGCCGTCGACGGGATCCGATCCCGCGTCGGCGCTCGCTCCACCGGACCCGCACCCCCCGAGGAGCAATACAGCCGCCAATCCTGCCGACGCGACCGCGAGACGGTTCCTTTTCCGCACTTATCCACACTTTCGTTCGAAACACACAGATGTCCGGTGGTTGAACTTAGCGGCGCCCGGTGCGGCGAGCATCCTATGGAATCACCGTGATTCGAAGTCTTCACGGCTTGTTCCGGACGTATTCCTGCCGGAATTAAAAATCACTGCAGCGCACAATTGTTGCCGCTCACTCCTCCCGGAGGCTACCTTCCGACGAGACTTCCGAGGACGCTCACCCTCGTGCCGCGAAGCAGGCGCATCCGTCCCGGAGGACCGGGATACATCACCTCGGCAGGCGCATCGGCACCGGTGCGCCTGCCTTTCGTACGACAGGAACCCGATATGTCCGCGCTCCCCACAGGTCGCTCCGCATCCGGTGTCGATATCCGGGTACTGACCGAGGAACGGGAACTGGCCGAGGCCTTCGACCTGTTCCGCACCGCCATGGTCGGGCTGCCCTGGTCGGCTCCGCTGCCGGCGGGTGCCGCCGGGAAGGTCTTCGAGGCCGGCCGAACCCTCGGCGCCTTCACAGACGGGAAACTCGTGGGGACCGTCGACTCGACGAGCGGTGCCCTCACCCTGCCCGGGGGACGCACCGTCCCCCACGCCGCGGTGACCCACGTCGGGGTCCTTCCCACCCATACCCGCAGGGGCATCGTCTCCCGTCTGGTGCGCCGTCAGCTCACCGACGCCCGCGACGCGGGGAAGGTCGTTGCGACGCTACGGGCCTCGGAGGCAACCATCTACGGGCGCTTCGGGTACGGGATCGCGAGCCGGGTGAGCTCGGTCACGGTCGACACGCGCCGCGGCGGGTTCCGCCCCGAGGTGCCGGCAGGAGATCCGGTCCGCCTCCTCTCCCCGGAACGGATGTGGGACGTCCTGCCGGCCGTGCACGCGCGTGTCCCGAACGTCCGCCCCGGCTTCATCACCCGCTCGTCGCAGTGGTGGGCGGCGCAGGAGTTGCGCTTCGACCCGGCCCGGGGTCCGGCCTACACCGCGGTGGCCGGGCAGGAGGGCGCCCAGACCGGTTTCGTCCGGTACCACCCGATCGGCACCAAGACCTGGTTCGGCAGCCACGAACGCAGCATCGTCGTCGACGACCTGTTCGCGCCGTCCAGCGGAGCGTTCGTCGGGCTGATCCGGTTCCTGTGGGACCTCGACCTCGTCGACCGGATCGTCGTCCCCGGCCTGCCCGTCGACAGCTCGTTGCCGTGGCTGTTGACCGACCAGCGCGCGGTGGCCACCACCGGGATCCGGGACGAGACGTGGTTGCGGATCCTCGACGTCGAAGCCGCCCTCCGGGCGCGCACCTACGGGAGCGGCGAATCCCTCGTCCTCGCCGTCCACGACCCCCTGTTGCCCGAGAACACCGGCACCTACCGCATCGATGACGGGCGCCTCGAGTCCGTGACGCCCGGCATCTCCTCCGATTCCGACCTCGAGGTCGACGTCGCGACACTGGGCAGCGCGCTGCTCGGCAGCGTGCGCTGGCACCAGCTCGCCGATTCCGGCGCGGTGCGCACCGGCTCCGGCGACGCGATCGCCCGCGCCGACCGGCTCTTCGCCACCGACCTGGCGGCCTTCGCCGGCACGAACTTCTGATCCCCTTCCCCCACCCCCCGAAGGATCATCTGTGAACACACATCGACGACCCGCCTCCCGCGCCCTGCGGAACATCGGTATCGCCGCCACCGCCCTGACGGCTCTGCTCGTCTCGGCCTGCACCGGAAGCGCTCCGGCCACCCGCTCCGGCGACGACGGTGACATCGTCGCCGGCGGCACCTTGTGGGTCGCCTCTCTCGCATCGGACATGGACTCGCTCGACCCGCTCACCGGCTACGACACCAACGCGTGGGCCGTGCAGCGGGCGATCACCCGGCAGCTCGTCACCTTCCCCGGTTCCACCGGGGAACTGAAGGACGACACCGAGATCGTGCCCGACCTCGCAGAGTCGTGGGATGTCAGTGAGGACGGCCGCACCTACACCTTCCATCTGCGGGACGGCATCACGTACTCGGGCTCGTCGAACCGCGAGATCGTCGCCGGCGATTTCGTCTACGCCGTCAAACGGTTCTGCGATCCGAACAAGCAGGTCGCGGCGATCAACTACTTCCACCTGTCCTTCGAGGGCTTCACGGAGTTCTGCGACGAGTTCGCGACCGTCCCCACGGGTGACCTCGCGGCGTCGAAGCAGTTCATCGACACGCACGAGATCTCGGGTGTGCAGGCCGTCGACGACAAGACCCTCGTCATCACGGCACCGACGAAGTCGTACGACTTCCTCGACATCCTCACTATGAACTTCGTGACGCCGCTGCCCCCGGAGGTCGCCTCGCAGTACTTCGGCGACTCGCTCGAGTTCCGGAAGAACTTCCCGTCGTCCGGTCCGTACCGGATCGACGCCTACCAACCGGGCCAGCAGCTGGTGCTGAAGAAGGTCGAGGGCTACAACCACGACGCGGACCCCGCCCGCGCCGCGTACGTCGACGAGATCGTCGTCGACTTCACTACCAACAGCGAGGACAGCGTCGTCCAGAAAGTTCGTTCCGGAGAGGCCGACCTGACCCTGTACATGGACGTTCCGCCCCGGGCCGTGCTGAACCAGTACGCCTCGGCGAACGACCCGAACCTGCACACCTCCGACAGCGGCGCGGCGAACTTCATCGTCATCAATGCCAAGCCGGAGGCGACCTTCCCCGGCGCGACCGCCCTGCGCGACCTGCGCGTGCGGCAGGCGCTCGCCTATGCGGTGAACAAAGCGAATCTCGTTCAGGGACAGGGTGGCCCGGTTGCCGCGAAGCAGAACGGACAGATCGTCACATCCACCCTGCTCGGTCACGAGCCGTTCGATCCCTACGCCACGCCCGACAGCAAGGGAGATCCTGACAAGGCCCGGCAGCTGCTCGCCGAGGCCGGTTACCCCGACGGCCTGACCCTCGACGCGGTCTACAAGTCCACTGCCCAGTTCGAGTCCATCGCCGTCACCCTGAAGGAGGATCTCGCGGCTGCGGGAATCACGTTGAATCTCATTGCCCTGCCCGGTACCGAGTACACCTCCTACCTCCAGGACCCCACCTCCCGGTACGACGTCGCCCTGAGCGGTTCGTTCACGCCCGACTGGCAGGGACGCTCGACCCGCATGCTGCTGGGCGGCTGGCTGAACTCGGAGGCTGCCCCGTGCGGCAAGGGCAACGTCAACGGCATCTGCTACAGCAACGATCGTCTCAATGAGCTTGCACGTCAGGCGTTCCCGTCGGACGATCCGGCACCGATCTGGGCGGAGGCCGATCGGGTCGTGTCCACTGATCTTCCGTGGATCCCGCTGTTCGAGAAGCGCAAGAACCTCATCTCGTCCGACCGGGTGACCAACTGGACGTGGGCATCGCTGCCTGCGCAGGCCGACTACACCAACATCGCTCTGCGTCCGGGGTCCTGAGATGCCGCTGCTGCAGGTCGAGAATCTCGGCGTCTCGTTCCGGTCGACGCCGGTGGTACACGACGTGTCGTTCACCGTCGACAAGGCCCGCACCCTCGGCATCGTGGGTGAGTCCGGGTCCGGCAAGAGCATGTCGCTGCTCGCCGCGACGGGACTGCTCGGGCCCGGTGCCGTCGTGAACGGGCGCACCCTGTTCGACGGCACCGACCTGGTGACCGCGTCGCCGCGGCACCTCCGGTCGATCCGCGGTCGCGACATCGGATTCGTGTTCCAGGATCCGTCGAGCAACCTGCACCCCCTCGTGCCGATCGGCCGGCAGATCGGCGAGGCGCTCACGGCGCATCACCGACTGGATCGGAAGACGGTGCGACGCCGGGTGATCGAGCTGCTCGACGAGGTGGGCATTCCCCGGGCGCAGGAGCGGCTGGACGACCATCCCGTCCACTTCTCCGGGGGCATGCGCCAGCGGGTGATGATCGCGATCGCGCTCGCCAACAATCCGCAACTCGTCATCGCGGACGAACCGACCACGGCGCTGGACGCGACGGTGCAGGCGTCGATCCTCGCCCTGCTGCGCCGATTGCAGCAGGACCACGGCATGGCTCTCGTCCTCGTCAGTCACGATCTCGCGGTGGTGTCGGAACTCGCCGACGACGTGGTGGTCATGCGCAGTGGTCGCGTCGTCGAGTCCGGTCCGGTCGATCGGGTGTACAACGCGCCCACCCATTCGTACACGGTGGAACTGCTCGAGCCGCTCGCGCAACCCGTCGCCGCGCCGGCCGGCCCGCGGCCGGAGCGACCGGAGCTGGTGCGGATCGAGAACCTGACGAAGGGATTCCGCATCTCCCGCAAGGAGCACCGCCCGGTCCTGTGGGACATCGACCTGCGGATCGGTGAGGGCGAGATCGTAGGACTGGTCGGCGAATCCGGTTCGGGGAAATCAACACTGAGCCGTATCGTGACCGGTCTCGACGTCGCGGACACAGGTACGGTGAGTTTCCGCGGCACCTCCTACGTCGCATCCGGCAAGCGCCGGCCGGTGGTGGATCCACAGGTGCGGCGCTCGATCCAGATGGTCTTCCAGGATCCCTACGGCAGCCTGAACCCGCGCCGGAAGATCGCGCAGATCCTGGCGGCACCTTTCGAACTGAGCACGGACCTGCCGGGTCCGCAGATCCGGCGGCGGGTCGGAGAACTGCTCGAGTCGGTCGGGCTCCCCGGTGATTTCGCCGACCGCTATCCCGTGCAACTGTCCGGCGGGCAGCGTCAGCGTGTCGCCATCGCCCGTGCGCTCGCGCTCGATCCGGCTCTCGTCGTCGCCGATGAACCGGTGTCGGCACTGGACAAGACCACCGCCCGGCAGATCGTGGAACTGCTGCGCAGCCTGCGCGACGAGCGGGGGACGTCCCTGCTGTTCGTCTCGCACGATCTCGGAGTGGTGTCCGCGCTGTGCGACCGCGTCGCGGTCCTGCACGATGGGGTGATCGTCGAGCAGGGCTACACCGACGAGGTGTTCGCCGACCCGGCCCACGACTACACCCGGACCCTGCTCGGCGCGGTGCCGGGAAGCACCCGGAAGGAGACCGTCGATGCCTGACCTGTGGACCGAACCCGCCGGCGTCGACACCCTCACCGACACACCGCCGCGGAACGGGCGTCGGCTGTTCGCTGCCCTGGTGGAGGACCGTTCGGCGCGCCTCGGGCTGGGGACGATCGTGCTGGTGGTCCTCGCCACGCTCGCCGCCCCGCTCGTGGCGGCCCTCGTCGGGCACGGCGCCACCGAGCAGTTCCGCGAGACCGCGCTCGACGCCTCGGGTATCCCGATCGGCCCGTCCTCAGGCTTCTGGCTCGGTGCCGACGGGGAGGGCCGGGACGTCCTGGTGCGCACCCTCTACGGCACGCAGATCTCCCTACTCGTCGGGATTCCCGCGACGACGCTGGCGATGGTGATCGGCACGATCATCGGGGTGGCGTCGGGCCTGGCCGGCGGCATCTTCGACCGCGTGACCGGCCAGGTGATCGACATGGTGCTGTCGTTCCCTTTCGTGGTGACGGCGCTGAGCCTGCTCGCGCTCAACCGCGGTGCCGACGGCCGGCCCGTGGTGAGCCCGATCGTGGTCGTGGTGGTGATCATCGCCGCGTTCACGTGGACCTACTTCGCGCGCCTGAGCCGGGGGCTGACGGTGACTCTGCGATCCTGCCCGTTCGTCGACGCGGCGGTGACCCTCGGCGCGGGACGCCGATGGATCCTGTTCCGGGAGGTTCTACCGAACGTCCTCCCGGTGATCGTCGTGTACTGGGCCGTGCAGCTTCCCGCGAGCATCGTGGCGGAGGCGACCCTGTCGTTCCTCGGCGTCGGCATCCAGGCTCCCACACCGAGTCTCGGCAACATGATCGCCGACGCCCAGCGCACGTCGCTCTATCAGGTGCAGCCGTGGTATCTGCTCGGTCCGGCCATCGCTCTGTTCGTCATCGTGCTCGGCTTCAACGCGTTCAGCAGCGGGCTGCGCAACGTCCTCGATCCGAAGGGACGGTGATCTCGATGCTCCGGCACGTCACACATCTCATCACCCGTTCGGTGACCACCCTCGTGCTCGTCCTGCTGGCAGCCTTCGTCCTGACCCGCATCGCCTATCGCGATCCGGCCACGATGCTCGCGCCACGCAACGCGAGTCAGGAGGGGATCGAGGCGGTGGCCCGCGCGCTGCGCCTCGACGATCCCTGGTATCTGCAGCTGAAGCACTACCTGTTCCGGGGGCCCGACATCCAGGGCGCCCCCATGGGACTGATGAACTGGCCGCCGGCGCTCGGCTATTCGTTCCGGCAGAACACCCCGGTGACGGAATTGATCCTGTCCAAGGTGCCGGTCACCGCGTCGCTGGCGCTGGGAGCGCTGGTGATCTGGATGACGCTCTCGCTCGTGCTCGGGGTGGAAACCGCGCGCCGGGAGGGTTCCGCGGTCGATCACGGGTTGTCGGGCCTGGCGTACGTCGCGTTGTCGTTGCCGACCTTCCTCACCGGCATGCTGCTGTCGTACTTCCTGTTCTTCACGTTGTCCACGCACGGGCTCTACCTCTTCCCCAGCAGCGGATACGTCCCGCTGTCGGAGAACCCCTTCGAGTGGGCCCGGCACCTGTTGCTGCCGTGGCTGACCCTGGCGATCGCCGAGATCGGCATCTTCCAGCGGGTGGTGCGCGGGTCGATGCTCGAGGTGCTCGGCACCGACTACATCCGGACGGCGCGGGCGAAGGGACTGTCGGAGCGGGTCGTCCACTACCGGCACGCACTGAAGGCGGCGCTGAACCCCGTCATCACCCTCGGCGGGCTCGAACTCGCCGTGATCATGGGCGGGGCGATCGTGACGGAGACGATCTTCGGCCTCGACGGGGTGGGGCGACTGGCGGTGAACGCCGCCCTCGAAGGGGACTTCCCCGTCGTGATCGGGACCACCGTGTTCGCTGCGGCGGTCTTCGTGGCGTGTTCGTTCGCCGTCGACCTGATCACGCGGTGGCGCGAGCCGGCGCGCATCTGACCGGCGTCACCACGTGACGTCCTTCTCGCAGCGCTTGCCGTCGACCGTCGACTCGACCTGCACGGTGGCGTGGTCGAGTCCGTGTGACGACAGCGCGGTGCGGGCGGAGTCGAGGATCCACTGCGGGTCATGGTCGCTGACGAGGTGGACGGTCGCGACGTCCATGCCGGTGGTCAGGGTCCACACGTGCAGGTCGTGCACACCGGAGACACCGGGGAGCGCGAGCAGGTCGGAGCGCAGGATGTCGACGTCGAGATGGGCGGGCGAGGTCTGTGTGAGGATGCGCAGCGACTCGGCCGCCAGACGCAGCGCGCGGGGCACGACCCACAGCGAGATGAGCACACCGACGACGACGTCGGCGAAGCTCCAGCCGAACATCAGGACGAGACCGCCGGCGACGAGCACCCCGACCGAGCCGACCGCGTCGGCGAGGACCTCCATGTACGCGCCGCGCACGGCGATGCTGTCCTTCGCGTCGGAACGCAGCAGGAGCATGACGACGATGTTGGCGGCGAGGCCGGCCAGGGCGGTGACGATCATCGGCAGGCCGGGCAGTTCCGGGGTGTCGCCGATCCGCTCGATCGCCTCGTAGAAGACCCAGCCCGCGACGCCGAGCAGCAGCACGGCGTTGACCATCGCGGTGAGCACCTCGGCGCGGTGCCAGCCGAAGGTGCGCGAGGCGACGGAGCTGCCCTTGCGGGCGAGGATCAGCGCGACCATGCCCATCGAGACGCCGACGACGTCGGTGAGCATGTGCCCGGCGTCGGCGAGCAGGGCGAGCGATCCGATCCACAGGCCGACGCCGGCCTCGAGGACGAAGAAGGCGCCGAGGATGCCGAGGGCTATCGCCATCCGCCGGATCACAGCCCGGCTGGGACCTGCGTTGCCGCCGTGCCCGTGACCGACACCGTGTGAATGACCGTGACCCATCGCTCTCCCTCGTGAACCTCGGGCCATCGTATGCACGAATGCGCATACATTCAACGGTTACGGTTCCGGGGCTCAGTCCTCCGGCTCGTAACCCGGATGCTCGACGGTGGGCGGCAGCGTCGCGATCGCCGAGATGCGCTTGAGTCCCGCCGCCTGCAGCAGGTCGACGGTCAGCGACCGCAACTGCGCGAACACCACCGTCGCCGACACCCCCGCTCCCTCGATCAGCTCGGGTTTCAGCTTCTTCGCGACGCTGCGCAGCACCCGCGCGGCCTCGGCCTGATCGGGCTGTTCCCCCGGCTCGGCGAGCACCATCTCGCGGAGCACGTCCACGGCGTCGGCGAGCTCGGTGAAACGCTGCACGAGCCGGATGTCGAGGATCTCGTCGTCGCGGACCAGCGTCAGCGACCGCCGTGCCAGCACGCGGATGTTGCGCATCGCGTTGTCGATGGGATCGGCCGCCGCGGTGAGGATGACGAGCCGCCGCCGGCTGTTCCAATACAGCGGCGAGATCGTGCTGACCTCCCGGCCGCCCTTGATCTGGGTCCGCATCGAGTCGATCGCGGACTGGGTGGCGCGCGCCTGACGCAGAGCGTCGTCGATCGGCTTCGGGTTGTTCTCGACCAGCCCCGCCTCGACCTTGCGCAGCACCTCGCTCGCCGTGGCGAGGATGTCGGCGGCGTGACGTCGTGCCCGCCGCACCGGGTGGGTGGGGATCATGGCGACGACCGCGACGCCGGTGAGACCACCGACCAGCGCGTCGACCATGCGCTCGGCACCACCCGCCCCGCCCGGTGGCAGCAGCGTCGCCACGAGCACCGCGGAGTTGCCGGCCTGCATCGCGAAGATCGGGCCGCTGTTCAGCGCGACGGCGGTGCCCATGGCGATGCTCACGACCAGCGCGATCTGCCACGGTCCGCTGCCGATCTGCGAGACGATCAGGTCGCCCACACCGATACCGACGGTGACACCGCAGACCAGTTCCACCGACCGGCGCAGCCGCGCCCCGAGACCGAGGCCGAGCGAGACCACGGCCGCGATCGGGGCGAAGAAGGGCTGGGCGTGCCCGACGAGGTCCTTCGCGACCCACCACGCCAGACCCGCCGCGAGAGCGCACTGGATGATCGGCACGGCCGACGAGCGCAGACGACCGGCCGAGTCGTTCAGGCGCCTACGCAGTCCCTGACGGGTCGGCCGGCGCCTGTTCGACGCAAGCATTCAGCAGACGTTATTCGACGCCGAGCTCTTCGGCAGCGCGCGGATCGCAGTCCTCGAGCAGGTCGAGGCAACGGGCGTGTTCGTCGGTCTCCCCGATGGCCTGCGCGGCGCGGGCCAGGACGGCGACGCAGCGGAGGAAGCCGCGGTTGGGCTCGTGGCCGTAGGGCACGGGACCGAAGCCCTTCCAGCCGTTGCGGCGCAGCTGGTCGAGGCCGCGGTGGTAGCCGGTGCGGGCGTAGGCGTAGGCCTGGATCGTCTCACCGTTGTCGATGGCGGCCTCGGCGAGATACGCCCAGGCGATCGAAGCCGTCGGATGGTCGGCTGCGACCTTCGCGGGGTCCTCTCCGTTCAGCAGTGCCGACTCCGCGTCGTCGTCGCCGGGCAGCAGGGTCGGCTGGGGTCCGAGAAGATCACCGAAAGACGTCATGGGGCCATTCTGCCCTCCCGCCGCGAACGGTCGATAGAGTCCCCGGGTAACCGCAGCCCGCCGAACGAGGTGCAGCACGTGTCCGACCCGAAGAACGAGAAGACGCCCGAGGAGACCTCGCCGACCCCCCAGGCCGGGTCCGCGGGCGAGCCTACGGCCGGAAAAGGCGCCGACGTCGAAAGCCCCAGCGCCGAGTCGCCTGCAGCGGAGACCCCTGCAGCGGAGAGCACCGAGGCCCCTGCCGCGGAGAGCGCAGAGGCGGCGGACGCTCGTCCCGTCGAGGACGCGGCGCCGGACGAGACGGTGAGCGTGCCGGAGCAGAGCGCGCCCGAGAAGACGGTGAGCCCCACGGCCGAGACCGTCGCGCTGCCGGTGACCGAACCCGCACCGGCTCCTGCTCCGCAGCATTCGGACCCGGCGGAGGCTCCCACGGTGCAGATCCCGGTCCGCAACCACGTGCCCAAGGCCCCGCCGCAGCGCATCCCGCCGCGCACCGAGGAGCCGGCACAGCCCGCTCCCGCCCCGGTCACGATCCAGCCCACCCCGACCCGCATCCCGCCGGTCGAGGAGAAGGGCCGCGGCAAGTGGCTGCTCGCCGCCGGCACGGCCGTGGTGGTCGTGATCGCGGCGATCGCCGCGATCCTGTTCTACCAGCAGCGGGAGGACAACTCCCCCGAGAGCGGCATCCGGTCGAGCATCGAGACCTTCGTCGAGGCGCTGAAGGCCGGCGACCTCACCACCCTGCGCGCGACGACCTGCGGCGGTCTCGCCGACTTCTACGCGTCGGTGGATCCGGCGGACTTCGCCGACATCCACCGCGTCGCGGTGCAGCAGGGTGAGATCCCGGTGGTGACGAGCATCGACCGCATCCAGATCACCGAGAACACAGCGATCGCACAGGTCACCGCGCACACCGCGAACAGCCCGTCGGACGTCACCGACCGCACCTTCGACCTCGAGCTCGTCGGCGAGGAGTGGAAGGTGTGCAGTGAGTGAGTAGGTCTCGTCGCCCGCTCCCGACGGGTCGCGACGAGAACTGCACGGTCGACGGAACGACGAAGGGCGCCGGCACGAGGCCGGCGCCCTTCTGCGTGTCCGCGGACCGTGTCGATCAGGGGACCGTGTCGATCAGGCCGAGATCGAGCGACCCGCCGACTTGAGGTCGTTGCAGGCCTCGATGACGCGCTGCGTCATGGATGCCTCGGCCTTCTTGAGGTAGCTGCGGGGATCGTAGGTCTTCTTGTTGCCGACCTCACCGTCGACCTTGAGGACACCGTCGTAGTTGGTGAACATGTGCGCGGCGACCGGACGGGTGAACGCGTACTGGGTGTCGGTGTCGACGTTCATCTTCACGACGCCGTAGCTCAGGGCCTCGTCGATCTCGGACTTCAGCGAGCCCGAGCCACCATGGAACACGAGGTCGAACGGCTTCGAACCGGCCGGCAGACCCAGCTTCTTCGAGGCGACGGCCTGGCCCTCGGCCAACACCTCCGGCTTGAGCTTGACGTTGCCCGGCTTGTAGACACCGTGCACGTTGCCGAACGTCGCGGCGAGCAGGTACTTGCCCTTCTCACCGGCGCCGAGGGCGTCGACGGTCTTCTCGAAGTCCTCGACCGAGGTGTAGAGCTTCTCGTTGATGGCGTTCTCGACGCCGTCCTCTTCACCACCGACGACGCCGATCTCGACCTCGAGGATGATCTTGGCGTTCCTGGTCGCCTCGAGCAGCTCCTGGGCGATCTCCAGGTTCTCGTCGATGTGGATGGCCGAGCCGTCCCACATGTGCGACTGGAACAGCGGGTTGCGGCCGTTGTTCACGCGCTCCTGCGAGATGGCGATGAGCGGGCGGACGAAGCCGTCGAGCTTGTCCTTCGGGCAGTGGTCGGTGTGCAGGGCGATGGTCACGTCGTACTTCTCGGCGACGACGTGGGCGAACTCGGCGAGGGCGACAGCACCGGTCACCATGTCCTTCACGCCCAGGCCGGAACCGAACTCGGCACCACCGGTCGAGAACTGGATGATGCCGTCGCTACCGGCGTCCGCAAAACCCTTGATCGCGGCGTTGATGGTCTCGGACGACGTGCAGTTGATCGCAGGGAACGCGAAGGAGTGCTCCTTGGCGCGGGCCAGCATCTCGGCGTAGGCCTCGGGAGTCGCGATAGGCACAGCGGCTGTCCTCCAGTTGATTGTCGAGCAGCACCTCACCGCATCTGTGGTAGGTGCCAGGGTTGTCCTTGCAGTATGTCAAGCAACACGCGCGGATGACACTCGGATCGGTCGGGCGCCCGGCATCGTCGTTCGGGCCGGAACGGGACCGCCGGTACCCTGGGGTGCGTGACTTTGCTCCAAGCCTCGGAATCCGTGACCGATCTGGCTCTGATGCCGGGGTTCCTGGACCCCGTCAATCTTCTCAATTCGTTCGGCACCTGGATGCTCATCGGTCTGCTGCTCGTGGTGTTCATCGAGTCGGGCCTGCTGTTCCCGCTGCTCCCCGGTGATTCGCTGCTGTTCACCGCGGGTCTGATCGCCGCGTCGAAGTCCACCGAGGTCGAGCCGTTCGCGCCGTTGTGGGTGCTGATGGTGACGATCCCGATCGCCGCGGTGCTCGGCGACCAGGTGGGGTACTTCATCGGCGCCAAGGGCGGCACCCGCCTGTTCAAGGACGACGCGAAGCTGTTCAAGCAGTCGTACCTCGACGAGGCGCACCGCTTCTTCCTGCGGCACGGTCCCGCGATGATCTTCCTGGCACGTTTCGTGCCGATCGTGCGTACCTTCGCCCCGCTGGTCGCGGGTGCCGCGAAGATGCCCTACCGGGTGTTCATCGTCTACAACGTCCTCGGCGGCATCGTCTGGGGCGCGGGTGTGACGCTGCTCGGCTACCTGCTCGGGCAGATCACGTTCATCGCCGAGAACATCGACTACATCTTCCTGCTGATCGTGCTCGTCTCGGTCGTGCCGATCCTCAGCGAGATCGGCAAGCGGCTGCTGGCCTCGCGCCGCGGCAAGGCCGAGGCCGACGACGAGGCGACGAAGCCGATCACGCGCATCGAGGCGCCGTAGTCCTCGACGACGTCGAAGAAGGTGGGTCCCATCCCGGCTACCGGGATAGGACCCACCTTTTTCGTCAGCGCTGTTCCTCGCGCGCGGCGGCGACCGCGTAGGCGGCTTCCATGAGCATCCAGCCGCCGAGCTGCACCGACATGTCACGTTCGGGCACCGACGAGGCGCGCACCGTGCCGTCCGAGAACTTCGCCACCGACATCCCGAATCCCGGCAGTCGCGCCGGCTGCGACCAGTCGCGCCCGAAGACCGGCAGCTCCTCGACCTGCAGCCGGTTCTCCCAGGCCGCCTCGGCCGAGGCCAGCACGATCCGCGCGGCGACGTTGCGGGCGCGGACGTCGTCGCCGTCGAGGACGGGCAGCGCGGTGGCGACCATCGCGAGGTAGCGGGCGAGGATGCCGTTGAACAGGCCGCCGTCGCCGCCTCCCCCGCCGGTGACGACGCTGCACTCGGTGAGGTGCTCGTCGACCGCCGCGACCAGCGCGTGGACGCGTCGGCGGTGCCGCGGGTCGTCGAGTTGCAGGGCCAGCTCCGTCTCGAGACCGAGGGTCACGCCCTGGCAGTAGGAGTAGAGGGCACGTTCGGGTTCGCCGTCGCGGATGCCGTCGAAGATCAGGCCGGTCTCCGGGTCGAGCAGCGTGTCGTGGATCCAGTCGGCCATCTCCTGCGCCCGGTACACCTTGCCGGTGCGGGCCAGCAGCAGCCCGGCCGGGCCGTTGGCGGGGGTGTTGTAGAAGTTGTCGCGGCGCCGCCACGGGATGCCGCCGCCGCGGTCGGGCTGCCAGGCGTCGACGAGTTCACCGGCGAGGGTCGCGATGGCGTCGCGGTGGTCGACGTAGAGGTGGCGTTCGGCGCGTTCGAGGGCCAGGCCGAGCCAGGCCATGTCGTCGAAGTAGTCGTTGGTCCAGCCGGTGATGTTGCGCAGCCGGTGGGTGCGGGTCAGCCGCACCACGCGGCGTCGGCGGCGCAGGGTGGCGTCGCGTTCGGCGGCGTCGACGGCCGTGTCGATCAGGTGGGCCTGCCACCAGTAGTGCCACGTGAGGAACAGTCGCTCACGTCGGACGGCGGGCCAGCCGACCACGCCGAGTGCGGTGCCGGGCAGACCCCACAGGCGCCGCACGTGCCGCGACACCAGTGCTCCCTCGGAGGCATCGGCGCGTTCCGCCCACAGCCCCGACCGTGTCTCCATCATCCTTCTTCCACAGTGCCCGACCGATGCGGCCGCCGTAGGCGGTCCGTGATTCTTCATCCCGGAAGCCGGGGGCGGTGTTACCAGGCGTCGGCGAGATCGGCGTGCTGCCGGATCCACGCGTGCATCGCGATCCCCGCCGCGACGCCCGCATTGATGGAGCGGGTGGAGCCGAACTGTGCGATGGAGACGGTCATCGACGCGACGTTGCGGGCCTGCTCGGTGACGCCGGGGCCTTCCTGGCCGAACAGCAGCAGGCAGCGGCGCGGCAGGGTCGCCGTCTCGAGCCGCACCGAGCCGGGGGTGTTGTCGACGGCCACGATCGTCAGGTCCTGCTCGGCCGCCCACGCGATCAGCGCGTCGACGTCCGGGTGGTGCAGCAGGTGCTGGTAGCGGTCGGTGACCATCGCGCCGCGCCGGTTCCAGCGGCGGCGGCCGACGATGTGGACGGTGCCGACCGCGAAGGCGTTGGCGGTGCGCACGACGGTCCCGATGTTCGCGTCGTGGGCGAAGTTCTCGATGGCCACGTGCAGCGGGTGCCGGCGGCGGTCGATGTCCGCGACGATCGCTTCCCGGGTCCAGTAGCGGTAGGCGTCGACGACGTTGCGGCGGTCGCCGTGCGCGAGGAGTTCGGGGTCGTAGCGCGGGTCGGTGGGCGGCTCGGTGCCGTACTCCTCGATCCAGGGCCCGACACCGTAGGGGTGCTCGCCCCACTCGGTGGGACCCGCCGCGTCCTCGGCGGAGGGCAGGGGGTGCGTGTCGGTCACGATCAGAAGGTTTCGTTCGAGTCCGGCGCGACGCGGAAGCCGTGGCCGGTGATGTCGTTGACGCAGGTCACGTCGGCCTCGGTGGCCGAGCACGTGTAGCCGAGCCGGGACAGTTCCCCACCGGAGGGCAGCGCGGGGGCGACGCCGTCGGGCGACAGGTAGACCGGGCCGCCCGAGCACATGAACTCACCGGTGTCGGTGTCGCGGACGCGGATGCCCTGACCCCAGTTGACCATGCAGTCGTCCGGTCGTGCCGGGATCGGGTCGGTGGGCCCCTCGCAGCCGGCCTCGGTGCGCGTGGGCAACTGCACGATGCCGCACTGGAAGGTGCCGTCCGGGCTGGCGAAGTAGTACGACTCGTTGCGCTGGTATTCGACGTCGACGAGCGGCACCGGCTCCTCGGTGGTGGGTTCCGGCTCGGTGGTCGTCGGGACGGTCTCCGTGGTGGTCGGGGCGGCGGTCGTGGTCGGCGTCGCGCTCGTGGTGGTCGGGGCCGCGGCGGTGGTGGTCTCGACGCCGTCGGCCGATCCTCCGCAGCCCGACAGCACCAGAACGGCACCGGTAACGACAGCGATCGGCCACACCCGAGTTCTCACGCAACACCTCTCCCGACAACGTGCAGGTGTCACTCTATCGACACGAGGTCACCTGCTCGTCAGCAGCCGGTTGACCAGCCGGTTCGCCCGGTCCGGGGAGAACTGGGCGAGGGTGCTCAGCAGGGTCGCCTTCAGCCCGACGGGGTGGTGGACGCGGCCGGAACCGCGGCCCGGCCGGGTGACGTCGAAGACCTTGCGGGCGACGTCGTCGGCGGTGAGATTCACGCCGAGGGAGCGGCGGGAGCCGATGTCCATGTCGTCGATCATGTGGGTCGCGACGAACAGCGGCCACAGGTCCAGCACCCGGATGCCGTGGCGCGACCACTCGAGTTCGAGCGCCTCGGTCAGGCCGCGCACGGCGAACTTGGTGGCGCTGTAGGTGGCAAGTTCGGGCTGGCCGTAGATCGCCGACGCCGAGCACAGGTTGACCAGCTGGGCGCCGGGGGTGTCGCGCAGATAGGGGAAGGCCGTGTGGCAGCCGAGGAGCACGCCGGTGACATTGACGTCGACGAGCGCGCGGTGCCGCTCGGCCGGGATGTCCTCGAACGGCCCGGACGAGAGCAGCCCGGCGTTGTTGACGAGGATGTCGAGCCGGCCGTCGCTGCAGAAAGCGCCGAGCACACGTGTCCACGCGTCGGCATCGGTGACGTCGAGGACGTCGGTGACGACCTCGCCGGTGAGGGATGCGGCTTCCTCGGCGAGGCTCGCCAGGCCTTCCCGGTCGACGTCGACGGCGCCCACACGGTAGCCGTGACGGGCGAAGAGCAACACTGTGGCCCGGCCGATTCCGGCCGCGGCTCCGGTGACGAACACGCTGGGGGCGGACATGGCCTCACCCTAACGGCGTCCGGGCGACTGCGGGAGGAGTCGGGGATAGGCTGGAACCGGAGGAGCAGTGCATCGTCGTATCGTCGCCACCGTCGCGTTCGTCACCGTGGGATATCTCGTCGTCCTCGCGTTGTGGCGCGGGTTGTTCCTGCCGAATTCCGAGCCGGGGACCGAGGGTTTCCAGGTGGTCTTCCTCGTCTCCCTCTACGGCATGGTGCTCGGCCTGTCGATGGCGTTCGCCGGTCGCCCGTCGGGGGCGGTGCGCCGGATCGAACGGGAGGGCTACGAGGGCTGGGCCACGATCCGGTCCGCGACACCCCTGGACACGACGGCGACCGGGCAGCTCACGCGGCTCGATCTGGAGCTGACCGTGCCGGGTTCGGATCCCTACCGCGGCACGGTCGTCTACGAGGTGGATCGCCGCGATCTGCACCGGTACGTGGCCGGGGAGGTCGTCAGTGTGTGGGTGGATCCGCTCGACCGCGACCGGATCCTGCTGTACCCCTAGGAGTCCCGCCGGGTGAGGGCGAGCAGACCCTCGACGAGCAGCAGCTGCGCGAGTACGTAGGTGACCAGCACGAAGCCCTCGGCTGCGGCGCGGGTCCGTTCGTTCTTCAGCAGGGTGCGGCGCACCACGATGGACCCGTCGGAGACGGTGAAGATCAGCCCGCCGAGGCCGAGCCAGCTGCGCCGGTCGCGGCCGGGCACGGGCAGTCCGCCGCGCACCGGTGCGCCCGGCGCGAGCCCCGGGTCGCCGGCAAGGGTCGCGGTGGTGGCGAGGAGCGCGCCGTAACCGGTCAGGGGGGTGGCGACGGAGCGGTTGCGGGCGGTGAGCAGACCCGCCGCACCGGCGAGCGTCCCGATGCGCTGGAGAGCGACGGGCGTGGAGATCCGGGCGCCGCAGCGGGCGAGGATCGTCGAGTAGGCGGTCTGCATGACACCGAAACAGGCTGCGCCGCCGATGATCCGACGGTCCTCGTCGGAGCGGATCATGGCGACGTCGCCGAGGGTCGCGGCGGTGAGACCGGTGAGCAGCAGCGCGGTGTCGACGCGATCGGTGTCGCGGGAGCGCCGCAGGACCCGCACCGCGAGGGCGGGCCCGATGAGCGGCTTGGCGATCTTCTGCAGCGTCTCGTTGCCGGTGACACCACCGGCGACGGTGACGGCCGAGGCCGCGGCGAGGACGGCGTGTTCGGCACCCCAGGGCTTACGACTGAACCAGCGCATGCGCGCACGCTACCGCCTGACCGGGCCGACAGGTGCGAAGTCGTTCAGCAGCGGCGGGCACCGCCGGACGCGGTGGCGCGCAGGAAGGTCGGGGCCGGCAGGTCGCGTCGCGCCGCGGCGGCGGTGACCGCCCGTTCGATGTCCGCGACCCGCTGCGTCTCGCACAGCGCGATCGCCGAGCCGCCGAATCCCCCGCCGACCATACGGGCCCCGAGCGCCCCCGCGGCGACGGCGGCGTCGACGGCGGTGTCGAGTTCGAGGCAGCTGACCTCGAAGTCGTCGCGCAGCGAGCGGTGCGAGGCGTCGAGCAGCGGCCCGAGTTCCCGGAGGTGACCGTCGCGCAGGAGCCGCGCGGCGTCCTGCACGCGGGCGATCTCGGTGGTCACGTGCCGGGCGCGGCGGTGCAGCACCGGGTCGGCGAGCGGATCCGGTGAGGGGGCGTCGCGCAGGGTGGTGACGCCGAGCAGCCGGGTGGCCTCCTCGACCTCGCGGCGCCGCTGCCCGTACTGCCCGTCGACGAGGCGGTGCCCGGTGCCGGTGTCGACGACCAGCACCGTCAGTCCTTGGGTCGTGGCGTCGAAGGGGATGTGCTCGGCGCCGCCGTCGGCGAAGTCGAGGAGCAGGGCGTGGCCGGGGCGGGCGTGCAGGGCGGTGCGCTGGTCGAGTCCGCCGGTGGGGGCGCCGGCGTAGTCGTTCTCGGCGCGGACGCAGGCGGCGGCGAGACGGTCGCGTCCCGCGGTGTCGGTCGGCAGCCCGCACAGCTCCGCGAGCGCGAGCGCCACCGACGTCTCGAGCGCCGCCGACGACGACAGCCCCGCCCCGACCGGCACATCGGAGGCGACAGCGATGTCCGCGCCGGTGAAGCCCGGCGGATCGAGGGACCAGACGACCCCGGCGACGTAGGCGGCCCAGCCGTCGGCGCGACGGTCGGCGAGGTCGAGGTCGACGGGGTCGAATCCGCTGCTGCGCAGGCACAGTCGGTTGTCGGTGCGCCGTCGTACCGCGACGGCGGTGACCTGCGGCAGTGCGATGGGCAGGCACAGCCCGCCCGCGTAGTCGACGTGCTCGCCGATGAGATTGACCCGACCCGGTGCGCACCAGCAGCCCTCGGGGTCCGTCCCGAACTGCGCGGTGAACAGGGCTCGGGCCTGCTCGCAGACCGTCACGGCGCGACCTCCCGCAGTCGGGCGGCGATGCGTTCGGGGGTGGTGTCGCTGATCCAGGCGCCCATCGCGGACTCCGATCCGGCCAGGTACTTGAGCTTGTCGGGGGCGCGGCGCAGCGAGAAGAGTTGGCAGAACAACCGTCCCGATTCCCGGTCCTCCCCGACCGGCGCCTGGTGCCAGGCCGCAATGTAGGGGGCGCGGTCGACGCCGGGGAAGAACCGGTCGACCCGGCCGAGCAGGTCGCGGTAGGCGACGGCGAGCTCGTCGCGCTCGGGATCGTCGAGGGCGGCGAGATCGGGTACGTCGCGGTGCGGGGCGAGATGGATCTCGAGGGGCCAGCGCGCTGCGGCGGGGACGTAGCCGGACCAGTGCTCGCCGGACCACACGACCCGGGTGCCGGCGCGCAGTTCGGCGTCGAGGACGTCGCGCTGCAGCGACCGCCCGGTGCGGGCGCGGTGCTCGCGGGCCCGGTCGAGCAGGGTCCGCGAGCGCGGCGGCACGAACGGATAAGCGTAGATCTGCCCGTGCGGATGCTGCAGTGTCACACCGATCTCCACGCCGCGGTTCTCGAAGCAGAACACCTGCCGCACGCCGGGCAGGGCCGACAGCGCGGCGGTGCGGGCGGCGAGGGCATCGACGACGGTGCGCGCCCGCGTGAGCGGGAGGTCGGCGAACCGCGCGCCGTGGTCGGGGGTGAAGGCGACGACCTCGCAGCGACCCGTCGCCGGGCGTCGCGGCCACAGCGGCTCGTCGTCCACGAGGTCGGAGGTGCCGGAGGGGGCACCGAGCGACGGGAAGCGGTTCTCGAACACCGCGACGTCGTAGTCGCCGGCCGGGATCTCGGTGGCCGACGTCGCGGTGCTCGGGCACAGCGGACAGTCTGCGGCCGCGGGCAGGAAGGTGCGGTCCATACGGTGCGCTGCGAAGGTCACCCACTCCCCCGTCAGCGGGTCGCGGCGTATCTCGGACGCCGCCGCGACCGGTGGCAGGTCGCGCCGGTCGTGGACCTCGCGGGTCGCGGCACCGGAGACGAACGGCTCGGTGTCGTCGAAGTAGATCAGCTCCCGACCGTCGGCGAGGTGCGTGACGGTCTGCCGGACCCGCGTCGTCACGCCTACTGTTCGGCGAGACCCAGATCGGCGAGGCCGAGCAGGGAACGGTATTCGAGGCCCTCGGCGGCGATGACCTCGTCGGCGCCCGTGGCGCGGTCGACGACGGTCGCGACACCCACGACGATCGCACCGGCCTCGCGCAGCGCCTTGACGGCGGTGAGCGGCGAGTTGCCGGTGGTGGTGGTGTCCTCGACGACGAGGACGCGCTTGCCGGTCACGTCCGGGCCCTCGATCTGACGCTGCATGCCGTGGGCCTTGGCGGCCTTGCGGACGACGAACGCGTCGATCGGGCGGCCGGGGGCGTGCATGACGGCCAGGGCGACTGGGTCGGCACCCATGGTCAGGCCGCCGACGGCGTCGAACTCCCAGTCGGAGACCAGTTCGCGCAGCAGCTTGCCGATGAGCGGACCGGCCTTGTGGTGGAGGGTCGCGCGGCGCAGGTCGACGTAGTAGTCGGCCTCCTTGCCGGAGGACAGGGTCACGCGGCCGTGCACCACCGCCAGCTCGCGTACCAGTGCTGCCAGTTCGTCGCGGTCACTCATTGCGTCCTCACCCGTCGTCGTGTCGCGACACCGTCCCGGTCGCGTCCTTCGTCGGGGAAAGAGCCTAGTCGTTCGGGTGCGACGATCAGGCAGCGACGGTGTCGGCGCCACCGTCCGCGGTGATCTCACCGGTGGCGGCAGTGGTCTCGGCGCCGGTGGCGGCCGTGGTCTCGGCACCGGTAGGGGCAGTGGCGCGGACGTCGGTGCGCTCGGCGACGGCGACCGGCGCCGGGGCCTCGAACAGCGCGACCGGGCCGATCCCGGCGACCTTCGCGAACAGCGACGTCGGGAATCGCGCGACGGACTCGTTGAGGGTGCGCCCGAGGTCGTTGTGGACGCGGACGGCCCCGCCGATACGACGCTCGCGGGACTGCAGTTCGCGGGCGACGCGGATGAACGGCCAGTGGTTCACGCCCTCGAGACCGCCGATGAGGTCGTGCAGCATCGCCGACAGTGCGTTCTCGGCGCCGGCGCGTTCGGCGAGACCGAGACGTCGGTCGCGGACACCGATGGCCAGCGAACGCGCGCCGACGACCGGGCGGATGCGTTCGCGTTCCACGCCGGCGCCGGCGGAGGCGGCGATGAGTGCCGGGACGAGGTCGTACCGGTCGTCGAGTTCGTGGAGCAGCAGGCGCAGACTCTCGCGGTGGCGCTCCTGCAGGGTCCGCATACGGCGCACGCCGACCCGGATCCACAGCACCACAGCAACCACCACAGTCACACACAGCACCACAGCCACAGAAGTCACGGGCAGGAATCTACCGAGCGGGTGTGGCGCATCGAACGTTGCCTCCGGCGTGTCCCGCAGGGTGTGTCCGTACCGTGATCTGGAAACGGATGACGCCGGTTTCCGTTGCGGCGCCGGAACACTCCCCGGCACGTCCGGCGCACAGCGCCCTGCGCTACGTACGTCCGCGACCGTTCCCGAAGGTGTTGGTCAGCTTGCGTACGAGGGTCTGCGGCACCAGTCGGCCCGCGGTGGTGAGCACCTTGTACTGCAGGCCCGGGATACAGCGGACCTTGCCCTTCTCCAGATCGGCGAGGGAGGTGCGCACCACCTGATCCACGTCGAGCCACATCAGGTTCGAGGTGTTCGACATGTCGATGCCCGCCCGCTTGTGGAACTCGGTGCGGACGAAGCCCGGGCACAGCGCCTGCATGCGCACCCCGGTCCCGGCGAGCCCGCCGGCGAGACCTTCGGTGAAGGACACGACGTAGGCCTTGCTGCCGGAATAGGTCGACCCGCGGCCGGGCAGCAGTCCGGCGACGCTCGCGACGTTGACGATGTCGCCGCGGCCCGCCTCGATCATCGACGGAAGGGCGGCGCGGGTGAGCCGGACGACGGCCGTGACGTTGACGTCGAGCTGGGCCTGCAGCAGTTCGGGGTCGGCGGTCCAGAACTCACCGCTGGTGCCGAAGCCGGCGTTGTTGATCAGCACGTCGACGCCCTGCTCGAGCCGCCGGGCCACCTCGGCGCGACCGTCTGCGGTGGCGAGGTCGGCGGCGAGGATCTCCGAGGACGTGCCGAACCGCTGCTTCAGCTCGGCGGCGAGTTCGTCGAGGGCGGCGCGGTTGCGGGCGACGAGCACGAGGTCGTGGCCACGACTCGCGAGGGTGCGGGCGAAGCCGTCACCGATTCCCGAGGTGGGGCCGGTCACGAGGGCGACGGGACGTCCTGAGGTCATGGCGTCACCCTAGTGCCGCACCACCCCCGTAGCCAGGGTCTTCTCGGTGCCGGCGTTCAGCGCCGGGCTGTCAGTGCTGGGCGGAGGGGCGGCCCGGGTCCTGGGCGGCGCGATCGAGCTCGTCGGGTTCGACGACCGGCGGCAGCACGTGCAGGATGCCCGACAGCCGAGCGACCGTCTCGATCGCCGAGTCCCACTCGCGGCCGGTGCTGCCGACGGGGATGGAGCCGAGGGTCCACTCCCCTTCGCTCCACAGCATCTGCACGTGGTCGGGGATGGACTGGGTGAACGCAACCATCCGCTGGTCGCACACGCGCCGCGCGATCTCGAGGTCGGTGGCGAAGACGATGCGGGGGCCGATGGAACCGAGCAGGTTCATGTCGGCGTCCTTCGGCGGCGGCGTCGACTTCAGCCGCAGGTCGATGTCGACGTCCGAGCCGACCTGGCGTCGCACGGCGACGATCGTGGCGGTCTCCTCGATGTCGAAGAGAACGAACTCCTCGCCGCGGCGGACGCCCCTCACGATGTCGATGGCACCGAGATATTCCTGCTTGGCGAGGGCCGCGCGGTGCCAGTGGGACGGCAGGTGGTCGTCGGCGGCGGTGTACTGGTAACCCTGCGCCTTCGCCCAGATCTCCCGTACGCGACCCGACTGTTCCCGCCGCGTACGGTCGACGTAGAGCAGGGCGAGCGCGCCGAGGAGCGCGATCGCCGCCAGAGCGAACCACATGAGCGTCATCGTTCAGTCAGCCTAGCGGGTCAACGTCCCGGACCGCCGAAGGACGGGATCGACGCGCTGATGACGGTGTCGGCGGTCATCCGGCCGCCTTCGACCGCGCTGCCCGTCGCCACGGCGGTCGCCCCCACCCGGAGGCTGTCGGGGGTGTCGCCGGTGAGCGTGATGATGGCCGTCTCGGGGGTCAACAGCACCGTGACAGTGGTGCCGCCGACGACCTCGAGGGTGATGCTCGTGCCGTCGTTGGCGGTGATGGTGCCGACGACCGCTCCGGCGTCCTCCATGATCTCGCCGATCCCGCCGGGGAGCCGGTCGAGGGGCAGTTCCTCCGACGGTGAGGGCGGCGGGGACGGGCGGGTCTCGGCCGGTGGTGCCGGCACGAGGGTGGCGGTGTTCGGGCCGGACGCCGACCGGCCGGGTGTCTCCTCGGTGCGGCTGAGCAGGTAGCCGACGGTGCCGCCGAGCGCGATGAGCACGACGGCGGCGAGGGCGATCAGCCCCCAGCGCGGGCCGCGCGGGGACTTCCCGGGTTCGGGGTTCGGGGTCGATCCAGGCGGGGTCGATCCGGGCGGGGTCGATCCGGGCGGGGGTGTGCCGGCGGGCGGGTAGCCCTGCACCGGATAGCCCTGGGTGGGATACGCCTGGGTGGGATACGCCTGGGTGGGATACGCCTGGGTGGGATACGCCTGGGTCGGCTGGTATCCCGCCGGCGGCGGATAGGCCTGGGTGGGGCGGTACTCCTCGTCGGGACGGCCCATCGGCTGGTACTGCGTGGGCTGGTACTGCGTGTACGGCAGGGTGGGGTTGGTCACCGGACGCCCGTACGCCACGGTGGGGTCGTCGGTGTGCAGCACACGGGTGGCGTCGGCGTCCCCGATCGCCTGCGTGCGTGCCTCCGGCTCGTCGAGTGCGTAGGCCCGTTCCTGCGGCGTGCGCGGATCCCGCGGGTCCGTCGGGTCCTGAGGATTCGTCATGGCCCTTCCCAGAGTAGGCGTGTGCGGTCCCGGTGGCGGGTGCCACCGGGACCGCACACGGGTGACATCAGGCGCCGAGCACGAGGTGGTCGCCGTCCTCGCTCACGCCCACGTGGACGGTGTCGCCGTCCTTGATCTCGCCGGCCAGCAGCTTCTTGGCGAGCTGGTCGCCGACCGCCTGCTGGATGAGGCGACGCAGTGGACGTGCACCGTACTGCGGGTCGTAGCCCCGCACCGCGAGCCAGAACCGGGCGCTGTCCGAGACGTCCATCGTCAGGCGCCGGGCCGACATGCGCTCGGCGAACTGGTCGAGCTGGATGTCGACGATCTGCTCGAGCTGCTCCTCCGAGAGCGGGTCGAAGATCACGACGTCGTCGAGCCGGTTGATGAACTCCGGCTTGAACGCCGCCCGCACCGCCGCCATCACGTGTTCCTTGTCGCCCCCTGCACCGAGGTTCGACGTGAGGATCAGGATGGTGTTGCGGAAGTCGACCGTGCGTCCCTGGCCGTCGGTGAGGCGACCGTCGTCGAGCACCTGCAGCAGCGTGTCGAAGACGTCCGGGTGGGCCTTCTCGACCTCGTCGAACAGCACCACCGTGTAGGGGCGGCGCCGCACGGCCTCGGTCAGCTGGCCACCGGCCTCGTAGCCGACGTAGCCCGGAGGGGCACCGACGAGACGGGCCACCGAGTGCTTCTCGCTGTATTCGGACATGTCGATCCGCACCATGGCGCGCTCGTCGTCGAACAGGAAGTCCGCGAGTGCCTTCGCGAGCTCGGTCTTGCCGACACCCGTGGGGCCGAGGAACAGGAACGAACCCGTGGGCCGGTTGGGGTCGGCGACCCCGGCACGGGCGCGGCGCACCGCGTCCGAGACGGCCTGCACGGCGGCGTCCTGGCCGACGACCCGCTTGCGCAGCTCGTCCTCCATCCGCAACAGCTTGGCGGTCTCGCCCTCGAGCATGCGGCCGGCGGGGATGCCGGTCCACGCCGAGACGACGTCGGCGACGTCGTCCGGGCCGACCTCCTCCTTGAGCATCACGTCGTCGCGGGAGGCACCCGACGCGGCCTGGGCCGCCTCGAGCTTCTTCTCCAGCTCGGGGATGCGGCCGTAGCGCAGCTCGGCAACCTTGCCGAGGTCACCGTCGCGTTCGGCGCGTTCCTCCTCGCCGCGCAGGGCCTCGAGCTGTTCCTTGATCTCCCGCACCGAGTCGATCGCGGCCTTCTCGTTCTGCCAGCGGGTGGTGAGCTGGTTGAGCTTCTCCCGCTCGTCGGCGAGTTCGGCGCGCAGCTTCTCGAGGCGTTCTTTCGAGGCCTCGTCGCTCTCCTTCTGCAGCGCCATCTCCTCGATCTCGAGGCGGCGGACGATGCGTTCGACGGTGTCGATCTCCTCGGGACGCGAGTCGATCTCCATGCGCAGCCGCGACGCCGCCTCGTCGACGAGGTCGATGGCCTTGTCGGGCAGGAACCGCGAGGTGATGTACCGGTCGGACAGTGTCGCCGCCGCGACCAGCGCGGAGTCGGTGATGCGCACGCCGTGGTGCACCTCGTAGCGCTCCTTGAGGCCGCGGAGGATGCCGACGGTGTCCTCGACGCTCGGTTCACCGACGAGAACCTGCTGGAAGCGACGTTCGAGCGCCGCGTCCTTCTCGATGTACTTGCGGTACTCGTCGAGGGTGGTGGCACCCACGAGCCGCAGCTCACCGCGGGCGAGCATCGGCTTGATCATGTTGCCGGCGTCCATCGCGGACTCGCCGGTCGCGCCGGCACCGACGATGGTGTGCAGCTCGTCGATGAAGGTGATGATCTGCCCGGCCGATTCCTTGATCTCGTCGAGCACGGCCTTGAGGCGTTCCTCGAACTCGCCGCGGTACTTCGCGCCCGCGACCATCGAGCCGAGGTCGAGCGAGATGACGGTCTTGCCGCGCAGCGACTCGGGGACGTCGCCGGCGACGATGCGCTGGGCTAGCCCCTCGACGATGGCGGTCTTGCCGACGCCCGGTTCGCCGATGAGCACCGGGTTGTTCTTGGTGCGCCGGGAGAGCACCTGCACGACGCGGCGGATCTCGTTGTCGCGTCCGATGACCGGGTCGAGCTTGCCTTCGCGGGCCCGGGCGGTCAGGTCGGTCGAGTACTTCTCGAGGGCCTGGTAGGTGGCCTCCGGGTCGGCGTTGGTCACCCGCCGGTTGCCGCGCACGGTCGTGAACGCCTCGCGCAGGGCGTCGGGCGTCGCGCCGTGGCCGACGAGCAGCTTGGCGACGTCGGAGTCGCCGCTGGCCAGGCCCACGAGCACGTGCTCGGTGGAGACGTATTCGTCGGTGAGCTCGGTGGCGAGCTTCTGTGCCGCGCTCATGGCCGCGATCGCCTCGCGGCCGAGCTGCGGGGTGGTGGTCGCGCCGCTGGTCTGCGGCAGCCGCCGGACGAGGTCCTCGGCTTCCCGCCGGACCGTGGCGGGGTCGACGCCCACCGCTTCGAGCAGCGGGCCTGCGATGCCGTCCGTCTGGTCGAGCAGCGCCACGAGCAGGTGAGCCGGACGGATCTCCGGGTTACCCGCAGTGGACGCCGCCTGAAGTGCGGCGGTCAGTGCGGCTTGGGTCTTGGTCGTCGGATTGAACGAGTCCACTGCGCGCCCCTTTCCTTCTCGAGTGCACCCGACGCGCGGTTGAGTGCATCCGTGTCAATTCTGCAATCGATTCTGCGCCTCGGACGGGATATCCGCGGCTGTCGAACTCTCCAACGCATCGTAAGTTGAGTTTGTTCCACTCAACTTTCTTCAGCGTGGTGACGTGCGTCACTTTTTGTTGTGATCGGTGACGCGAGCGGTCGGTTTGTGGCTCTCCGGCCTGTGAACGGCTACAGTGGCGGCGTTCGCGCAGATCGATCAGGGTGCAGGAGGATGGCGTGGAGGCTTTCGCCATCGCCCGCGTGCAACTGAGCTACGCATCGATCATCGCCACCCCCGCCGGCGCCGAGCGGTTCGCCACCGCCTTCTACACCGCCCTGTGGAGCGAGGCGACCGGAATCCGCGACCTGTTCCCCGCCGGCATGGTGTCGATGCGGCAGCGCTTCGCGACCGCCATCGGCTGGGTGATCAACCGCCTCCACGAACCCGCCCCCGTCGAACGGTTCCTCGGCCAGCTCGCCCGCGATCACCGCAAGTACGGGGTCGAGCCCGTGCACTACCGGATCGCCGGCAACGCGCTGCTGGTCGCGATCCGCGAGTGCACCCCGCCGATCCTGTGGACGGCGGCACTCGAACGCACCTGGGCCGAGGTGCTCGATCGGGTCGTCGAGACGATGGCATCCGCCGCGGCCACCGACGACCTGCCCGCCTCCTGGGGCGCCACCGTCGTCGGGCACGAACGCGTCCTGCCCGATCTGGCGATCATCCGGCTCGAGACCGACAGCCCCATCCCGTACCACGCGGGCCAGTACATGAGCGTGCAGATCCCGCAGCGCCCGCACATGTGGCGCTACCTGTCCGCCGCGATTCCGCCGAATCCCCAGGGGCAGATCGAATTCCACGTGCGCCGTGTCTCGACGGGCTGGGTGAGCCCCGCCCTCGTGGGCGAGGTGGCCGTCGGCGACCGGTGGACGATCGGCCCGCCGCTCGGTGGCCTGCACGTCGACTTCGACAGCGGCGAGGACGTTCTCATGCTCGCCTCCGGCACCGGCCTCGCGCCGCTGCGCGCCCAGATCATGGAGATGGCCATGCGCGGCAACAATCCGCGCGTGCACCTGTTCTACGGCGGCAAATACCCGTGCGACCTCTACGACCTCGAGACGCTGTGGCAGATCGCGATGACCAATCCGTGGCTGACGGTCGTGCCCGTGGTCGAGGAGAAGGAGAACCCCTACTGGAATCCGGTTCCCGTGAAGGAACCGCCGCCGGGGCTGCACCGCACGATGTACGGCAAGCTCGGCAAGGTCGCCGCGCAGTTCGGTTCGTGGGCCGACCGCCAGGTCCAGATCTCCGGGTCGCCGTCGATGATCCGCACGACGCTGTACGCATTGTCCGCCGCGGGCACGCCGCGCGGGAACATCAGCTTCGACCCGCTCTGATCCAGCCCTACAGACCTGCCCCTACAGACCCCGAGCCGTCACGGCACGTGCGAAAGCCGGGTGCGCATTGGAGATCACCAGCTCCGAACCGTCCTCGGAGACAGCGACTCCCAGCGCCGCCCGTCGCGGTTCGACGATCCGCACCGCCAGATAGATCGGCAGGAACGACAGGCCGAACACGCCCAGCAGCACCAGACCGTAGATCATGGGCGCACCCCGCAGGAGCGCGATCACCAGCGCGACGAAGACGACGCCGAGCACGGTGCACGTCGCGGCGGCCGCCAGCTGCCAGCGGGTGCGGACCGACACGCAGCGGGCGCATTCGGGCCAATCGATCGCCGCGACCTGCACGGCGTAGGCGGCCGCGAGCGCCGAACCGAACCGGCGCGACCTCCCTCGCGGCGCCTCCGCGGTCGAGACCGTGACACGGGCACGCCCGGTCTCGGGTTCTCCGTGACGGGGGCAGATCGGGGGAATCGGTTCCACGAGCCTCACGGCGCTGTCGCCGGCCGAAGCCACGGCCCCCACGCCCGGCTGCTCGATACCCAGCCGCACCTCGGTCCGTTCCGACTCCCCAACATCCATGGGTGGGAGTATGTCAGTTCACCCCGGCAGGCAAAACCGACAGCCCCTATCGGCCGTGTCGCCTCTCCACCTCGGCCACGAAATTCGGGTGGGCGTAGGCGACGACGAGCGCCGACCCGTCGATCGGAGCCTCGAAACCCCACCAGCCCTGCCGCATCTGACGCACCAGCACCGTCGGCGCCGGAACGAGGAAGGTCCCGAACACGAACAGCGACCACAGAGCCATGTGTTCGCGGGCCATCCCTGTGACCGCCATCTGCACCGCGACGAGCAGGCAGACCAGTCCCCCCAGCAGGAACAGCTTCATCGCCCATCGTGTCAGCCGATCGACCCGGACGCACCGCGCACACATCGGGACGTCGAACGAGATCACGTGTCGTTTCTGCCGCATACGCGCACGCCAGGTGCTGGCCTTCGCCGCGGCCTCGGTACCGATGATGCGAATCTGTGCGCGGCTGTGCCGGATCTTGCGGTGCGTGGTTACCCACGTGTGCACGCGCTCGATCTCCGGTGTCCCGTGCACGGGACACACGGGTGGCAACTCGTTCTTCACCGTCAGCTGGAACGGCAGACCTCCGAGTCGTGTCGGTATCGCATCGTCGCGCTCCTTCGTCTCGAAACGAACATGCGCAAGACCATTTTTCGTGTTCCCCCCACTTGTCACAGCGTGCACTGTAGCGGGCCGTCGCGAACGCCGCTGAGATGGCCTACACTCTCGTCCGATCACGACTGGGGGGATGTCTTGACACAAGCGTATCTACATGTGGAACCCGAGGATCTGCGCACTGCAGCGCGCGATCTGCAGGATCTGGCCGAACAGGCGGACGCTGCACGCCACTACGCCGACCGATGGCTGTCACCTCCGGAGAACGAGGGCCTGATCTACTTCGACGTCGCCGAGCGGGTGCACACGGTCCGCGCCCGGCTGACCGCCCTCTACGAGGAACTGGGGGTGGCCACCGACCGGGCCGCGACGGCGATGGCCGACTCCGCACGGGCCTACGAGGACACCGAACTGGCGACTTCCGCCCAGTTCGAGCGCACGAACCCGGATGTCGGCTGGTGAGCGCCCGTCCCGACGAAGCGCTCGTCGAACCCACGGCCTCCGATCCCGTACCCGATCTGCTCGAACGCACCCTGGGGTTGTACTACCTCTCCCCCAGCTTCTACGTCGCCGAACTGTGCAAGTTCGTGGTGGGCACGGATCCGTGGGCGTGGGCGGCCCAGTACTGCGGTGGCGACTGGGAATCGGTGCTGCGCACCAGTGACGGTGTGAGCAAGCTGGCCGCCTTCCACCGCGGGTACGCGACGGCCGTCGGGGAGGTCCACGGCGCGGTCGCCCCGTGGGAGGGATCTGCGGGCAGAGCCGCAGGTCTTCGTCTCGCCGATCTGCACAGCGCCCTCGACGAACAGGCGCATGCCGTCCAGGGGATCTCCGGGCAACTCGAGCAGATCGCCCTGGCGATGTACGAACTGAACCAGACCTTCGCCGAGATCCTCTCGGCCATAACCGATGCCGGTATCAGAGTGCTCGTCAGGCTCGCGTCGACGAGCGTCGCCGCCGCTACCGGCGTCGGCGCTCTCGGATCGGCTGTCATCGCGGCATCCTCCCTGGTGGACCTGGCGATCATCTCCGACCTGTGGAAGACGGCGATCGACGTCCACACCAAGGTGTGGACGACCGTCCAAGGTCTCATGGGGGTGCTCGCCGGCAATCTCGCGAAGATCGAGAACATCGAGATCCCCCGCCTCCCCACCGTCTAGGGCACCACCGGTGCCGTACAGGAATCGAGAAGAGATGGACGAACCCGAGATCGTCGTCGACGTCGCGCGCGGCGACGCCGCCCTGTCCCGCGAGATCCTCGCATCGCTGCGGTCGATCGCCGACGCCGGGGGCGACCCGGCCTTCGCGAAGCTCGTCGAGCGGGTGGTGTCGGGTGAGCTGGGGGTGCGGGAACTCGCAGGGACGGAGGCGTTCTCGTCGATGCTCGACCGTCTGGTCGCGCCGGTGCTCGAGGCGTTGAGGGAGACGACCTACGAGGACCTCGTGGAGCGGCAACCCGACCGGGAGGTGTAACGCGGGTCACATCTCCGGGCGATGAGGTATCGAAGGCCACACACAAAGGAACGATCATGAGAAGGATTCACGTGTGGCTCGCGATGCTCGCTCTCATCGCGGGGATCGGGTCGCTCGGCCCGACCGCGGCCGCCGCAACGCCCTACTGCGGCATCCACTGGGGCTCGCTGGAGAAGACGAACCCGACCACGGCCGATTCCTCCGCCGCCGGCGTCCGGGCGGGGCGGCACGAGTGCTTCGACCGGATGGTCGTCGACCTCGCCGGTCCCGCAACCGGATACCGCGTCGGCTATGTGCCGGTGGTCCACGAGGACGGATCCGGATTCGAGGTCCCGCTCCGCGGCGGCGCCTACCTGCAGGTGGTGGTGTTCGCTCCCGCCCACGAGGTGCCGGCGAACCGCCGCGAGGTCGTCGGCGTCACCGGCTACGACACCCTGCGGCAGGTCGCGTGGGCCAACAGTTTCGAGGGGCAGACGACCCTCGGGGTGGGTGTGCGCGCCCGGCTGCCGTTCCGGGTGTTCACCCTCGACGGGCCGGGCGGCGGCTCCCGAGTGGTGCTCGACGTGGCGCACCGGTGGTGAGCACCACCGGGGGTGCTCAGCGATAAGAGGCGCGCAGGGTCTTCTTGTCGAGCTTGCCGAGCGGGGTCAGCGGCAGTGCGTCGAGGAAGTCGACCGACTTGGGTGCGTGCACGGAACCCTTTGCTGCACGAACCTTCTCGATGAGTTCCTCGGCGGGTACCGTCTGCCCTTCGCGCAGCACCACACACGCCTTGACGGCTTCGCCCCACTTCTGGTCGGGCACGCCGACCACCGCGACCGACGCGACGGCCGGGTGCGAGGAGATGACGTCCTCGATCTCGCGGGGGAAGACGTTGAACCCGCCGGTGACGATCATGTCCTTCTTGCGGTCGACGATCGTCAGGAAACCGTTCTTGTCGGCGCGGGCGATGTCGCCGGTGTGCAGCCAGCCGCCGCGCAACGCCTCGGCGGTCTCCTCGGGCTTGTTGAGGTAGCCCTTCATCACGAGCGGTCCGCGCACGCAGATCTCACCGAGTTCGCCCTGCGGCACCTCATTGAGGTCGTCGTCGAGCAGACGCACGTCGAGCCACGGCACGGGTCGGCCGCACGACGCGAGCCGGCCCGGGTCGTCGACGAGATGTTCCTCCTTGCGCAGCACCGAGATCGTCATGCCGCACTCGGACTGGCCGTAGAACTGGAAGAAGACCGGGCCGAGCCGTTCGATGCCCTCCCGCAGCCGCGACGGCGACATGGCGGAGGCACCATAGAACAGGGTCTCGAGGCTCGACAGGTCGCGGGTGTCGAAGTCCGGGTGGTCGAGCAGCATGTAGATCATCGTCGGCACGAGCATCGTCGAGTTGATGCGGTACTTCTCGATCGTCTCGAGCACGAGCGCCGGATCGAAATGCGGCAGCACGTAGAGGCATCCGCCGCGCAGCAGGGTGGGCACGAAGAAGGCGGCACCGGCGTGCGAGAGCGGAGTGCACACGAGGAAGCGGGGCTCCTCCGGCCACTGCCACTCGGCCATCTGGATCTGGTTGAGCGCGGCACCCGAGCGGAACGATCCCATGACACCCTTGGGCTTGCCGGTGGTGCCGCCGGTGTAGACCACCGAGGAGGTGTCCTCGATGTCGACCGGCGCGGAGACGAGCCGCTGCTCGGTGAACTGCTCGGCGAGGGCGAGGATGTCGGTGCCCACCGAGGAGGGGCCGAGGGAGAACAGGTTCTTCAGGCTCGGCACCTGGTCGCGCAGTTCGGCGGCGCGCTCCTCGAAGTGGCGCGGGTCGAAGATCAGGGTCTCGATCCCGGCGTCGTTCGCGATGTAGACGTGGTCGGACAGCGACCCCATCGGGTTCAGCGCGGTGTTGCGGCATCCGGCGACCATCGTGGCACCCATCGAGATGAGCACCTCGGGCCGGTTCTTCGACAGCATCGCCACGACCGATCCCTGGCCGACCCCGACCGACGCGAGAGCCTGCTGGAAGCGGCTGATCGCGGCACGCATCTCGGCGCCCGTGAGCACGACGTCGCCGAGATGCAGCGCGGGCCGGTCGGCGCTGCGATCGAGGGCGGTGATGAGGAGGTCGGGCGTGAAGGCGGGGCGATACAGATCGGCGTACTCCTCGGGCATGGTCGTCCTTCCGGTTCTGTGCGGTCCGATGTGTGACGGCCCTGCGCGGTGTTCCCCCACTGTGGTGACCATCACCTGCTCTCGTCACGATAACCGCTCCGGCCCGAAAACTGAAACATGTTCCATTCTGCTGGGACGGGGGATCTCCCCTAGAGTCGTGGCCAGGTCCTGAACAGCCGCACCATCAGGAGTCACGCATGCAGCCGGCCGCGCCGCTACCGACCGAGACCGACACCGCCGTCTCCGCCACGGTCGTCGAACACCACCGGCTGCGGCACGACCTCGCCGTCGTCCGCCTCGAATGCGACGAGGCGATCGTCCCGTTCCGCGCCGGCCAGTACGTCGACGTGACGATCCCGCAGCACCCCCGGCTGCCGCGACGCCTGTCCCCCGCTCTTCCGCCCTCGCTGGACGGCAAACTCGAGTTCCATGTGCGCACCGTCCCCGGTGGCTGGGTGAGCGGCAGCATCGTCGCCGACACCGAACCCGGAGACGTGTGGCAGATCGGCTCCCCGCGCGGCGGCGACCTGCACATCGACGACACCGGCCGCGTCGTCATCATGGTTGCGGGTGGCACGGGTCTCGCGCCGCTGCGCTCGCTGATCCTCGACACCGCGCGCCGCCCGGATCCACCGCGCACCTTCCTGTTCACCGGCGCCCGCCATCCCCGCGACCTGTATGCGGCGGACATGCTCGCGCTGCTCGGCGAGGCCCTGCCGTGGCTGACGGTGGTGCCGGTGGTCGAGTCCGTCCAGGACCCGGAGGTGCCCGACCCCTGGTACGAGCGTGTCGCCCCGAAGATGGGTGAGCTCGGCCCCGACCCCGAGGAACTGCTCGAGGGCAGCCTCGACGAGATCGTCACGTCCTACGGTGCGTTCGGCGATCACCAGGTGCTCGTGTGCGGCTCGGGGCCGATGGTGCGCGCGACGGTGCAGAAGCTGCTGGAGACGGGCACCCCGGCCGAGAACATCCGCTACGACCCGTACTGAGCCGCGATCCCTGCCGAGCCGCTACGACCCGACGGCGACCGTCACCCAGGCCCGCACGATCACGGCACCGGACGCCTCCGCGAACACCACCGCGACGTCCTCGACGTGCTCGTGGTCGGTGCGGTAGCGCTGCAGCACGGTCGTCGACGGTTCGCCGATCCGGTCGGCCGCCGGACGTCCGTGCACCCGCATCCGCACGCGCCGTACGTCCGCCGTCTCGAACCGCCCGGCGACGGAGCGGAGGAGGGCGCCGGTGACCGGGTCGTCCTCGGCCCCTCCCTCGACGGGAGACAGCGGCCCGGACGAGTGGACCTCGGCGACGAGACGGCCCACGGCATCGAGATGAGCGACCGTCCGATCGATCCGGCCGCTCTCCTCGTCACGGCGCACACTGCTCCGGCGGCGCAGCACGCCGGGGGCGGGTGGCGCGAAGAAGACGATGTCCACCTCGTCCACGCCGGCCGCCGGTCGCCCGGCCGTCTCCCACAACGACAGGACCGTGGGGAGGAGGACCTCCCGGTCGACGATCGTCATTCGTCCGCCCTTCGCTTTCGGGGACCGGCCGCTCAGGCGATCGGGGTGTTCGCGGCGGCGTCGCGGGCCGCGATGTAACCGAAGACCAGGCCCTGGCCGATGGTGGCGCCCGCACCGGGATAGCTGTGCCCGAACGCGTTGGCTGCGGTGTTGCCGATGGCGTAGAGGCCGGGGATCGGGTTGCCGTCCTCCCGCAGTACCCGTGCACGTTCGTCGGCACGCACGCCGCCGCAGGTGCCGAGATCGCTCAGCGTCATCTTCACGGCGTAGAGCGGGCCGTGGGTCAGGGGCCGCAGGTTTGGGTTCGGCTGCACCGTGGGGTCGCCGTAGTAGCGGTCGTAGGCGCTGCGCCCGCGTCCGAACTCCGAATCGGTCCCGGCCGCGGCGTCGTCGTTGAACGTCTCGAAGGTCGCGGTGAAGGTGTCCACGGGCACCCCCATCGACGCTGCGAGTTCCGCGGCGGTGTTGCCGCGGTGGGCGATACCCGCCTCGTACCAGGATTCCGGGAGCGGCTGGCGCGGGAACACCCCGGCCGCGAAGACGTAACTGTTGCGGTACTTCTGGTCGAAAACGATCCACATCGACTCGACCGGATCACCCGCGCGCTCACGGTCGAGGATCAGCTGGCCGAACGACATGTAGTCCGACGACTCGTTCGTGAAGCGGCGACCTGTCTGATCGACGATGAACGAGCCGGGCAGCGACCGCTCGGCGAGCATGACCATCGGCGGATTGCCCGGGCGCGAGGGTGCCACGGCGGGGAACCACCAGGCCTGGTCCATGAGGGCGAGATCGGCACCGACCTCCTGGGCCGCCTTGATCGCGTCGCCCGTGTTGGTCTCGGCACCGAGGCTCTCGTGCTCGAGCAGGCGTTCCGACTGGAACTTGTGCCGCATCGCCATGTCGTGGTCGAAACCACCGGCGGCGAGCACCACGCCGCGGCGCGCGGTCACGGTCACCTCGCGGCCGTTCTGCTCGACGACCGCACCGGTCACGCGATCCCCCTCGCCGACCAGCCGCACGAGCGACGTCTCGGTCCACACCGGGATACCCGCGCGCAGCACACCCGCGAACAGTCCCGCCGCGATCGCCTGCCCGCCGGCGACGTACTCCTTCTTGACGGCGAGCCCGGCGACGCCCTGGGCGAGCCGCTTGAAGATCCGCGGAAAACCCTTGTGCGGCACACGGAACATGAGGTTCATCCACTTGTAGTCGGCGCCCGTGGTGGGCATCGGCAGACCGGCCTCCATGAGCCCGGGGCGCAACCTCGCACGTTCCTCCCCGAGCACCGACAGGTCGAACGGCAGACATTCACAGCTACGGCCCACGGCCGAACCACCGGGCAGTTCGGGGTGGTAGTCGGCGTATCCTTCGGCCCAGAACAGCTTCATGGGTGTGGTGCGCCGGAGCATCTCGACCGTCGCGGTGCCGTGGTCGACGAACGCCTCACCCCGCCCGACGGGCGCGGTGTCGCCCACGACCGAGCGGACGTAGGTACGGCCGCGTCCGACGGTGTCACCCGAACCAGACTCCACGAGAACGGGATTGGCGGGAATCCAGAAAGCACCTCCGGAACGGGCCGTGGAGCCGCCGACGTATTGCGACTTCTCCACGATGAGGGTGGACAGTCCCGCTTCGTGCGCCGTGAGCGCGGCGGCCATGCCGGTACCGGACCCGATCACGAGCAGGTCCACAGTGGCGTCGCGGGCGGGGGTCGCAGCCGGTACGGATGTCCTGGCCATCGGCTCTCTCCTTCACATCGTCGTCTGCGCGACGGTAGGGCAGTTCGACAGGGTGAAACATGCATGATCCCGATCACCGGGAAGACGAGCTCGGATGTTCCGTCTCCGGCATCGCCCGGATCACCTCCGGGATCGAGATTCCGACGGGGACACCCCCACCGCGCATCCATTTCACCACCGGTCACCCGGGGTATCCGACGGTCGGTGGAGGCACACCGGAATCCCGCCGGAGGCCGAGGAACGACGCTGTCCTGTCGATGAGGAATGGATGTCGTTGCAGGAATCGCATGTACAGCGGGAGCCGCCCGCAGATCGTCCGCAGATCTACCGTACAGGGGATGGCGCCGAGCGCTGTCGCTGCCGTTCCGATCAGAGGACCGGCGTGGACACCTCTGCGAAGTGATCGACGTATCTCGACGATCCTGGTGACGAAGATGCAGGACGCGAATCCGGTCTCGCCGTCCTCGATCTCGCGATATGTCTCGAGGTGATGGCCGCAGCCGAGCAGGTGTTCCTCCCCTCCATCGTCGCGTGGCGTCCGAGTGGGGTGACCGAATCGGTGGGCCGCACCGAATGGACGCACCTGTGGGAGCAGGAGTTCACCGATCACGATGCCCTCGTGGGCCAGTATCTGGATCATCCGGTGCACTGGAGCATCGTCGATCGCTGGTTCGACCCGGAGTGCCCCGAATTCATCGTCCGTGACCGGGTGTGCCACACCTTCTGCGCTGTGGAGGACATCGCCATCGAGTGAGAACGACGAAGTCCTCGAGCCATCGGTGATGGTCCGAGGACTTCGTCTTCAGCGGAGTACCGTCACTCGAACAGTGAGCGCATCATCTTCCAGATCTCCTGCCGTGCAGGCTCCGTCAACGACAGCGACGGGAACGTCAGGAAGCCGTGGAACAGACCGTCGAATCGGCGGTGCCGGACCTCGACCCCGGCGTCCGCGAGTCGTTGCGCATAGTCGTCACCGGCCGAGCACGGCGGATCGAGTTCCGCGGTGATCACGACGGCCGGAGGAAGTCCGGCGAGCGAATCGGCCCGCGTCGGGATCACCCGGGGGTCGTCGGTGCCTTCCGGCGCGTACTGCTCCCAGTACCACTTCATCGCCTTGGTGGTGTTGTAGTACCCCGACCCGTACTTCCGGTACGACTCCGTGTCGAAATCGTCGTCGATGACCGGATAGAACAACGCCTGACCGAACACTGCAGGTCCCCCGCCGTCACGCGCTGCGATGGCCACGGTCGCGGCGAGGTTGCCCCCGGCACTGTCCCCCGCGAGCACGATACGTGTGGGATCCCCGCCGTACGCCGTGATGTTGCCGGCCGCCCATTCGAGTGCCGCGTACACGTCCTCGTGCGCTGCCGGCGCACGATGTTCCGGCGCGAGCCGGTAGTCGACGGAGACGACCACGACACCGACCCCCTCCGCCATCGAACGGCAGAACTCGTCGTGACTGTCGAGATCGCAGAACACGAAACCACCGCCGTGGGCGAAGACCACCACCGGAATCCCGTCCTCGGGATGGTCGGGACGATAGATACGCAGTGCCAGGTCTCCACCGGGCCCCTCGATACCGATGTCGTGCACATCCCGCATCGCGGGCAGATGCTGGAGAGGTGCACGACGACTGCGGATGAGGTCACGGAGTTCCGCGGGCGGAACCGTGGTGACGTCGGGAAAGCCCGCATCCAGGACCTTCAGCATGGACTCGACTTCAGGGTGCAATGACATGTGGGTCTCCTCGATGTGGTGCGTTCGGCCACGCTAGGACCGGGAGCCCCGGGTCCGGAACCCACTGTCCCGGCCAGCGGTCCACCGGAAATGCGTCACGCTCAGTGGGACGAGGTCCCCGATCGCTCGGGCCAGGACGCGAGGATGACGAGCAGTCCATATCCGACGGTCGTCGATCATCGGCGACCGGAGATCCGGAGGAAGCGACATCATGACAGCCGCGTACGGTACCGAGTCCGCAGCGGACCGATGCTGGCATGGACCAACGGCGGGCCTCGTCGTGACGAACACGCTCGTGTCCTCGCCACGGACGGCACGGTCATCGAGGGACTCTATGCGGCGGGCACGGTGAGCTCGACGTTCAGTTGGGCCAAGGACGGCGGTTTCCACATCGCCGATGCGTTCGTGTTCGGCCGCATCGCGGGCGAACACGCCGCTCGTCGTATCGGTTGAGTCGAGCGTCGAATTCGCAGACCGGATTCCGTGGACCGGGACCATTCGTGCTCCCCGTGTTCGTCGCGAGCAGACTTCGGGGAGACGCCGTTGCGAAGGAGGGGCCTGTCATGGCAACTGTCCCGAGTCCACACCCGAAGGTGCGAATCGGAATCACCAGCCCGATCGTCACGCGACTTCCGGGCACGTACGACGAATGGGAGGCCGCCGCCGGGATCGACGAATTGACACGGATCGCGGTGACCGCGGATCGCCTGGGCTTTCATCACCTCACCTGCAGTGAGCATGTTGCTGTGCCGGTCTCGGTGGCCGAGGTCCGGGGCGGGACCTACTGGGACCCCTCGGTGACACTCGGATATCTGGCGGCCCGCACCGAACGGATCCGGCTCGCCACGCAGGTCCTCGTCCTCGGTTACCACCATCCTCTGGAGATCGCCAAGCGCTACGGCACCCTGGACACGGTGAGCGGCGGGCGCCTGGTCCTGGGACTCGGCGTCGGTTCGCTCGAGGAGGAGTTCACGCTGCTCGACGTCCCGTTCACCGATCGTGGTGCCCGCGCCGACGACGCGCTGGCCGCGCTGCGCGCCTCTCTGTCGACGCGTGAACCGTCCTACCGCGGAGACTTCTTCGAATATTCGGATGTGGTGGTCGATCCCTGTGCGGTGCAGCCACGGGTACCGCTGTGGATCGGCGGCCGCACCCGGCGCTCCCTGCGTCGCGCCTGCGAGTTCGGTGACGGCTGGGTGCCTTTCGGACTGCCGCTCGACGAGGTGACGGCGATGCTCGACGCGCGGCCGCAGCCGGACGGTTTCGAGGTGGTGCTGTCGGTCTCGGGACTCGATCCGATCGGCGATCCCGACAGGACGCGGCGACGGCTCGATCGGGCGATCGCCGCGGGCGCGACGATCGTCGGCGCCGGGGTGCGGGCCCGGTCCGCCGACCACTACTGCGATCAGCTCTCCGGTCTCGCCGAGTTGTTCGGCCGGGACTTCGGCGACCTCGGAACGACCTGAACCGGATCGTTTCCCGCTGTCCGGGAAACCGTGGCGGCATCCCGCCGGCCGGCCGTTAGCGTCGGTGCGACAGACTCTGCCCCACGACCACAGGAGCACCCGTGACCGTTTCCGAAGCCGACGTCCGTTCGCAACGCATCCGGGCCACGGTGCACGCCTATCTCGACGCCGTGGCCGCCGGTGTCGCCGCCGACATCGCCGCCCTGTACGCCGACGACGCAACCCTCGAGGATCCCGCCGGGAGCGAACCGCATGTGGGCCGGGCCGCGATCGCCGAGTTCTACAACGGGGTCGAGGGCACGGAGAACAACACCGAACTGCTCACCCTGCGGATCAGCGGCTCGACCGCCGCCTTCCACTTCCGCGTGGTCACGAAGGCGGGTGGCCAGACCTACGAGATCGAGCCGATCGACGTCATGACCTTCGACGAGGACGGTCGTATCACCAGCATGCGTGCCGTCTGGGCACCCGAGGACGTGCGCCGCCGCTGATCCCCCGGCCAGGACCGTTCGCGTACCGCGCCGTGGCGACGGACACTGGTACGAACGCCGACCGATAGGAGCTTCTCGATGACAGCCGAGCACGCGGTGCTGGACCCCCGCCGGATCCGGGACGTGATGGGCAACTTCTGCACGGGCGTCACCGTGATCACGGGACTCGACGGCGACGACCCGCTCGGGTTCGCCTGCCAGTCGTTCGCGTCGGTGTCCCTCGACCCGCCGCTCATCTCGTTCTGCCCCGCGCGCACGTCCACGACCTGGCCGAAGATCCGCCGTGTGGGCAAACTGGCCGTCAACGTGCTGTCGGAGAGCCAGCGCACCCTGTGCGCGGCCTTCGGTGCCAGCGGCGGGAACAAGTTCCGGGGTGTGCGCTGGACCCCCGGCGACAACGGTGCCCCGGCGATCGAGGGTGCCATCGCGCGGGTGGAGGCGACGGTCGAGACCGAGCACGACGCCGGCGACCATACGATCGTCCTGGGCCGGGTCACGGGCCTGACGTCGCTGCATCCCGACAGCCCGCTGCTGTTCTTCCGCGGCACCTACGGCGGCTTCCGCCACATGTGACAGCCGGCTTCCGCCACATGTGACAGCCGGCTTCCGTCACATGTGACGGCACCGTCCGATCCGGCCGGTCGCGGGAATAGCCCCGCGACCGGTCGGGTTGTTCCGAGGGTGTGCCCGGCGGCCGATACCGGGCCCCGACACGTAAGGACCCTCGGTGACCGTTCCCCTCTCCATTCTCGATCTCGCGCACATCGGCAAGGGTGAGACCGCCCGCGACAGCTTCGAGGCCAGCGTGAAGATGGCCCAGCTCGCCGAGCAGTGGGGTTACCGGCGCATCTGGTACGCCGAACACCACAACATGCCGACGATCGCGTCGTCCGCGACCAGCGTGCTCATCGCGCACGTCGCCGCGCACACCTCGACGATCCGGCTCGGCGCCGGCGGCATCATGCTGCCGAACCACTCCCCGCTGACCATCGCCGAGCAGTTCGGCACCCTCGCCACCCTGCATCCCGGCCGGATCGATCTCGGTCTCGGCCGCGCGCCCGGCAGCGACCAGAAGACGCTGCGGGCGCTGCGCCGCGACCCGTCGTCGGCCGACAGCTTCCCGCAGGACGTCCTCGAACTGCAGGCGTACCTGAAAGGCGAGTCGCGCATCCCGGGCGTCGACGCGATCCCCGGCAAGGGCACCGACGTGCCGCTGTACATCCTGGGTTCGTCGCTGTTCGGCGCGAAACTTGCTGCGCTGCTCGGCCTTCCGTACGGTTTCGCGTCGCACTTCGCGCCGCAGGCCCTCGAGGAGGCGGTGGCGCTGTACCGCCGCGAGTACCAGCCCTCCCCCGAGCACCCCGAGCCTTACGTCATCGCCGGTGTCGGCGTGATCGCCGCCGACACCACCGAGGAAGCCGAGGCGCTGTTCGCGGCGGCCGAGCGGACGCGGGTCGTGCAGATGGTCGGGCGCGGACGCACCTTCACCGAGGAGGAGATCGACATGCTGCTCGACTCCCCCGCCGGTATGCAGGTGCGGCAGATGATGCGCTACACCGCGGTGGGTTCGCCGGAGCAGGTGCGCGACTACCTCGACCGTTTCACCGAACGCGCCCGGGCGGACGAGCTCATCGTCGTCTCGTCGGCACCCGGGCGTTCGGCGTGGCTGCGGTCGCTGGAGCTCCTCGCGCAGGTCAGCGACCTCGTGCCGGCCTGATCAGGCGGGCACCGTGATCGCGACGGGTGCCGCCTCGTTGCCCCACGACTCGGTGTCGGTGAAGCAGACCCAGGTGGTGGTGTAGTCGCCGGGTTCGAGGTCGGACCGCAGTTCGATCTCGACCCGGGGCGGCACCACGTACGCCTGGGTCCGCGCCACCTCCGGTCCGTCGAAGACCCGCGACCGGCAATTGACCTCGGTCGAGCCCGCCCGGACCTTCCAGATCGCTTCCGTTCCCTCCTGGGTGAGCGCGGCGCTCGGCTCGGCCTCGCCGGGGATCGCCGAGCCGCTGGGAAGGCTGATCACCGACGAGCCGACGAGGACGGACGGCCCCTGTGTGGCGGGAATGGTGACCTCGATCGTTTCCGTGGAGTAGGTGTTCGCCCCGTAGCATTCCCAGGAGACCTGGTAGACCCCGGCCACGGGAAGGGGCAGGGTGAGGCGCAGCGACTCTCCGGCGGACACCACCGTCCGGCTCGCGTAGACCTTGTCCGCACCGTTCTCCTTCGCCCTCGCGGTGCACGTGTTCTGTTCGTCACCGTTCTGGACGTTCCAGGTGACGCTGTTCGCCTCGATCGTCGCCGTGGCGGTTGCGTCCACCGCGGCGGACGCGGTGGCGGGCGCCATCAACGCGACCGTCCCGGCCGCAGCGGCCGCCCCTGCGAGCACTTTGAACCTGCGGGACATGGCACCCTCCGAACATCGCTGGAATGTCTCGGATTTCCGAGACATTTCCGAGCCATTGTGTGGTCGGAGGCGGGGTGGGCATCGGCTCGTCGCTGTTTCGATACACGTTCGTGACCGGAGAGCGTGTCGCCCCGGCACGATTCGTCACCGGAATCGCGGGGACCGGATTTCGTTGGCCGTGGGTACAATACGGCGACAAGCTCCCCATACCGGAAGCTTTCCGGCCGGACCCCGCAGGAGCACGATGAACTTCCGCATCCGCGTCGCCGCGGCCCTCGCCGTCGCCGCCGCACTGATCGCCCCGGCCGGCGTGAGCGCCGAGACGCTGCGCACCGACGGCCCCAGCATCACCGTCATCATCCGCAACGAGACGGACGCACCGATGGTGCTGTCGTCGTCGGACAACCCCTACGGGGCGTGGACCGATGCCCCCGCCGCGGTGATCGCGGCCGGGGCGACGGAGACCCTCGCGGCGGGCAGCAACGACCGGCGGGGCTTCGGCCTTCAGGTCGGTTACACGATGCCCGGCGACGCGACCGTGGTGCTGATGGCCAACAACTACGGCACGGGCAACGCGAACGTCGACGGCACCCGCGTCAGCGGCGGCAACGCCCACGGGTACGCCGTCGACTCGAGCGTCGATGCCGGATATCCGTTCATGACAGCGGAATTCACCGTCACCCGATCCTGACGGTTCAGCGGGCCCGCGCGTCCATCACCGCCAGGTGCGCGAACAGCGCGCTCGTTCCGATCGGATTGCCGCCGCCCGGGTAGACGGTGCCGCTCGGCGCCGCCATCGTGTTGCCCGCCGCGTACAGGCCGGGGATCGGCTCGCCCGCGGTGTCGAGGACCCGCCCGACGGTGTCGGTCCGCAGACCGCCCTTGGTGCCGAGATCCGAGAGGCCGAACTGCGCGGCGTGGAAAGGGCCCTGCTCGATCGGGACGAGCGCGGACCCGCCGCCGGTGAAGGCCAGGTCGTAGGGCTCGTCGCCGCGGCCGAAGTCCTCGTCGACACCCTTCGCGGCCAGGTCGTTCCACCGCGCGACGGTCGCCTTCAGTGATTCGGCGGGCACCCCGATCTGCTCGGCGAGCTCCTCGAGGGTCTCGGCGGTCCGCCACAGTCCGGCCCCGACGTACTTCTCGGTCTCCACCAGGGGCACGTTCGTCGCAGCGACCGGCGGCACTTCACCGGCCCGGTCGTCGTAGATCATCCAGAACGGCAGCGTCATCTCGCCTCGCTCCATCCGGGCGATGACGTCGCGGCCGAGCCGGTCGTAGGGTGCGTACTCGTTGGTGAAGCGCTTGCCGTCCTGGTCGACGAAGATGCCGCCGGTGAAGCACAGCGCGAACGCGGAGCGCCCGTCCGGGTGCGTGAGACCCGGCGACCACCAGGCCTCCCCCATCAGGTCGACGTCGGCGCCCACGGCCATACCCGCCTGGTGTGCCTTGCCGAGATTCGACCACGGCCCCATCGAGTCGCGAGCGGTGCCCGGCACCCCGTACTTGCTGCGCATCTCGTCGTTGTGATCGAACCCGCCGGCGGCGAGGACGACGCCCTTGCGTGCGCGGATCGCTCGGCGCTCACCGTCGTTACCGACGATCGCGCCCACCACCGAGCCGTCCTCGACCACGAGCTCCTCGAGCGGGGTGTTCCGGTACAGCTGCACGTCGGGGTACTTGCGCAGTGCGATGAGGAAACGGCCGATCAGGGCACGGCCGCCGATGAGGGTGTCGGGCAGGGGTTCACCGAGACGTTCGCGGCCGAGCGGGCCGCGGATGGACTCGTTGAGTTCCGGATCGTCGGCGACGTGCTTCGGTTTCGGGGTGATGTGCCGCCCCTGGGCGCGGGCCTTCGGTGCCTTGCCGAAGTAGTCCGGCCACGGGTAGACCATGAACTCCAGGTCCTCGTCGGCCTCGAGATAGTCGATGAGCGGGGCCCCGCCGCGGACGTAGGCCTCCTGCAGCTCGGGCGGGGTGCGGTCGCCGACGACGGCGCGGTAGTAGGTCAGGGCGTCCTCGAGAGTGTCGTCGTCCCCGGCACGCTTCAGGACCGCGTTGGTGGGGAACCAGACGCCGCCACCCCCGGAGTACGCCGTGGTGCCGCCGAAGAATTCGGATGCCTCGACGAGGATCACCGAGAGTCCTTCACGCGCAGCGGTGTACGCCCCACAGCACCCTCCGGCACCTGATCCGACCACGAGGACGTCGCATTCTTCCGCCCACTCCGCCATGACTGCCGCCTTCCGTAGACCGTTCGTGTGGAACAAGTCACACTAGGCAGATCCCGCAGGCCTCCGATGCGGTCGTCCCGTTGGGCGGGAAAAGATCAGTCCCGGCGGTTGCGGGGCTTCCACACCACCAGGGCGTTGCTCCGCGGAATCGGAACCAGATCCCCTCGCGACGAACGCAACCGGTCGATCTCCGCGTTCAGCTCGGAGACACGCTGCTGCAGCGCCTCGACCTGGTTGGTGAGTTCGATGATCCGTTTGATGCCGGCCAGGTTGACGCCCTCGTCCTGCGACAGCCGCTGCACCTCGCGCAGCAGTTCGACGTCGCGGGGCGAGTAGCGGCGTCCTCCACCGCTGGTGCGGTGCGGGGTGACCAGGCCGAGGCGGTCGTAGTTACGCAGCGTCTGCGCGTGCATCCCGGCGAGTTCCGCCGCCACGGAGATGACATAGACGCGCGCATCCGGATCCGGGGACATGTCCCGCGGCATTCTCGTCTCGCTCATCACGCACCTGCCCATCCCTCTCGCGGATCGAAGCCACTTGCCTCCTCCGCACGAAGATAGTTCTGAAGGGCTTCCGCCGCCTTCTCGTCCAGCTTCTGCGGGATCGCGACCTTGACGGTGACGAGGAGGTCGCCGGCGCCGCCCCCACGCTTGGGGACGCCGCGTCCGCGCACCCGCAGCACGCGGCCGTCGGCGGTGCCCGGCGGGATCTTCAGGCCCACCCGGCCGTCGAGGGTCGGCACCGAGACGGTGCCGCCGAGGACGAGTTCGCCGTAGCTGACGGGCAGCACCAGCGTCAGGTCGTCGCCTTCCCGGCCGAAGACACGGTCGGGGCGGACGTGGACGGTGACGTACAGGTCGCCCGACGGGGCGCCGCGCAGCCCGGCCTCGCCCTGACCGGCGAGCCGGATCCGCGAGCCGTCCTTGATGCCCGCCGGCACCCGCACGGTGATGGTGCGCGTGCGGTTCTGGATCCCGGTGCCCCGGCAGTCGGAGCACGGATTGTCGATGATCGAGCCGGTGCCGCGGCAGTCGTCGCACGGCTCGGAGAAACCGAAGGCACCCTGGTTGCGGGAGACCACACCGCTTCCGTTGCAGTGCGGGCACACCCGCGGGCTGGTGCCGGGCTGTGCGCCGCTGCCGTGGCAGGTCGTGCACGGAGCCGGGCTCGTCAGCCGCAGCGGGACGGTGACGCCCTTGACGGCGTCCCGGAAGTCGAGCGTCGTCTCGGTCTCGACGTCGCCGCCGCGACGCGGACGCGAGCGGCCGGCCGAGGCACCACCGGCACGGTTGAACAGGCCACCGAAGAGGTCGCCGAGACCACCCTCGGCGCCGCCGAACAGGTCGCCGATGTCGAAGGTGGCCCCGGTGCCTCCGGAGAATCCACCGGCGCCGGGCCGGAAGCCGCCGGGCATGCCACCCGAGGCGAACAGGCGCCGGGTCTCGTCGTACTCCCGGCGCTTGGCAGGGTCGGACAGGACGGCGTTGGCCTCGCTGACGGCCTTGAACCGTTCCTCGGCCTTGGCGTCACCCGGATTGGCGTCGGGATGCAGGTCCCGCGCCAGCTTCCGGTAGGCCTTCTTGATCTCGTCCTGTGTCGCGTCGGGGGAGACGCCCAGGTCCTTGTAGAAGTCCTTCTCGATCCACTCCCGTTGGCTCACCGGGCGTCTCCTCCTTTCGCGTTTTCTTGTTCTTACTCCGCGTCGGACCCGGCCGACGACGGTTGCTCCGGCGTGTCCGCCGGGTCACCGTCGGTCACCGTGACCATCGCGTGCCGCAGGACGCGTTCGCCGAAGCGATAACCCTTGCGCAGGACCGCCCCGAGTACGGGGTGGTTTCCGTCGCCCTCCATCTGGACGGCTTCGTGCAGCTCGGGATCGAAGGACTCGCCCTCCTCGCCGAAGGCCGCCAGGCCGAGGGAGTCGAAGACCCCGGTCAGCTTGTCGGACAGTGCCTTCAACGGTCCCGTCTCGAGATCGCCGTGGGCGCGGGCCCGATCCAGATCGTCGAGGACGTCCAGGAACTTCGCAGCCACGCCGGCCTTGGCCTCCTCGGCCGCAGCCAGACGCTGGGCCTCGGCGCGACGGCGATAGTTCGCGAACTCCGCGGTGACACGCTGGAGGTCGGCGGTGCGCTCGGCGAGTTCCTTCGCCTCCTGCGACTGACCTTCCGTTTCTTCGGTTTCCGGCTCGGGAGCCGACTCGGTCGCCTCCGCTGCGGGGGCCTCGGCCTCCTCGGTGCGCTGTTCGTCGCGCACCTCGAAGGTCTCGGGGTCGATCCGCCGCTTGTCGGTGACGGTCACCGGCTCCTGCTCGGGCTTGTCCGCAGTCACTTCTTCTCCGAATCGTTCGGCTCGTCGACGACCTCGGCGTCGACGACGTCGTCGGCACCACCGGCGGCCGCGCCGTCACCGGCAGCACCGCCCTCGGCGCCCTGCGCTTCGTAGATCGCCTGGCCGAGCGCCTGCGACTCGGTCGCCAGCTTCTCGACGGCGGACTTGACCGCGTCGATGTCGGAGCCGGCGAGGGCGTCCTTGACGTCCTTGATCGCGGTCTCGACCTTCTCCTTGACGTCGCCCGGGACCTTGTCCTCGTTCTCCTTGACGAACTTCTCCGTCTGGTGGACGAGCGACTCGGCCTGGTTGCGGGCCTCCGCTTCCTCGCGACGCTTGCGGTCCTCCTCGGCGTGGGCCTCGGCGTCCTTGACCATCCGGTCGATCTCCTCCTGGGACAGGCCGGAGCCTTCCTGGATCTTGATCGTGTTCTCCTTGCCGGTGCCCTTGTCGCGGGCGGTGACGTGGACGATGCCGTTGGCGTCGATGTCGAAGGTCACCTCGATCTGCGGGACACCGCGCGGAGCCGGGGCGATGCCGCCGAGCTCGAACGAGCCGAGCAGCTTGTTGTGCGCCGCGATCTCACGCTCACCCTGGTAGACCTGGATCTGCACCGACGGCTGGTTGTCCTCGGCGGTGGTGAAGGTCTCCGACCGCTTGGTGGGGATCGTGGTGTTGCGCTCGATGAGCTTGGTCATCACGCCGCCCTTGGTCTCGATACCCAGCGACAGCGGGGTGACGTCGAGCAGGAGCACGTCCTTGACCTCGCCCTTGAGCACGCCGGCCTGCAGAGCGGCGCCCACGGCGACGACCTCGTCCGGGTTGACACCCTTGTTGGGTTCACGGCCGCCGGTCAGCTCGCGCACCAGATCGGTGACGGCGGGCATGCGGGTCGAGCCGCCGACCAGCACGACGTGGTCGATGTCGCCGACAGAGATGCCGGCGTCCTTGACGACCTGCTGGAACGGAGCGCGGGTGCGCTCGAGGAGGTCGCCGGTGATGCGCTGGAACTCCGAGCGGGACAGCTGCTCGTCGAGGAACAGCGGGTTCTTGTCGGCGTCCACGGTGATGTACGGGAGGTTGATCGAGGTCGACTGCGAGGAGGACAGCTCGATCTTGGCCTTCTCCGCGGCCTCACGCAGACGCTGCATGGCCATCTTGTCCTTGGTCAGGTCGACGCCGTGCTGCGACTTGAACTTCTCGACGAGCCAGTCGACGATGCGCTGGTCCCAGTCGTCGCCACCGAGGTGGTTGTCGCCGGAGGTCGCGCGGACCTCGACGACGCCGTCGCCGATCTCGAGCAGGGACACGTCGAAGGTGCCGCCACCGAGGTCGAAGACCAGGATGGTCTGCTCCTTCTCGCCCTTGTCGAGGCCGTACGCGAGGGCGGCCGCGGTGGGCTCGTTGACGATGCGCAGGACGTTGAGGCCGGCGATGGTGCCGGCTTCCTTCGTCGCCTGACGCTGGGCGTCGTTGAAGTAGGCCGGGACGGTGATGACCGCGTCGGTGATCTCCTCACCGAGGTAGGCCTCGGCGTCGCGCTTGAGCTTCATGAGCGTGCGCGCGCTGATCTCCTGCGGGGTGTACTTCTTGTCGTCGATCGCAACGGTCCAGTCGGTGCCGATGTGGCGCTTGACCGAACGGATGGTGCGGTCGACGTTGGTGACCGCCTGGTTCTTCGCGGGCTGCCCCACGAGGACCTCGCCGTTCTTCGCAAAGGCGACGACGGACGGGGTGGTGCGCGATCCTTCGGAGTTGGCGACCACGACGGGCTCACCGCCCTCCAGGACAGCAACAACCGAGTTGGTGGTTCCGAGGTCGATGCCGACCGCACGAGCCATGTCAATTCCTCCAATGTTCTCGCCGCGGCACCGGGGGCACCGCGAAAACTTTCCATGCCCAACCTGAGTCTGTTCGACTCAACTGAGCGCGGTCGACTCAAGCCTGCACTCCCGGGGTTCTCCCCGTCAAGTGAAGTTGAGTCCGATGCGCTCAAGTTGTCTGACTCATCCAACGGCAGGTCGCGATTTTTTGTTCCACGAGTGATGCAGATCACAAGTCGCTGCAGGGCCGCCCTCCCACCCTCCCGATCCCGCTCACGGAAACGACCCGCTGGGCGGGAAGGACCGGTGCCCCGCCCGTTTCCCCCGACCTAGCGTGAGGCCACTCCACGAACCTCCGAGTCCGTTCCCGGACCGGACCGTTCGCGCTCATGGAAGGACTCCAAGTTGAACGAACAGGATCCACGATCCCAGCTCACCGCACCCGAGGGCCCCACCGTCGACGCCACCCCGGACAGGACCGGGTCGTACGACGTCGTCGTGGTCGGGGCCGGCATCGCCGGTCTCTACGCGATCCACCGATTCCGCAGCCGAGGCCTGACGGTCCGCGCATTCGAGGCCGCGTCGGGAGTGGGCGGCGTCTGGTACTGGAACCGTTATCCCGGGGCGCGCTGCGACGTCGAATCGGTCGACTACTCCTATTCCTTCTCCCCCGAACTCGAGCAGGAATGGAACTGGAGCGAGAAGTACGCCACCCAGCCCGAGATCCTCGCCTATCTCGAGCACGTCGCCGACCGGTTCGACCTGCGCCGCGACATCCGGTTCGACACCCGCGTCACCTCCGCGATCCTCGACGAGGACGGCCTGCACTGGACCGTGCGCACCGACCGCGGTGACGAGGTCCGTGCCCGCTTCCTCGTGGTGGCCGCCGGGCCGCTGTCGAACGCGAACACCCCGGCCTTCGACGGTCTCGACCGCTTCACCGGCGACATCGTCCACACGGCCCGCTGGCCCCACGACGGCGTCGATTTCACCGGCAAGCGCGTCGGTGTGATCGGCACCGGATCGTCGGGCATCCAGTCGATCCCGATCATCGCCGAACAGGCCGAGCAGCTGTTCGTCTTCCAGCGCTCGGCGAACTACAGCATCCCCGCAGGCAACGCACCGCTCGACGACGCCACCCGCGCCGAACAGAAGGCGAACTACGCCGAACGACGCAGGCTGTCCTGGGAGTCCGGTGGAGGCTCCCCGCACCAGCCGCACCCGAAGTCGGCCCTCGAGGTGTCCGAGGAGGAGCGGCGCGCCGTCTACGAGGAACGCTGGAAGCTCGGCGGTGTCCTCTTCTCCAAGGCGTTCCCCGATCAGCTCACCGATCCGGCGGCCAACGACACCGCCCGCGCGTTCTGGGAGGAGAAGATCCGGGCGGTCGTCGACGATCCCGCGGTCGCCGAACTGCTGATCCCCAAGGACCACGCCATCGGCGCCAAGCGCATCGTCACCGACAGCGGGTACTACGAGACGTACAACCGCGACGACGTCGAACTCGTCGACCTGCGCAGCACCCCGATCGTGGGTATGGACGAGACCGGCATCGTCACCACCGGCGCTCATTACGACCTCGACGTGATCGTCCTCGCGACCGGCTTCGACGCCATGACCGGTTCGCTCGACAAGATCGAGATCGTCGGCCGCGGTGGTTGCACCCTGAAGGAGAAGTGGGCGGCCGGCCCGCGGACCTATCTCGGGCTCGGTATCGACGGCTTCCCCAACTTCTTCAACCTCACCGGTCCCGGCAGCCCGTCGGTCCTCGCGAACATGGTGCTGCACTCCGAACTCCACGTCGACTGGGTCGCCGATGCGATCGCCTATCTCGATGCGCGCGGCGCCGCCGGTATCGAGGGCACACCGGAGGCCGTCGCCGACTGGGTGGACGAATGCCGCAACCGGGCCGAGGCGTCGCTGCTGAACTCCGCGAACTCCTGGTATCTCGGCGCGAACATCCCCGGGAAGCCCCGCGTGTTCATGCCCTTCCTCGGCGGCTTCGGGGCCTACCGCGAGATCATCACGGAGGTGGCCGAATCCGGTTACAAGGGGTTCGCGATCCTCGAGGGTCCGGACCCCGGACGGTAGGACGGAGGACCACCGGTTGCACCCGTCGAGCAATTCGTCCGGGCGCAGCCGGTGGTCGGTCGACGCAGCGGTTGCTCGACCAGCGGTTACCTGACGCAGCGGTTACTTGACGCAGTGGCCGGCGTCGACGGGCAGGGTGACACCGGTGATGTAGCGGGATTCGTCGGAGGCGAGGAACAGACTCGCGTTCGCGATGTCCTCGGGTTCGATCAGCGGCACGGGGAGCAGGTGCATCGACTGCAGGGCAGTTTCGAACTGCTCCCGTGTGGGATTCTCGACACCGGGGCAGAAGGTGCGCATCGTGGCCGGGTTCTCCACCATCGTGGTCCGGGTGTTGGCGGGGTGGATCGTGTTGACCCGCACCCGATGTGGGGCGAGTTCGTTGGCGAGCGACTTCATCAACCCCACGACGCCGTGCTTGGCCGCGGTGTAGTGGCCGACGTTCACCAGCCCACGCAGACCGGCGATCGAGCTGACGAGCACGATCGATCCCCCACGCCCACCGGCGACGATGTACGGGATCGCGGCCTTGCAGGTGCGCCAGACCCCGGTGAGGTTGACGTCGAGCACGGCCCGCCAACGTTCGGGGTCCATCTCCGTCACCCGGCCCGACGAACTGATCCCCGCCGTCGCGCAGACGACGTCGAGCCGGCCGAGCGCCGCGACCCCCTGTGCCACCGCGTCGTCGAGCGACGGCTGATCGCGCACGTCCACCTCGTAGGCGCAGATCCTCCGGCCGAGCGATTCGACGAGTCGCACGGTCTCGGCGAGATCGGCCGGTGACGCGCCGGGTGTGGTCGCGTGGTCCACCGGGGCGCACACGTCGACGGCGACGATGTCGGCGCCCTCCTGCGCGAACCGCACCGCCTGGGCGCGGCCCATCCCCCGTGCCGCGCCGGTGATCAGCGCGACCCTGCCGTCCAGACGTCCGCTCATCACGCCACCTTCTGGGTCAGGCCGCCGTCGACGACCATCTGCAGGCCGGTGACGTAACGGGATTCGTCGGAGGCGAGGAACAGCACCGCATTGCCCACGTCGACCGGTTCGACCCACGGCACGCGCAGGAGCGTCTTCGTCGACAGCACCTCCGCGGCGTCCTCGGCGGTGGGCGCCTCGAGATCGGGACACAGCCGCGCGAAGGTCGTCGGGTTGAGGGTCATCGGCGTCGCTGCCGCACCCGGATGGACGGTGTTGACGCGGATCCTACGCGGCCCGAGTTCGTTCGCCAGGGTCCTGGCCAGGCCGGTGACAGCGTGCTTCGCCGCCGAGTAGTGCGACGCTCCCGGTACGGCCTTGATCGCGGCGGTGGAACTGACGAGGATCACCGAGCCACCGGAGGGGCCGAGTTCGGCGACACCGGCTCTGACGGTGTGCCACGTTCCGGTGAGATTGACGTCGATCGACCGGTTCCAGATCTCGTCGTCGATCTCCCAGGACGGACCCGGATTGTCGCTGATGCCGGCGTTCGCGACGACGACGTCGAGCGGCCCGAGTTCGGACACGCCGGCCCGTACCGCCGCGACCACGGCGTCGAGGTCGCGGATGTCCGCCGTTCCGGTGGTGATCCGGCGGCCCGTCGCACGCACGAGGCGGGCGGTCTCGTCCAGTCCGGCCTCGGTGCGACCGCCCGGCAGGTCCAGCGCGACGATGTCGGCGCCTTCCTCCGCCAGCCGCGTCGCGCACGCGCGCCCGAGCCCACCGGCGGCACCCGTGATCAGCGCGACCTTTCCCGTCATCCGTGTCATGGAACGTTCCTTTCGCCGTGATGTGTCGCGACGCTAACGACCGGCGATGCCCGCACGGGAGGACTTCTCCCGGGTGACGGGAGGTGTCCTCCCCGACTGCTCGTCACGTTCCATCCAGCGGGAGACATGCTTCACGCGGTGAGTGGCCGACGCGTTCCATGAGGCGCATCACAAGTCTCTCCACCCACAGACGGCACGGAGGAATTCATGTCCATCGACACCGCACGCTCCGCATCGGACGACGACGTCGAGGTCCGCGAGATCGAGGCCGCGGCCGCTCCCACCCGTTTCGCGCGTGGCTGGCACTGCCTCGGTCTGCTCCGCGACTTCCAGGACGGCAAGCCGCACTCCATCGAGGCATTCGGCACCAAGCTGGTCGTGTTCGCGGACAGCACGGGAAAGCTCAACGTCCTCGACGCGTACTGCCGGCACATGGGTGGCGACCTGAGCCGCGGCGAGGTCAAGGGCGATTCGATCGCGTGTCCGTTCCACGACTGGCGCTGGAACGGCAAGGGCCGGTGCACCGACATCCCCTACGCCCGGCGCGTTCCACCGATCGCGAAGACCCGCGCCTGGACGACCCTCGAACGCAACGGCCAGCTGTACGTCTGGAACGACCCGCAGGGCAACCCTCCTCCGGAGGACGTCACCATCCCGGAGATCGCCGGCTACGGCACCGACGAGTGGACGGACTGGAGCTGGAAGAGTCTGCGTATCAAGGGTTCGCACTGTCGTGAGATCGTCGACAACGTCGTGGACATGGCGCACTTCTTCTACATCCACTACTCGTTCCCGCGCTACTTCAAGAACGTCTTCGAGGGCCACACCGCCACGCAGTACATGCACTCGACCGGCCGCGAGGACGTCGTCAGCGGGACCAACTACGACGATCCCAACGCCGAGCTCCGTTCGGAAGCGACCTATTTCGGTCCGTCGTACATGATCGACTGGCTCGAATCGGATGCCAACGGCCAGACCATCGAGACGGTCCTCATCAACTGCCACTATCCGGTGAGCAACAACGAGTTCGTGCTGCAGTACGGCGCGATCGTCAAGAAGCTCCCGGGAGTGTCGGACGAGGTCGCCGCGGGGATGGCCGCGCAGTTCGCCGAGGGTGTGCAGCTCGGTTTCGAGCAGGACGTCGAGATCTGGAAGCACAAGGCGCCCATCGACAATCCGCTGCTGTCCGAGGAGGACGGGCCGGTCTACCAGCTGCGTCGCTGGTACCAGCAGTTCTACGTCGACGTCGAGGACATCACCGAGGACATGACCAAGCGCTTCGAGTTCGAGATCGACACCACCCGGGCGGTCGCGAGCTGGCAGAAGGAGGTCGCGGAGAACCTCGCGAAGCAGGCCGAAGGCTCGGTCGCGACCCCCTGACGTCCCTCGCCGCACCCCTCCCCACCAGAAGGAACACGATCATGAGCTACGAAGTGCTGGCCGGCATCGAGGCGGCCGCCGACGACATCTTCCTCGAAGGCATCGAAGCCGAACGGATCGGCAAGGTCGCCGACGCGACCGTCAAGCGCATGAAGGAGTCCGGCTCGATCCGTATGTTGCAGCCCAAGGAGCACGGCGGTTTCGAGTCGCATCCGCGCGAGTTCGCGGAGACGGTCATGCGGATGGCGTCGCTCAACCCCTCGGCGGGCTGGGTCCACGGCATCGTCGGGGTGCATCCCTGGCAGCTCGCGTTCGCCGATCCCCGGGTCCAGCAGGAGGTCTGGGGCGAGAACCAGGACACGTGGCTCGCGTCACCGTACATGCCGGGCGGCATGTGTGTGCCGGTCGACGGCGGTTACAGGTTCTCCGGCAGGTGGTCGTTCTCCTCGGGCACCGACCACTGCGACTGGGCGTTCCTCGGCGCGATGGCATGCAATCCGGACGGCAGCGTGCAGATGCCGCCGCGCATGCTGCACGTGATCGTCCCGCGGTCCGACTACCGGATCATCGACGACTCGTGGGACGTCGTGGGCCTGCGCGGAACGGGGTCGAAGGACGTCGTGGTCGAGGACGCCTTCGTGCCGGACTACCGCGTCATGGACTGTGACGAGGTCATCGACGGCACCGCCGTCCGCAAGTACGGCCGCACCGAATCGCTGTACCTGATGCCGTGGTCGAACATGTTCCCGCTCGGCATCACCTCGGCCACCATCGGTATCTGCGAGGGCCTGTTGCACCACGCCAACGAGTACCAGCGCGAGCGCATCAATCCGCAGGGCACGGCCGTCAAGGACGATCCCTACACCCTGTTCGCGATCGGTGAGGCCACGGCGAAACTGCGGTCGGCGAGGGATTCGTTGCTCGCCAACGTCGATCGCATGTGGGACATCGTCGATTCCGGGAGGACGCCGACCTTCGAGCAGCGTGCTCTCGGCCGCGAGACCCAGGTGAACGCCGCCTGGCAGGCCGTCACGGCAATCGACCAGGTCTACGCCCGGTGCGGCGGTAACGCACTGCGGATGGACAAGCCGATGCAGCGCTTCTGGCGCGACGCGCACGCCGGTCTGCACCACGCGATCCACGTCCCGGGCACGGTCTACCACGCGGCGACGCTGAGCGGACTCGGTGTGGATCCGCAGGGCCCGCTGCGGGCGATGATCTGACCTTCCATCACATCCGAATCGACAACGGAGACAACAGTATGAGCAAGTCCGACGTCGGTGGCTTCGGCACCGACATCCGCGGTCTGGGATACGTGAGGATCCAGACGAACGATATGGAGCGCTGGCGGAGGTTCGCCTTCGAGGTCCTCGGTTTCGCCCAGGGGTCCGGCCCGGAGGAGAATGCGCTGTACCTGCGGATGGACGAGCGCAGCGCGCGCATCGTGGTGGTGCCGGGCGAGGACGACCGGGTCGTCACGATCGGCTGGGAGGTCCGCGACCGCGCAGCCCTGGCCCGCGTCCGGGCGGCCGTCGAGGCGGCCGGGGTGGCGGTCAAGCCGCTGTCGGTCGAGGAGGCGGACCTGCGCCGGGTGGAGGAGGTCATCACCTTCCAGGATCCGAGCGGCGCGACCCTCGAGGTCTTCCACGGTCCGGTGCTCGACCACAGTCCGGTGGTGACCCCGTTCGGCGCGAAGTTCGTGACGGGCGCGCAGGGACTCGGCCACGTCGTCCTGCCCGTCACCGACATCGATGGCACCTTCGACTTCTACACCGAGGTCCTCGGCTTCCTGCCGCGGGGAGCCTTCCGGTTGCCGGCACCGCCGGAGTTCGGGCCGGTCCGCCTGCGCTTCCTGGGGGTCAACCAGCGTCACCACAGCCTCGCGTTGATTCCGGCCCCGCACGGTGGCGCTCCGGGCCTGATCCACCTCATGGTCGAGGTCGACACCCTCGACGCGGTCGGCCAGGCCCTCGACCGGGTCGTCGAGGACGGTTTCTCGGTGTCGTCGACGCTGGGTCGCCACACGAACGACAAGATGGTGTCGTTCTACGTCCGGGCCCCCGGTGGCTGGGACATCGAATTCGGTACCGACGGGTTGCTCGTGGACGAGACGTTCTACACGTCCGAGGAGATCACCGCCGACAGTTACTGGGGTCACGACTGGTCCGGGAGCGAGCCTCTCGCCGCCATGTGACGTCCTGCCCGGTCCGCCGGACAACTGCAGAATCGCTCCCCGATGAGGGGGAACCCCATCCACGAGGACAGCGGGTTCCCCCTCTTCGGCGTGCAATCTCGGTGATCCACTTCACAAATCCGCGCGCGTATGTCACTATTTCTAATAGAAAGACCCATGTCAGTTGGGTTTCCTGGCGTTCTCGCCCCTGATCGAGGGAGACATCGGTGACCGCACCCGCGACTGCAGACTCCACACCCACCGCGATTCTCGAACGGATCTCGCTCGTCCTCGATGCCTTCGACGGCCCGGGACGGCTCACACTCGCCCAGGTCGTCAGGCGGACCGGGCTGCCCCGCTCGTCCGCCCATCGGATGCTCGAACGACTGGTGGAGATGCGGTGGCTGCGCCGCGAGGGCCGCGACTACGAACTCGGCACCCGGTTGATGGAGCTCGGCTCGATCGCCGTCCACCAGAACCGCCTGCACAGCGCTGCCGCGCCGATCCTGCACGAGCTGCACCGCACCACCGGTTACGTCGTGCACCTCGGTGTCCTCGACGGATCCGACGTGCTCTATCTCGACAAGGTCGGTGGCAGGCTCGCCACCGAGCTACCCACGCGTGTCGGCAGCCGCTATCCCGCGCACAACTCCGCGATCGGCAAGGCCCTGCTCGCCTACACCCCGCACAGCACCCACGACCTCACCCGTCTCACCCCCGAACTGCGCAAGGTCCGTGAGACGGGTGTGGCGTACGAGATGAGCCGGGTCTCCGGCGGGGTCGGCATCATCGCCGCCCCCATCGGTCCCGTCGGTGACGTCGTCGCCGCCCTGTCCATCTGCGGGCCGACCAGCCACCTCAAATTCGACCACCGCCACGCGGCCCCGGTTCGCATGGCTGCGAACGCCGTCCACCGATCCCTCACCGGACGCCCCCGCACCGCGCCGGTCGCGCCGAGGCCGCGGCACCAGGGGTCGCCCGCAGCGACGGCGCAGCCCAGCCTGCAGTACGCCTGAGCGTCTTCCCGCTCCTCCCGGACGGTTTCCCGGCCGGGCGGAGCGGATGGCTCAGCCGCGTTCGTGCCGTTCGAGACCGCGCTGTTCGAGGCCCTGAACGAAGTCCTCCACATCGCGCCAGGAGCCGGCGACCTCCGGCACGGGATTGCCCAGCTCGTCACGAACCCGGACGGACGCGAACGTCTCGGCGGCCTCGTCGATGTCGGCCAGCACCTGCTTCGCCAGGTCGATCTCGGCCTGGAAGTACCGTTCGGCCCAGACCAGGCTCATCCGAGAGAACGCCCATGCCGGTTCGCGGTTGGCGTGATCGCCGTGCAGCTTCGCCCGCTCCCGCATCGCCTCCATGTTCTCGATGTGCGACCGGACGAGCTTCTTCAGCTCCTCGGGTTCGTTGAGGTGCCCCATCCACAGCCGCAGCATCAGCCCGTGCTTGAGGACCGGCTGTTCGACGGGCGCATCACGCGACCAGTTCCGCACGGCGCGGGTGCCGCGTTCGGTGATGCGGTAGACCCGGCGCCCACGCTCCCCCGGCTCGGACACCATCTCCGACTCGGCCAGCCCCGCCGTCTCGAGCTTCTTCAGTTCGGCGTAGATCTGGCTGACGGACGGACTCCAGTAGAAGAATCCGATGCTCCAGTCCGCCCACTTCTTCAGGTCGTAACCGGTGAGTCCCTCACCGAGGGTGAGCATGCCCAGGACAGCCCAACTCGTGGCGGGCAACGATGGGTAACCGTCGTCGGAAGCGTCGGCGGCAGGCTCGATCTCGGGCATGATCGAAGCCTAACAGCCCAGGTAGAGACGGGTGCAGCACGCGGTCGTCCGCCCACTGAGCGGAATGTGGTCTCCCGTTCGGTGGGAGACCGGGCGACTCCGCCGACCGCCGTGACTACCGTCGCTGTCACAGCCCTCAGGAGGTCCTGATCATGGAGAGCGTCCGCTGCACCCACTGCAGCAATCGTGTCCTCGTCGAGAAGTACAGCGAGGCACACACCAGCATCCAGTGGCTCGACGACGCCGACAGCGTCTGCCCCGAGTTCGCGCGGACCCGTACCGCCCAGGAGGGTCGCGCCTGGATCCCCACCTGCGGACGACTGCAGCAGACGATCGACGATCTGGTCGTCTCGGGCCGCATCGGCCTGTCCCCACGCAGCTATCCGGTGCCCGGCCGACTCGAGTGACCGCGACGCACCGCCGGTCCCCTCCGGCGGTTATCGCACCCCCACGACCAGCCCTTCGGCGCTTCTCGCCGCAACCGCGGCGGCCTTCGCGGTGAAAGGGTCGAGGAGGGGGTGCTCGGCTCGCGACCGCCAGTGCCGTACCGACGCGACGGCCGCCGCGCGGATCTCGTCGGCGCCCGCATCCCCGGCAAGGCCCAGACGCTGCGTCGCACCGATCCCGAAACCACCGACCACGCGCTGCAGTTCGACGACCTCGTCGTCGGGCAGGGACACCGACGACGAGCGCAGCTTCCCCAGCAGGCGCAGTTCGGCGAAGCCGTGGTCGTCGGCGAGTTCGTGACGTACCGCCGAGAGCAGGTCGTGGTCGCCGCAGGTACGCAACACCCGTTCGAGCGACAGCAACGCCGAGTGCGTCTTGAGCTGGTCGGCGCGCTGACCGAACTGCACGTCGATCACCTGGCGCAGTTCGTCGAGGCCGCTGCGGGCGACGAGTTCGGCGGCGAGCGACGGGGAGTCGCGCACCCCCAGCTGGATCAGCAGCACCGCCATGCGGATTCCGAACAGGCCGAACCGGTCGACGAGGCGCGCCCGCATCTCCGGGTCGACGGGAAGCGGCACGTCGGCGCGGGCGAAACGATCGGCCGACAGCATCGCGACCTGCAGCTCGTCCGTGGGCACCTGCGACAGGGCCTCGAAGGCCGCGAACTCGCTCTGCCGCAACGTACGTGCCGCCAGGGCCAGCAGCCCCGCGACCGGCACGACCGCCTGGCACAGTCCCGTGCGTTCGAGTTCGGCGGTGAACCGCGCCGCGACCTGCGACGCCGACATCATGGCGTCCGCACGACCGGCACCGACCTCGTCGGCGCGCGAGACCACCCCGATGATGCCGAGCGGCCCCGACTCGCCCCCGACGTGCCGGCCGATCCGTTCCAGGAACTCGACGTCGGCGGCGCCGAGGGTGCGCATGAGGTAGACGACGGCGTCGGCACCCGAGGCCGCTTCCTCGGGGGTGAGCAGCGCGAGGGTGCGGGCCGAGACGTCCTGCGACAGCGACGACGTGCCCGGGGTGTCGATGATCGTGGTCTGTGCCAGTGCGCTGGAAGGCCATTCGACGTCGATGAAGTCGACGCGGTCGGCGGTGAGCTCACCCAGGTCGAAGGTGAGGCGCCCGTCGGGCCGGTGGACCGGCACGGGGAGGCTGCGGTCGCCGTCGAACCAGGCCGTCACCGACGGGGCGGGCCCGTTGCGGTACCAGGTGACGACGCGGGTGCACTCGGTGGCGTCGGTGGGTGCGATGTCCTGTCCGACAAGGGCATTGAGCAGAGTCGACTTGCCGGCCTTGAGCGAGCCGGCGAGCGCGATCCGCAGCGGCTGGTCGAGACGCCCGGCGCATTCGGCGAGCTGCGCGGCGACGTGCGGGTCGGCGCCGTAGAGGCCCCGGGCCCGGGTGACGAGATCGCGGGCCCGGTCGAGCGCGGCGCTCACTGCGCTGCCCCGGCGAGTTCGGCGGCGCGGGAACGCAGTTCGGACAGCGCCGCGACGTGCGCGTCGAGTTCTGCGATGCGCTGCCGGCGTTCCTGCTGCTGCACCGTCGCGGCGTGCTGGGCCGCTTCGAGGGATTCGTTGAGCGACCGCAGGGTCTGGTCGGCGATCTCGGTGAAGTGGTCGCGCAACTGACGTTGGATCAGCCGCAGCCGGTCCTTGGATTCCTTGCCGACCTGGAAGCTCACGTCGTCGGTGAACTTGCGGATGGCGTTCTTCGCGTCGGCGCGGCGCTTGCCGAGCCGCACCTGCTTGTCGTCGCGGTAGGCCTTGGTGCCCAGCACCAATCCGGCCCCCACCGAGATCGGGTTGACGAGCGCCATGCCCATCAGGGTGGTGACGAGCCCGAACATCAGCACACCGCCGTAGGAACCCTTCAACCCGACGAGCACCTTCTGCCCGATGCCGATGCGGCCGGATTCGAGGTCGGAGAGGTCATCGACGGGTTCGAGCAGCCCCGACAGGTCGCCGAGGTGCAGTGACGGCAGGGCCGCGTCGTCGTCGATGGCGAAGTGCTCGGCGACCTTCGCGGCGAGTTCCTCCGCGCGTTCGTGCGCCCACACGAAGTTGTCGCCGACCGATTCGGCGACCCGCTCGGCGAGCCACTGCCCGAGCCGCGGCCACTCCTTGCCGGGATCGCACTCGTCCACCGACGCCTCGGCGTCGCGGGTGACCTTGCGCAACCGGTCGCGCAGGTCGTGGTCGATGTCGGCGGCGAGATCGGCGATGCCGTCGGCGAGGGTGACCTGCCAGCGCGCCGCGCGGGTGCGCAGTGCCTCGGTGGCCGCGCGGGCCCGGTTCAGTTCCTCGACGGCGGCGGAAGCGGATTCGGGATCGCGGAGGGCGGCGAGTTCGCTCTCGCAACCCAGCGCGAGGTGGTCGACGACCATCTTCACGTCGTGCACGACGGACAGCCGCGCCGCGTCGGCGTTGCGCGCGACGACCTGTTCGCGCAGGAAGCCGTAGACCGCGTCGAAGCCCGATTCCTCGTGCAGCGACGCGTCGTCCGTGCGCAGCGCGAATTCGCGCAGCAGCGACGAGATCGGCAACAGGGGCACATCGAAACCGGCTCGTTCGAGATGACCGAGGTCGGCGGCGACGATGTCGCGCCAGTGCGGGTACAGATCGGTCTTGGTGACGAGCACCGCCGACGCCGGGCACAGGGAGTGCACCTGCCGCAGGAACGACATCTCGGGTGCGGTGAACTCCTGGCTGGCATCCGAGACGACGAACACCGCGTCGGCGGCCGCGATCAGGGTCAGGGTGGCGGCGGTGTGCGGATTTCCGTGCCCACCCACGCCGGGGGTGTCGACGAACACGAGTCCGTCGGCGAGCAGCGGGCTCGGCGCGCTGATCTCGAGCCGTTCCTCCCCCACCGCGACCTGCTGCAGTTCGGGGCCGTGCTGCACGACGGTGGGGACGGCGGTGGTCTCGTCGTCGCCGACGGAGCACACCTCGAGCCCGAGCAGGGAGTTGACGAAGCGGCTCTTGCCCTGGTTCAGGCCGCCGACGACGACCACCCGCAACCGCGGGTCGGCGACCTTCGTGCGGGCGGCCGTCAGACGGTCGGTGAGGTCGCCGCGACCGGCTCCTCGGGACCGGTCGATTGCGGAATCGATCAGATTCAGTAGCGCCGACCGGCGCTGTGACGTTTCGGGCGCCGACCGGCGCGCGGATGTTTCGGATGGGTGCTGCATGGGCTGCGTCGACTCGCCTTCCGTCGGTGCCGGCTCCGGTCATTATGTCCCGGAGCCGGCGGACGTGCGGGTCAGGGCAGCGGTTCGTCGAGGTCGGCCGTCTCGGGTGCACCGAGGGAGGTCTCCATCCCGGCGCCGCCGAAGAGGCTGCCGCCGACGTTCGTGGTCATCCCCAGGCCACCCGACCCGAACAGGCCGGCCGCGGTCTCGATCGAGCCGGTGATGCTGTCGTCGATCGACCCGAAGACGTCCTCGCCGACCGACGCCCAGCTCTCGGCCGCACCGGACAGGCCGCCGCCGATCTGCGTGGTGAGTTCGGTGGAGACGTCGGAGGTCAGGCCCGCCGAGAGGTCGGCGACGGCCTGGGTGCTGCCGGTGAGTCCGGCCGAGAGGTCGGCACCGAGAGCGGTCGCACCCGACACCGCCGTGCCGAGACCGGCACCCAGGCCGGCACCGAGGTCGGCACCGAGGTCGCCGACCGCGCCGAGTTCCCCGGCCGCCCCGAGTGCGCCGTCGAGGGCGTAGCCGAGCTGGCCGGTGGCTTCGGCGCCGGCGCCGAGGCTGCCGCCGATGGTGGTGGCGAGCTGGGCACCGAGGTCGGCTCCGGTGTCGAGCGACACCGACCCGGCCGCCGCATCGAGGGCGGTGCCGAGCTGCAGACCGAGATCGGCTCCGGCCGACCCGCCGACGGAGAACGCCGAACCCAGCACCGAGGACAGGTCGGTGCCGGTCGCCGCGGTCGATCCGATGGCGATGTTCAGCGCCGACGACAGTTCGACGGTCGTGCCGGTTCCGAGGCCGAGGGCACCACCGAGCACGCCGCCGACGAGGGTGCCGAGTTCGACCCCGCCGTCGACCTCGGTGCCACCGGTGAGCACCGCGTCGAGGTCCACACCGCCGAGCAGCCCGCCCTCGGCGCTGCTGTCGAGGACCGCGCCGAGCGCCGCACCGAGGTCGCCGGCGGCGGCACCACCGGCACCGAGCAGCGCCGACAGGGAGGCACCGAGACCGAGGGTCGCGCCGACACCGGCGTCGAGTCCCGCTCCGAGATCGGCGCCGAGTCCACCGGCGACGTCGAGCGCCGAGTTCAGGACCCCGCCCAGGGCGCCACCGAGCGCGCCGGTCAGGTCGGCGCCGACACCGAGGGCGCCGCCGAGGGTGGTGCCGAGCGCGGCACCGAGGTCGAGGCCGCCGGCCAGCGCGGTGTTCAGGTCGGTCGAGAACTGCCCGCCCAGGGACACCGCGGAGTCGAGTACCCCGCCGAGCGCGGTGCCGACGGAGGCACCCAGCTCACCGCCGACGCCGAGGGCCGCTTCGAGGGTGGTGGCGAGGTCGGCGCCGAGACCGCCCGTCGCCGCGATGGCCGCGTCGATCGCGGCGGCGAGGTCGGCGGCCGCGCCGACACCGAGGCCGAGTCCGCCCTCGAGGGCGCCGGCCAGGGTGCCGCCGATGTCGAGTCCGAGGTCGAGCGATCCGCCCAGGCCCAGTGCGGTGTCGAGGGCACCGCCGAGCGCCGCACCGAGGGAGGCGCCGAGGTCACCGCCGGCGCCGAGGGCGGCTCCGAGCGTCCCGCCGAGATCGAGACCGAGCTGCGAGTCGACGTTGCCGCCGGCGTTCGCGCCGAGGCCCAGGCCGCCTCCGAGGCTTCCGCCCAGACCGAGGCCACCGCCGAGGCTTCCGCCCAGGCCGAGGCCGACGCCGAGTCCCAGGCTGCCGCCCAGGCCGGCCGCGCCACCGAGCCCGGCGGCAGCGCCACCGGCCAGCGACGCACCCGCGTTCGCGGCGCCGTTCAACGCGGCGGTGAGTTCGGAGACGGAACCGGCGAACAGTCCACTGTCGGCGACGAGGGGCGCCACCGCGACGATGTCGGCGTGGCACACGTCGCCGAGTCCGGCCTCGGCGAGGACGGTCTCGGGGTCGGCGCAGTACCGGGCGAGTTCCTTCTCGTCGCGGAACAGGCTGAGGATGAAGTCGAGTACGGCGTTGGTGGCCATCGCGGATCTCCTGATCTCGGGGTCTGTCGTCGACGCTACGAATCCGGCGGTCGCGGGCACAGGGGGAACGGCCCCCTGATTGCCGCGGGGCATTGGGGGATCGGGGATTGGGGGCATCGGGGGCATTAGGGGATCGGCCCCCTGATCGGCGGTGGAGGCTAACGACTCCCGTGACGGGAGCGACAGGCTGTTCGAGACCGAACGGAACTACATCGGCGGACAGGGGTCCGCCCGGACCCCGGGAGCGTGCATGTACTCAGGACTCGGCGTCACCATCGGGTCGGCGAATTCGCTGGCCGTGACCGTGTTCGATCGCGCCGGTTCCCGCGACCCGCAACTGTTGTCGGCCCCCACCGAACTGCACGTCCCCGCCGGGGGCACCCCCGTCCTCGGCAGCGGGGAACCCGCCCCGGGCACCGAGGTGCTCACCGGATTCCCGGCGCGCGTGGGCGACCCGGTCGGCATCCTCACCGACGACGGCTCGACCCACCTCGGCGAGGACCTCGTCGCCGCGACCCTCGCCGACCTGCAGCGACGCACACTCGGCGACGCCCTCGCCCCGACGATGCTGGCCCACCCCGCGACCTGGTCGGCGCACGCCGTCGACTCGCTGCACGCCGCACTCGACCGTGCGGGGGTGTCCGCGTCGACGCTGTCCGAGCCGGTCGCGGCGGCGCGCTGGTTCGAGACCGTCCACGGCGCCCCCGGCGACGACGTCACGGTCGTGTACGACCTCGGCGCGCGGGGCCTCGACGTCGCGGTGATCGGGCACGGCGCGCAGCCCACGCTGCTGGGACGCCCCCTGACCGGCGACGACCTGTCGGGCGACCACCTCGACCATCTCGTCACCACCTACCTGCTCGAGGAACTCGGTGCCGCCGCGGCGGGCCTCGATCCGTTCGCGCCCGAGACGGTCGCCGCCCTCGCCGGGTTCCGGGCGCACTGCCGCGCGGCGAGGGAGGCCCTGTCGAGCGACACCGAGACGGTCGTCCCGCTCGCGCTGCCGGGCGTCCGCCGCGACGTGCGGCTGGTGCGCGGGGAGTTCGAGGAGCTGGCCCGCGGGCCGCTCGAGGCGTCGCTCGTGCTGGTGCAGGACGCGCTGCGCGCCGCGGGCGTCGACCTGTCCGATGTGGGACGGGTGCTGTTGACGGGTGGCGGGTCGTCCACTCCGCTGGTCACCGAGCTGATCTCGTCGGAGCTGGGTCTGCCGGTCGTGATGGCCGCACGCCCCGCCTTCACCGCGGCGCACGGTGCGGCGCTGGCGGCCGCCGCGCCCGTCGCCGAGCGGACCCCTGCGATGTCGCGGCTCGCCCCGGTCGAGGAGGACGACGCCGCGACCGTCGTCCTGCCCGCCGTCACCGAAGCGACTGCGGCCCCCGAGCCGGTCGCCGCCCACCGGCCCGCCGTCGTCGACACCACCGCGAGCGGGTCCCGCGGTCGCCGGTTCGCGCTGGTCGGGGCCGCGGTGGCGGCGGTGGCCGTCCTCGCCGGCGGGGGCCTGGCGCTGGGCACCCTGTCGTCGGAGGCCGACACCCCGGGCACAGGCACCCGCCCGACGACGGAGACCGTCGCCGAGAACACCGGCTCGCCCGCGCCCACGACCGGGGCGGTCGTCGCAGAACCCGGTACGACGCAGTCGACCGCACCCGGGACCACGGAGACGGTGCGGGTGGTGAACTCCGACGGCTCGGTGACCGTCGTGCCGGTCGCGGCGACACCGGGCACCCCCGGCGCTCCCGCTCCGGCGAACCCGGCCGCCGTACCCGCCGGGGAGACCCCCGCACCGGACGGCAGCACCCCGGCGCCCGAGTCCCCGGCCGCGCCCGCCCCCGAGGTCCCCGCGGTCCCCCAGCCGACGCAGCAGCAGCCTGCTCCCGCTCCCGCTCCGGCGCCGTCGGCTCCGCAGTCGGGTGTCGGTGACGCGCTGACCGGTGCCGGTCGCGGTGCGGGTGCCGTTGTCGAGGGTGTGGGCAACGGTCTCGGCCGGGTGCTCGACGGCACCGGCAACGTCGTCGGTGGTGTCCTCGGTGGCACCGGCCAGGTCGTGGGCGGTCTGCTCGGAACCGGGCGCTGATCGCTGCCATGACGTCCGCCCCCTCCCTGCCCCAGCGACCCGTACCGCGCGAGGTCACGCGCGTCGTCTCGGCGACCGCTCCCCCGAGCCTGCTGCTGGTCGGTGGCGCGGGGACGGGGAAATCCGCTGTGCTGGCGTCGCTCCGGGAACGGATCGGCGCCGCGCGGGTGGTCGACGACGCGCACCGGCTCACCGCCGGCGAACTGGACGAGCTGATCGCGGGTGCCGCCGGGGCGGCAGGGCTCGTCGTCGCCACCGAACCTCGACCGCACCGCCCCGAAATCCGTGCTCTCGCAGCCGCGTTCGCCGCGCACGGCAGCGTCGTCGAACTGCGGAACTGGACGGCGCGTGAAACCGCCGGTCGGGCAGCGTCGTTCGGACTGCAGTTGGCACCGCCGCAGGTGCGGTCCCTGCACCGGCTCACCGGTGGCGTGCCCGCGCTGGTGGACACCGCCCTCGACGCGGTGCGCACCGAGACCGACGTGCGACGGGCCGTCGCCGAGCGCATCCGCATGCAGCTCGCCACCGACCGGGATCTCGCGGCGGTCCTCGCCCTCGTCGAACTCGGAGTGGCCCTGGATCCCGGTGAGGTCGCCGCCGTGCTCGACCTGCCCGCCGACCGGGCCCTCGATCTCGTCGACACCGGCCGCGCGAGCGGCCTGCTCGATCCCGACGAGAACCTCGTCCCCGGCGCCGCGGGCATCCCCGCAGCCGCGGTCGGGCGGCACGGACTGCACGCCTCGGCGCGGCGTCTGCTCTCGACGCGGCTCGAGGCCGGCACCCTCACCCCGCGTCTCGCCCGCAGCCTCGCCGGAATCGGGCTCACCGACCCGCATCTCGCCGACCATCTCGTCGCCCTGGCCGCCGGCGCCGCACCAGGCGAGGCCGCCGACCTGCTCGATGCCGCGATCACCGCGGGTGCCGACCCGGCCGCGCTGGCCGTGCCCCGCGCGGAGGTCGCCTTCGCCGCAGGGGATCTCACGACCGCCGCACAGCTCGCCGACCGGCTGCTGGAACGGTGCGAGGGTCTCGACGTCGACGACGTGCGGGCCGCCACCCGGATCTCGGCGAGCGTCGCCGCCCAGCGCGGCATGCTCGACCGCAGCGCCGACCTGTTCGAATGGCTCGGTCCCGACCGCGCCGGTGGGGACGCCCCGATCGCCGCGGCCGTGCTGCTCGCCGCCGGTCGTCCGGACGCCGCCCGGCATCTGCGTTCCGCCGTCGCCGCGGGGGCACCCACTTCGTCGGTGTCCGCTGCGCGCCTGGTCGAGGAGGGCCTGCGCGAATCGGTGGGCGGCGACGGCCGCGTCGCGATGAACCGGCTCACCCGCGCCCTGACGAGCCTCGACGGGGAGACGACCTCCCGGGCCTGGCCCGACGGCGCCGACGCGATCGCCGCACTGCTGTGCCTGCACTCGGGCGAACTCGACCACGCCCGCGCGCTGCTCGCCCGCCCCGCCGTCCCCACCGTGCGCAACCGGCTGCTCGCGGCGTGGGCCGACCTGCTCGGCGGGGACCTCGCCGCCGCGACCACGGCCGCCGAACGCCTCGCCCCCGAGGTGAGCGCCGGACGCGACCTCCTCTTCCTCCATGCCCTGCAGGTGGGGCTGGCGCGACGCAGCGGCGACCTCGGTGCCCTGACGATGCGGTGGCGTGCCGCGCAGGGTGTCGTCGCCGAGTACTCCGTCGACCTGTTCGGGTTGCTGCCGCTCGGTGAACTGTGGCTGGCGGCGGTGCGCGTCGGGGAACCGGACCGCGTCGCCCATCTCGTCGCCGATGCCCGCCGGCTGCTGGCGACGCTCGGCGAACCGCCGCTGTGGGGTGCGGCGCTGCACTGGTACGGGGTGCAGGCCGCGATCGCCGCGAACCGGCCGTCCGATCTGGTGCCGCACGCCCGCGCCCTCGCGCTGGCCGCCGAGTCCACCGCCTATGCCGCGGTGCTCGCCCGGGCCGGGCAGGCCTGGCTCGGGGTGCTGCGCGGCGACGTGGACACGCGTCGGGTGCGGGAAGCGGCCGAGGCGCTCGCCGCGGTGGGGCTGCCCTGGGACGGCGCCAAGCTCGCCGGCGAGGCCGCGCTGCGCGCCGAGGACACCGCCGCCGCCACCGGATTGCTGCAGATCGCGCGGGACATCCGCCAGAACGGCCGCGTCGTGCGGACCCCCGCGGACACCCCGCCGAGTGCCCCGGACGACGAGCGACCGTCGGCGCCGACGGTTCCGGGGCCGTTGTCGGAGCGGGAAGCGCAGGTCGCCGACCTGGTCGTTTCCGGGCTGACTTACCGCGAGGTGGGCAATCACCTGTACATTTCCGCGAAGACCGTGGAACATCACGTCGCCCGTATCCGTCGTCGGCTCGGCGCCGGTTCCCGCTCGGAGTTGCTGTCTCTGCTGCGGGCCATGGGGCACGGCACGGATGCACACCGTCACACACACTCCGATGGAAATGGAGGGACACCGGCATGTCCGTAGGCGTAGGCCTGAGGGTGGGGACCACCGTCTCCTCGGTCGCGGTCACCTCGCCGACGCCCGGACGACCGGACCCCGACCCCATCGAACGCGTCACCGCGGTCCACCTGCACTCCGACGGCACCGCCACCCTCGGCGACCACGACGTCGTCGACGGCACCACCAGCTCGTTCACCGATTTCGTCGACCGGGTCGGCCACTCCGGTGGTGTGCGCGCCAACGACGGTTCCCTCTCCCGCGCGGAGGACCTCGTCGCCACGGCCATCGAGTGCCTGCTCGCCGACGCGGCCGGCCTGCTCGGCGACGCCCGGTACACCGCCGTCGCGACCTATCCCACCGACTGGCCCGCGTCGACGGTCTCCGTGCTGCGCAACGCCCTCGACTACGTCGGGCTGCGGCACGTCTCGCTCGTCTCCGACGCCGAGGCCGCGGCGGCCTGGTTCGAATCGCAGGTCTCGCACCGCACCGGCCGGCTCGTCGCCGTTTACCACATCGACCCGCAGGGTTCGACGGTCACGCTGGTCCGCTCCGGCATCGTCGCGGGCCACGCGTTCCGGTTCGCCGAGGACGACGCCCCCTCCGTGGAGGCGCAGCTGTCCACGGCGCTCGAGACGCTCGGCTGGTCCGTGAGCAACCTCGACGCGATGGTCGTCACCGCCGACGAGGCCGTCGACCCGCGCGCGGCGCAGCTGGTCGCGCAGTCGGTGAAGACCGGCCTGGGCCTGCGGTGTGCGCTGGCCCCCGAACCGCACCAGACGATGGTGCGCGGTGCCGCGCTCGCGGCGGCCGCCGGCTCGGTGGACCTGCTCGGTTCGACGCAGGTCCTGCCGACCGCCAAGCTGCCGGAACCCACGCGCACCGCCCTCGATCCCGAGGCCACCGAGGTCCTCGAGAAGATCACCGTGCCGCCCACCGACGCACCGGAGGCGGCCCCGGCCGCTCCGACCGCCCTCGCCGCGCCGGGTGACGAGGAGAAGCCCCGCCGCAAGTCGTCGATGGTCGTCGCGATCACGGCCGCGGCGGCGATCGCACTGCTCGTCGGTGTCGGCGCGCTGGTGTTCAGTCTCCGCGAGGTGCCGACGGCCGCCGCGGGCACGCAGGCCTCCGAGACCGCCGCGACCACCACCTCCTCGACCGCACGGCCGAGCAGCTCCGCCCCGCGCAGCAGCACCACGACCACGACGACCACCACCGCGGTCGAGGACGAGACGGTCGACGCGTCCACCACCGCCCGGGCCCCGCAGACCACGCAGCAGAGCCCGGCCACCGCCGACACGACGACCTACGAGGAGCCGGTGGTTCCCGCGCAGGAACCCGCCGCAGCACCCTCGTCGACCGGGTCCGACACCTACACGTCCGATCGCACCCGGACGCCGTACCGGGAATCGCGGGGCGACGACGACGGCGACGAGACGAGCACCGGGCCCGGCACGGACCCCGAGCCCGAACCGGAACCCGAACCGGAGCCGGCCCCCGAACCGTGATCGGTCACGGTTCCCAGGAGGTCGTCCCGGTGGGACCTACGGCACTGGCCGTCACCCCGGTCCCGTCCCGTAGGCTGTCGTGCGGGTCATGGACCCGGCTCCCGGAACACGAGTTCAGAGAACCATCGAGCACATCGAAAGGCCTCCATGCGTCTCTCGTCGGCGTCGCGCGCCGCAGCCCGTTCCACCACTCGACGCGGTGTCGTCGACACCACTCGACGCGGTGTCGTCGCAGCGACCTCCCTGGTGCTGCTGCTCGGCCCGCTGGCCTCGGCTGCAAATGCCGCACCGGCCGAGCAGGCGGCCGCGGCGGATCTGCCCACCGAGCTGGTCGAGGCCGTCCAGCGCGATCTCGGTCTGACGCCGGAGGAGTACCTCGAGCGTGCCGCCCGCGCCCAGGAGCTCGGGAGCTACGCCCGCACCCTCCGCTCGGAGCGCCCCGGCGACTACGCCGGTGCCTGGCTCGGTGAGGACGGGCAGCCCGTCGTCGCCGTCACCAGCCGCGACGCCGCGGAGAAGGCCCGCAAGGACGGTTTCCAGGCCACCGTGGCCCCGGTGTCCGCCGACGGCCTCGAGCAGTCGCTCACCGAGCTCAACCGCTGGGTGGCCGGCCTGCCGCGCGAGGTGTCGTCGCAGATCAACTCCGCCTCGATCGACGTGTTCAACAACCAGATCGTCGTGGACATCGTGAACACCCCGATCGGTCGCGCCCTGAACCTGCCGTCGCTCATCGCGAACGTGCAGGTCCAGCTGTCGCCGGGCATGCCGCCCAACGATCCGGCGCCGATGGGTGGCGACACCTACATCACCGCCGACGGCGACGTGCGCACCACGCGCATCGAGAACATCGGTATCTGCTCGTTCGGCTTCAGCGGTGTCGACGCCGAGGGCGACGCCGTCAACATCACCGCCGGTCACTGCGACGCGGTGGCCCGCCGGGACGGCGGATCGACCGTCTACTTGCCCAACCGTCAGAACGTCGACGACAGCGTGCGGATCGGCCGGTTCACGGAGTCGACCGTGGGCACGAACAGCACCCTCGACTACGGAATCATCTCGCTGGAGCAGGCCGGCCTCGACGCCGGTCTGGACCGCCCGATCGTGCGCGGCGGCAACGGCTCGACCCTCACGGTGACCGGCACGGCCGTTCCGGTCGTCGGCGCCCCGGTCTGCAAGTCCGGCCAGTCGTCGGCGTTCACCTGCGGTGTGGTCGTCACCGACCATCTCGAGACCCAGCTGGTGTACGAGTCGGGTGCCGCGACCACCATCCGTGGCTTCGCGACCTCGGCGTGCACCCTCGCCGGCGACAGCGGCGGCGCCGTCGTCACCGGCACGCTCGCGCTCGGCGTGATCAGCGGCTCGAACAGTGCGGGTGCGCCCAACTGCGTCGAGGCGAATCTGGTGCTCGCTCCGAGCGGTGGCACCTCGAGCCTGGGCATCCCGATCACGGAGATCGAGAACGCCGCGGGTGTCCGGGTGCGCACGGCGAATCCGGCCTGACGTCCCATTCGCCCCATACGTCACTTCAGCCCCGAGAAGTGCCTATGCGCTTCGCGGGTTACCCCTTAGGATCTGAGGGACGCCGCCCGCCCGGGGCGGCGCCTTCGCGCGCGCAAGCCGCAAGGGGGAACGAGAAAGGTATCCATGCGACGCACCTTCGCACGTCGGGCGGCCGTGATCGGCTCGGCCGCGCTGCTGCTGCTCGGACCTGCCGCCGCCGTCGCCCAGGCCGAGCCCGAGCCTGTCGAGACGTCGACGTCGTCTCTGCCGGCCGAGCTCGTCGAGGCGTTGCAGCGAGACCTGCAGATCAGTCCCGAACGATTCCTTTCCGACGCCCAGCGCAGCCAGGAACTCGCCGCGTTCGCCGAGACGGCACGCGAGCAGTTCGAGGCGATCTTCGCCGGTGTCTGGCTCGACGCCCAGGGCATCCCCACGGTCGGGCTCACCGACGGTGAGGGCTTCGACGAGGCCCGCGCCGCCGCCGAGAGCGCCGGCTTCACCGTCGCGCGCGCCGAGAACAGCGAGTCCGTTCTCGAAGATCGGCTGAGCGCCCTCAACGACTGGCTGGAGACGCAGCCCCCGGCCGTCGCCGACCTCATCCGCGGCATCGCGATCGACGTCGTGAACAACGACGTCGTCGTCCGCGCCGAGGACGTCGCCGGTATCCAGCTCCCCGAGTTCCTCGACGGCGTGCGGGTGCTGTTCGCTCCCACCGAGCTCACCCTCGAGGACTCCGCCGACCTGCAGCCGGTCGCGGGCCTCGCCGCTCCCGACGCGCTGTTCGGCGGCGACGCCTACGCCGCGCTCGGCGCCGGCGAGGGCCTGCGCTGCTCGCTCGGCTTCAACGCCGAGGACGCGAGCGGCCGCCCGCTGAACATCACGGCCGGTCACTGCGACCCGAACCGTGCCCAGGCCGGCACCGCCTGGGCCTCCCAGGTGCACCAGCTCATCGGCGACGCCCTGGGCCAGCACCTCGGTTCCTTCGAGAAGACCGTCCTCGACGGCAGCGACTACGGCCTGATCCGGCCCACCCCCGATGCCGAGGACCGCTTCCGCAACAACGGCGTGCGCGTCCCGTTCGCCGCTCCCCTGCCGATCACCGGTATCGCCGATCCGGTCGTCGGCGCCCCGGTCTGCAAGTCGGGTCTGCGCACCGGCTACAGCTGCGGTGTCGTGACGGCCACCGGCCAGAGCGTCGAGATCGGGCACCGCGTGCTCGAGAACGGTTTCTCCACCAACCTGTGCGCACTGCAGGGCGACAGCGGCGGAACCCTGGTCACCGGCACCCTCGCCCTCGGCATCTCGAGCGCGTCGAACGTCGGCCAGTACGGCATGTGCGAGATCGCCGGTTTCGTCAGCGGCCTCGTCGGTGAGACCCCCGAACTGTTCGCCACGCCGATCAGGTCGATCCTGGACCAGAACCCTGGCCTGAAGGTCCGCACCTGGTAAGCGGTTCCTCTACGACGACGAAGGTCCGTCCCCGATTCGGGGGCGGACCTTCGTCGTCGGGTGCTCGGGCTTCGCGACGTCCGATTGTACGGGTGACGATCCTCGCGCTCGGCACGGTGCGTTTCAGGGGCCCGAAGCGACACGGTCGCCGCGAGAATCGTCGAGTTCGATTCTCGCGGCGACCGCGGTGAGCCGGAATCCGGGATCCGGCAGGGTCAGTTGTGCTGGGCGTAGACCGAGGTACCCGGCGGCGCGAGCAGCGTCTCGACCAGGCCGATACCGGCGACGACGAGCGTCGGGCCACCGGCAATGACAGTGCCTGCCACCTGACCGATGCCAGCGCCGGTAGCACAGCCACCGAGGAAACCGACGATGGTTGCCGGTGACCCCGCCAGCCCACCGATGACGCAGCCGATGATGGTGCCCGCCAGGCCGCCTGCAGCCTGGGCGACGCCCAGCTGCGAAGTGAAGTTGTTCTGGGCCGCCAGATTCTCCTCGGGCGATGCGACGTCCTGGAGCTCGAAGGCGATCGGCGAGAGGCCGAGGGCGACCTTGTCCTCCGGCGCAACCGGGACGGCCTGCGAGAGGTCGAGGACCGGGGTGAGGGTCAGGGTCTTGCCGTCCTCGCTGACCTCACGCTGGAAGGGCAGTTGCAGGTCGCCGATCTGAACGGCGAGCGGCAGGCTCACGACGATGTTGCCGTTCGCATCCTGGAGTTCGACGCTCTCGCCGTCACCCGAGATCTTGAACGTCCCGGCGTCGATGACCGTGACGACGGACCGGCCGTCGATCCTCGACTCGTAGTTGATCTCGTCCTGTGCGGCAGGAGCGGCGAACGAAGTACCCGCGGTGATACCCATGGCGGCGATCGTCATCGTCGCCACAGCGGCAAGCTTCTTCAGCTTCATCTGTTTCCGTTCTGTGACATGGCGCACGCCCGTCGGGACGCCCCCCATTTGCTGTTCGACTCGGAGTTCCACGGTCCCCCGACGTTTCCCCCGCGTTACGAACCCCATGTACCGGGCGAATCATAACCGAGATCACTTCCGCACCGTCATGTCCGTTCAACCGAATTGTCGCGGTCCCGCATCCTGCGCATTCACAATCTTTTTCCCGAGCGAACGACCGTCACCAGGCGAGTTAGGGGAGCCTGACTGAAAGCGAGGTCACGTTTGCCCTCTAGCGTGTCGGGGCACACCGCTTTCGTTCCACACCGGAAAAAATCTACTCATGGGTAACCCCAGATCAGCCCGAGTTACCGGTGGGTAACTTATCGTGCGTTACGATGCGGAGACTCCTACCAGGCGGCGCCCTGCCGCCCCCGACACGAAAGGCCCCGTATGAATGCCCTGACGATTACGTTGGGCACGATCGGCGTGCTGCTGAGCCTCGTGTGTTGGTTCGCGTTCATCAGCGGCGCATTGAAGATGGTCAACACCGTTCGGATCGGCCAGCCCGCTCCCGATCGTTGGCGACCCTTCTTCCCGCGCTTCAAGCAGATGGTCGTCGAATTCCTCGCGCACACGAAGATGGTCAAGTTCCGTACCGTCGGCTGGGCGCACTGGCTGGTGATGGTCGGCTTCCTGCTCGGGTCCATCGTCTGGTTCGAGGCCTACGGCCAGACCTTCGACCCCGAGTTCCACTGGCCGCTGATCGGTGACACCGCCGTCTACCACTTCATCGACGAGATCCTCGGCCTCGGCACGGTGATCGGCATCCTGGTGCTGATCTACATCCGCCAGCGCAACCACCCGCGTCAGCCGGGCCGGCTGTCGCGCTTCAGCGGTTCGAACTTCAAAGCCGCCTACTTCGTCGAGACGGTCGTGCTGCTCGAGGGCCTGGGCATGATCCTGGTGAAGGCCGGCAAGATCGCCACCTTCCACCACTACAACGCCTACACCGACTTCTTCACGATGCAGGTCGCCAAGATCCTGCCGGAGAGCCCCGAGCTCGTGTCGGTGTTCGCGTTCGTCAAGCTCATGTCGGGCATGGTGTGGCTGTACATCGTCGGCCGCAACATCACCTGGGGTGTCGCCTGGCACCGCTTCTCGGCCTTCTTCAACATCTACTTCAAGCGTGAGGACGACGGCGGTCCCGCCCTCGGTGCCGCACGCCAGATGATGTCCGGCGGCAAGCCCGTCGACATGGAGGACGCCGATCCGGACAAGGACACCTTCGGTGCCGGTCGCATCGAGGACTTCACCTGGAAGGGCTGGCTGGACTTCACGACCTGCACCGAGTGCGGTCGCTGCCAGTCGCAGTGCCCCGCCTGGAACACCGGCAAGCCGCTGTCGCCGAAGCTGCTCATCACCTCGCTGCGCGATCACGGCTACGCCAAGGCCCCCTACCTGCTGGCGGGCGGTCGCACCGACATCGGTGGCGACGAGGTCGGCCTGGTCGATGCCGAGGGCAACCCGGACGAGGCCAAGCTCGCGAAGATCCCGGCGTCGGCCCGCGAGGAGTCGCGTCGCAAGCTCGTCGGCGAGACCGAGGCGCTCGTCGAGGCCGACGAGCTCGCTCCCGTCATCGACACCGAGACGCTGTGGTCGTGCACCAACTGTGGCGCCTGCGTCGAGCAGTGCCCGGTGGACATCGAGCACGTCGACCACATCATCGACATGCGCCGCTACCAGGTGCTCATCGAGTCGGACTTCCCGTCCGAACTCGCGGGTCTGTTCAAGAACCTCGAGAACAAGGGCAACCCCTGGGGCCAGAACGCGAAGGACCGGCTCAACTGGATCAACGAGCTGGAGTTCGAGATCCCGGTCTTCGGCCAGGACGCCGAGACCTTCGACGGCTACGAGTACCTGTTCTGGGTCGGTTGCGCCGGTGCCTACGAAGACCGCGCGAAGAAGACCACGAAGGCCGTCGCCGAGCTCCTCGCGACCGCCGGCGTGAAGTTCATGGTCCTCGGCGCCGAGGAGACCTGCACCGGCGACTCCGCTCGCCGCGCGGGCAACGAGTTCCTGTTCCAGCAGCTGGCGCAGCAGAACATCGAGGTCCTCAACGGCGTGTTCGAGGGTGTCGAGCAGAGCAAGCGCAAGATCGTCGTGACCTGCGCGCACTGCTTCAACGCCCTGAACAACGAGTACCCCCAGGTGGGTGGCACCTACGAGGTCGTCCACCACACGCAGCTGCTCAACCGTCTGGTGCGGGCGAAGAAGCTGGTCCAGGTCAAGCCGGTCGGTCAGAACGTGACCTACCACGACCCCTGCTTCCTCGGCCGTCACAACAAGGTCTACAACGCTCCGCGTGAGCTGATGGCCGCGTCGGGTGCGACTCTCGTCGAGATGCCGCGTCACGGCGAGCGGTCCATGTGCTGTGGTGCCGGTGGTGCCCGCATGTGGATGGAGGAGAAGATCGGTAAGCGCATCAACATCGACCGCGTCGACGAAGCGCTCACCACGGATCCCGCCAAGATCGCGACGGGCTGCCCGTTCTGCCGCGTGATGCTCACCGACGGTGTCACCGCACGCCAGGAGCAGGGCCAGGGTGAGGGCGTCGAGGTCGTCGACGTCGCGCAGCTCATGCTCGAGTCGATCGAGCGCGTCGAGGCCGGCAAGCTCAGCGAGAACCTCAAGGTCGTCCAGCAGCCCAAGGCTCCGGTCGAGGTCGAGGAGAAGGCCGAAGAGATCGAGCAGGAGCGGGTCGAGGAGGTCGAGGCTGCGGCCGCGGCTCCGACGACTCCCAAGACCACCGGCGCTCCGAAGGCCGGCGGACTGCAGATGAAGGGCGGCCTGAAGGCTCCGGGCGCGAAGGCTCCCGGTGGCGCGAAGCCCGCTGCCGAGTCGGCCGAGGCTCCGGCCGCACCGAAGGCGAAGCCGGGCGGCCTGCAGCTCAAGGGTGGCCTGAAGGGTCCGGGCGCGAAGAAGGCTGCGGCTCCGGCCGCATCCGCTGCGTCGGTGGAGGCTCCCGCGGCCGAGGCACCGGCGGCGCCGAAGGCGAAGCCGGGCGGCCTGCAGATGAAGGGTGGTCTCAAGGCTCCGGGCGCGAAGGCACCGGGCGGCGCGAAGCCCGCCGCACCTGCCGCGTCGGCTCCGGCTGCCGAGGCTCCGGCCGAGGCCCCGCAGGAGACGGCGATCCCGAAGGCCAAGCCGGGCGGACTCCAGCTCAAGAGCGGACTCAAGGGTCCGGGCGCGAGGAAGCCGGCGGCCCCTCAGGCCGCGGCACCGGCCGCTCCCGCCGAGCCGGCTCCGGCCGCCGAGGCTCCCGCTGCCGAGGCTCCCGCTGAGGCTCCGAAGGAAGCGGCGATCCCGAAGGCCAAGCCGGGCGGATTGCAGCTCAAGAGCGGTCTGAAGGGACCGGGCATCAAGAAGGCTCCGGCCGCACCGGCCCCGGCACCCGAGCCCGCCCCTGAGCCCGAGGCTCCCGCCGAGCCGGAAGCCCCGGTCGCCGAGGCAGCGCCGGAAACCCTGGTCGCCGAGGCGCCGGCCGCACCGGCCAAGCCGGAACCGGAGGCCCCGAAGGCCAAGCCGGGCGCCCTCGGCTTCAAGCCCGGCGCCAAGGCCCCCGGCCGCCGGTAGGTAGACAACCGAGAAGTGAGGCCCACAACCCGCGGAGTCAACGCTCCCGGTTGTGGGCCTCACTTCTGCGTTGGGAGCCCTCGTACGACGTAGCGCCCCACCGGCCCACTCCCCCGCTGCGCCAGCGCCACCGCATCGCGGAACTTCGACGCGAGCGCACCGGGCGTCTCCAGGTCGGCCCACGTCCAGCGCAGCACCACCCAGCCGGCGTGACGCAGCCGGTCCTCCCGCAGCTTCTCCCGGTAGACGACATCCTCGGCGTCTGCGGTGGCGACGCCGTCGCGCCGGTACTTGATCCGGCCGTCGAACTCCCCGAGCACCCCGAGTTCCGGCCAGAGGAAGTCGACGCGCGCGAGCCAGCGGTCGTTCGCGTCGAACACGTCGACCTGTTCGAGGGGCAGGGGCAGGCGTTCCCGGATCATCAGCACGCGGCTGCGCGACTCGCCGACACTGTCGCTGCGCTCGCTCATCGCGGCCACCGCGCGGCGGGCGCGGGCACGCCCCGGGTGGCTGCCCATCCGCGCGACCACCCGTTCCAGCTCGTCACGCGTGAGAAGTCCCTGCCGCAGCGCGCGGTCGCCGAGCACCACGGCGTGCTCGAACGACTCCGACGCCGCGACGTCCACGACCGTCCGCGCGACCCCCACCACCCGCACCCCGCACTTCTCGACGACGTCGGTCTCGTCGAGCCGCGCGGCGTGCATGACGCGGCCGGGTGTCCGTTTTCCACCGCTGGTGCGGGGGTAGGTGAGGTGGACGTCGTCGAGCGGCAGACCCCAGGGCCGCAGCCCGTGCAGGACCGCGGCGGAGACGTGGCTGATCGCGGCGTCCGGCGACGACACGCACACCGACGCCACCGCGCGGTAGGCGTGGCGGCCGTGGTCGTCGGTCGCGTCGTAGAGGGTGCGGGGCAGGTAGACGCCCGACGTCAGTCGCACCCACTCGCCGCGGCGGACGGAGGTGCGGATCTGCGCGGGTCCGTGGCCGCGCGCGAGGGCGTCGGTGCGGTGGATGAGGTCGTCGCGCATGCACCTCAGCGTCGGTCATCCGACACCGCACACTCCCCGCGCAGGGCCGATCGGCGCCGATCTGTGGACGAACCGGGCGCCTGTGGACTACCCGTAGCGCGCTTCGAGCGCGGCCCGCTTGCCGGGTTGGATGTTGATCCGGGAGAAATCACCGTTGTAGTGCGCGACCAGCCGCCGATCCATCAGTCGCCGCCACAGCGGCGGGACCAGCGAGGTGAGGATCAGGACCGCGTAACCGGCGGGGAGCTGCGGGGCTTCGGGCATGGAGCGGAGCGTCTGGTAGCGCCGCTGCGGGTTGGCGTGGTGGTCGCTGTGCCGCTGCAGGTTGTAGAGGAACAGGTTGGAGCACACGTGGTCGCTGTTCCAGCTGTGCTCGGGCCGCACCCGTTCGTAGGAGCCGTCGGGCCGCTTGTTGCGCAGCAGGCCGTAGTGCTCGAGATAGTTGGCGCCCTCGAGGAACATGACGGCCATGACGGCCTGGACGACGAGCCACGGCGCGATCGACCAGCCGAAGACCGCGATGAGCACGGCGTAGAGCACGACGCTCAGTACCCAGGCGTTGAGGATGTCGTTGTGGCGCAGGTTCCAGAACGACTTGCCGCGACGGCCGAGCCGCGCCTTCTCGTAGCGGATCGCCGAGCGCAGGCTGCCGAAGACGGTGCGCGGGAGGAACCACCAGTAGCTCTCGCCCATGCGGGCGGTGGCGGGGTCCTCCGGGGTCGCGACCCGCACGTGGTGCCCGTGGTTGTGCTCGACGAAGAAGTGCCCGTAGAACGACTGGGCGAGCGCGATCTTGGCGAGGCGTCGTTCGATGGTGGTGCGTTTGTGCCCGAGCTCGTGGGCGGCGTTGATGCCGACGCCGCCGACGATGCCGAGGGTCGCGGCCATGGCGAAGCGTTCGCCCCCGGCCATCGGCTGGGTCACCCAGCACCAGCATCCGAAGAAGAGTCCGGCGTACTGCAGCGGCAGGTACAGGTAGGTGCAGTAGCGGTAGTACCTGTCGTTCTCGAGGGCTTTCATCACCCGTTCGGGTGGGTTGCGGGTGTCGAGCCGGGCGAGGGCGTCGACGAGCGGGCACAGCACCGCGATGACGAGCGCGCCGGAGGCCCAGAACACCCCGAGTTTCAGGTACTTCACCAGGAAGTAGCCGATGAACGGACTGAGGGGTATGACCAGTCCATACAGCCAGAAATATCGTTTGGGGTCTCTCCAGCCGTCGTACTGCTCCTTTCGACGGCTCGACGAATCCACCTTCACGACATCCATCTCCGCCCCTGTGGCACCGTTCGGTACAACGCCCCCCGCACTACCGAACGTAAAGCTCATACCGGTCAATCAAGTCGAATCGAGCGTACAAGCTGCACTTACTCATCGGTAAGGTGAACTGCCCCTTTGTGGCGCATGGCATAGAAGCCGAGGGCGGCGCCGCACGAAGGTGCGACGCCGCCGGGTACGGAAGAAAACGGAATGCGAGCTAGATGACGCGCACACCCTGGGCCTGCGGGCCCTTCTGGCCCTGACCGATCTCGAACTCGACCCGAGCACCCTCGTCGAGGGTCTTGAATCCGGTCGCCTGGATCTCGGAGTAGTGAACGAAGACGTCCGCTCCCCCGCCGTCCTGTTCGATGAAACCGAACCCCTTCTCCGCGTTGAACCACTTCACAGTGCCCTGCGCCATACTGCTTGCTCCTTGCATTCCCGCAGGTCGACCCGACTTGCGTCCCTGATGGAACCTCGATCATCCCACTGATCCGGACATTCGTCGCGTCGGTTTCCCGACCTGTTACCACACGATCGGAAATGCGGATGAAATCGGGTTGCGCGGCGGTGGCACCATGTAAGCCGTGACTACCGAGGAGCAAGGCCACCTTCACCACCGCATCAACCGCCGGCTCGAGCAGTCGTCGAAGCTTCGCAACGTGCTGTACGAGATCCGCGGGCCGGTGCACGCCCACGCCGCGAGGCTCGAGGCCGAGGGGCATCGCATCCTCAAGCTCAACATCGGCAACCCGGCCCCGTTCGGTTTCGAGGCACCGAGCACGATCGTGCAGGACATGATCGCTGCGCTGCCGCACGCACAGGGCTACTCGGAGTCCAAGGGCATCATCTCGGCGCGACGCGCGATCGTCACCCGTTACGAGCTCGTGCCGGGCTTCCCGAAGTTCGACATCAACGACGTCTACCTGGGCAACGGCGTCTCGGAGCTCATCACCATCACGATGCAGGCCCTCCTCGACGACGGCGACGAGGTGCTGATCCCGGCGCCCGACTACCCGTTGTGGACGGCGATGACCTCGCTCGCCGGTGGCACGCCGGTGCACTATCTGTGCGACGAGAGCAACGACTGGAATCCGGACATCGAGGATCTCGAGTCGAAGATCACCGAGCGCACCAAGGCGATCGTGGTCATCAACCCGAACAACCCGACGGGCGCGGTCTACTCACACGAGGTGCTCGAGCAGATCGTCCATTTGGCCCGCAAGCACCAGTTGCTGCTGCTCGCCGACGAGATCTACGACCGGATCCTCTACGACGATGCGAAGCACGTCTCGCTGGCGTCGCTGGCTCCCGACCTGCTGTGCCTGACCTACAACGGCCTGTCGAAGACCTACCGGGTGGCCGGTTACCGGTCGGGCTGGATGGTCATCACCGGTCCGCGCGACCACGCCGAGGGTTTCCTCGAGGGTGTGGATCTGCTCGCGTCGACGCGTCTGTGCCCGAACGTGCCGGCGCAGCACGCGATCCAGGTGGCACTGGGTGGTCATCAGAGCATCGAGGAGCTGATCCTGCCGGGTGGCCGCCTGCTCGAGCAGCGCGACGTGGCGTGGGAGCGGCTCAACGCGATCCCGGGTGTGAGCTGCGTGAAGCCGCGCGGTGCGCTGTACGCCTTCCCGCGTCTGGATCCGGAGGTCTACGAGATCCACGACGACGAGAAGCTGGTGCAGGATCTCCTGCTGCAGGAGCGCATCCTCATCACGCAGGGCACGGGCTTCAATTGGCCGAACCACGATCATTTCCGCATCGTGACGCTGCCGTGGGCGCGCGATCTGGCGGTGGCGATCGAGCGGATCGGCAACTTCCTGTCCTCCTACAAGCAGTAGGAGGGAATGTTCCACCGGGGTCCAACGATCGTTACGGGAACGTTATAGAACCCGATTAGGGACCAAAGTCCCTGATCAGCCCACCATCGGACCCTACCCAAGTGGACAGTTTGCACTGTTCGTGACCACGGACACAGGTCCGCCTCTTCCCGAGTCGGGTCTCGAACCAGTAATTTGTCTTATGGCACTTCGAGTGCCCGGGCTCCCTGGCCCATCGCCATCCCCCCTGTGCGAGGCCAGGTGACGGTGGCGGGGACACCCCCCCTGCTCCCCGCCACCACCAGCCCCTTTCTTCTTTCTCCACCGCTCTGGCTAGCCTGTGCCGATGAGTCACGGACATGGACACGGCCACGGGCATTCGGACGGTCCCACTCCCCTCGGCCCCATCGCCGCCAAGATCGTCGTCGGGCTGCTCGCCGCCATCGGTGTGATGGTTCTCATCGGGACTTTCGTACTCTGGCCGGACACCCGCACCGTCGAGGTTCCTGCGCCTTTCCAGACCACCGGCGGCGACGCCGTCGTCACCGAGGCCGGCACCGTGATCGAGCAGGGCACCGGCCCCTGTGGCAGCCCGTCCTTCGGCCGTGTCTTCACCACCGAGCCGCTGCCCCCGGCCGGCGCGGCCTACGAGTGCGAGCGCAGCATCGTCGCCATCGAGTCCGGCCCCAACTCCGGAGCGCGGACGCTGCTCGAGGTCATCCCCGGCCCGGGCCAGCCCGAACTGCAGGCCGGCGACGACATCCGCCTGGTCCGCCAGACCGATCCGTCGGGCGCCACCCAGTACTCCTTCTACGACTTCGCGCGCGGCCTGCCGCTCACCCTGGTGGTCGCGGCGTTCGCGATCGTCGTCGTGGTGGTCGCCCGCTGGCGGGGCCTGCGTGCCCTGATCGGCCTGGGCCTCGCGTTCGCGGTGCTCGTGGTGTTCATGCTGCCCGCCCTGCTCGACGGCAAGCCCGCGGTGCCGGTCGCGCTGGTCGGCGGCGCTCTGATCCTGTACGCCGTGCTCTACCTCGCGCACGGCGTGAACCTGCGGACCAGTTCGGCGCTGCTCGGCACCCTGGCATCGATGGTGGTCGCGGCGCTGCTGTCCTATGTCGCCATCCGGATGACGCACCTGACGGGCCTGTCGGAGGAACAGAACACCGACGTGCAGATGTACATCGGCCACGTGTCCATCTCCGGGCTGCTGCTCGCCGGGTTCATCATCGGCTCGCTCGGTGTGCTCAACGACGTCACCATCACCCAGGCCGCATCGGCGTTCGAGCTGGCGGGGCTGGATCCGACGTCGTCGCGACGGGAGATCTTCGCGGCGGCGATGCGGGTGGGCCGCGACCACATCGCCAGCACCGTCTACACCCTGGTGCTCGCCTACGCCGGTGGCGCGCTGCCGCTGCTGTTGCTGTTCTCCGTGGCGGGACGGTCGATCACCGACGTCGTCACGAGCGACGCCGTCGCCATCGAGCTGGTGCGCGCGGCCGTCGGCGGCATCGCGCTCACCCTGTCGGTGCCGTTGACGACGGCGATCGCCGCGATGCTCGCCCGCGCCGACGCGTCGGACACCCTGCCGAAGCGGGGCCGGCACGCCCGCTGATCACAGACCGGGGATGCGGATCTCCGGAATCGGTGGCAACTCGATGGTGGGCAGTGGCGGCAGCGTCGGGACGGGCACACCGAGCCCCGGGATGGTCGGCGGCGCCGGCGGGGCCGCCGGGGCGGGCAGGGCCGGCGGCACGTAGACCTCCTCCGTCTCCACCGGCGGGGGCGGCTCGGCGGTGGTGGTCGTGACCGGCGTCGGCGCGACCGCCGGCTTCGGCGCCGAGGTCGTCGTGGTGGTCGGCGGTTCGTACGACTGGGTGGGGCTCGACTCGCCTTCCGGGGTGTTCGCGAATCCCGTGCTGAGCGCGACACCGATCACCGCGACGACGGCCAGTGCCGTGCCCGCGATCCCCGCGCCGGACAGCTGCCCGGTGGTGACCCGCGGACCGCGGCCGGCCAGACCGGCCCACCAGGGCTTCTTGTCTTCCTTGTCCTCGGGCGCGGCCGCGGAGGTGGCGGTGACGAGCGGGATCCGCTCGGTCTCGTCGTTGCGCGCGGCGGGCGGCACGATCCGGGTCAGGGCGCTGGTGGGCTGCGCGGCCGGCGGGTTGGCGGCGATCATCGCGGCGCCCTTGGCGAGCACCAGTTCGGGTTCGTGCGGCACCACCAGCGGCAGCTTCAGCCAGGAGCGCAACACCTCCTGCACGAGCGGGATGTGCGCGCCGCCACCGATGAGCACGACCGCTTCCGGGTTGCGACCGGCACGGGAGATCACCTGGTGCACGAACTGCGCCGACGATTCGACGCACTGCGCGATGAGCGGGTCGAACGCCTCGCGCGACATCAGTACCACCCCGGCGGCGCCGGGCACGGCGACGGTGTCGGACTGCGACAGCCGTTCCTTCGCCTCGCGGCACTGCGCCGACAGTTCGTCGTCGGTGGCGGGGTCGTCGGGGCGCCACACCCCGTTCTTGTCGAGCTGGTGGGCGCGGATCGCCTCGTCGAAGACGCGGCCGCCGATGCTGTCGGTGCGTTCGGCGAGGACTTCGCGGGTGACGAGGTCGACGACGGTGACGGTCAGGCCCGCGGCACCGAGGTCGTAGAAGACGGCGGTGCTGCTGCCGAGTTCGCCGGTGGCCTGCAGATAGGTCACGGCCGCTTCGGGCTCGGAGACGAGCACGTAGCGGTCGAGACGCTCGGTGGCCATCGCCGCGCGCAGTCGCTCGGCCTGCGCCTGGTCGCGGTAGACCAGCCCGACCGTGTCGATCGGGTCGCCCGCGACACCCGTCTGGAACAGCACGCCGAGCGTGCCGGCGGCGAGCCGCGCAGGATCGTCCTTACCTGTTTCGACCACCTGGAACTGGAACCCTGCGGACGGGGCGTGCCGATCCACCGGACGCACGACCCGCACGGCGCTTTCCCCCACGGTGACACCGAGTACCGAACTCATCAGCTGCCTTCGACGTTGTGTTGCGCCATTTCGAAAACCTCCCCCGGCGCTTCGAATCGCCGACGATGTTACAGAACCGTCCCCGCACGTCATCGCACCCGTTCGAATGACGAACGTGCATCTCGGGCGGGCTTGTGCCGTGTCCCATAGGATCGCCGGATGCGGATCCTCTACGTGTGTACCGGGAACATCTGCCGCTCCCCCACGGCAGAACTTCTGACGACCGCGTATGCCCAGGAGCAGGGCCGCACGGATCTGACCGCACACAGTGCGGGCACCAACGCGATGGTCGGGTACGGCATGGAACCCACTGCGGCGCTGGTGCTGAAGCAGCTCGGCGGAAATCCGGAGGGGTTCGTGGCCCGGCGCCTGACGCCGCCGATCGCCGAGGACGCCGATCTGATCATCACGATGAGCGAGCGGCAGCGCACCAAGGTGTTGCAGCTCGCGCCGCGGAAGATGCATTCGACCTTCACGCTGAAGGAGGCCGCGCGGCTGCAGCAGCTCAGCGGTGCCCGGACCGTCGCGGAGCTCGCGGTGGCCCGGGCGCAGACGACTGCGCCCGGGCCTGAGGACGTTCTCGATCCGATCGGCCGCGACGAGGAGACGTTCGTCGCGGTCGGGACCGAGATCGCCGATCTGCTCCTACCGCTGCTGGCCGCGCTCAGGATCTGAGCCGGGCACCGCCCGGGTATCCGAGCCGCCCACCGGCCGTCGCGGTGCGTGCACGACGGGCGGGGTGGCCTGCGGTTCGGCCGAGTAGGCCTGCGGCGGCTGGTACCGCTCGGTGTCGCCGTAGCGCTCCGAGGCGGGTTCCGGTGCGGGCGGGAACTGCGCGGACGGGGCCCCGCGGTAGCCCTCGGGGCCCGGGGTCCAGGCCTGGGTGGCCGGCGGTTCGGCCCGGCGAGCCGGCTGGGCCTCCGGAGCGGGCGCGGGGATGCGCTGTGTCGCCGCGGGCGGCGCCGCGACCGGAGCGGGTGCAGCCGGTGCCGACTGGGCGGGCGTCACTGTCGCGGGCTTGTCGGTGCTGTAGTAGTAGCGGTACTCGTAGACCGTGCCGTGGCCCTTGGTCGGGGTCATGGTCAGGATCGAACCGAGCACGTTCGCGTTGACGGTGCGCAGGTTGCCCACGGCGCGGGCGAACTGATCGCGGGTGGTCTTGCCGAACCGCGCGACCAGCAGTGCCCCGTCGGCGGCGGTCGCGAGGATCGTCGCGTCGGTGACGGGCAGCAGCGGCGGCGCGTCGATGATCACGTAGTCGAACCGCTCCCGCAGCTCGTCGAACACCTCACGCGCGTGCGCGGACCCGAGCAGCTCCGACGGGTTGGGCGGCAGCGCACCGGCGGCGAGCACCCACATGCCGTCGACGGCGGTCGGCTGCAGCACCTCCTCGAGGGTGGCCTGGTGGGCCAGCACGGTGGACAGACCGGCGTCGTTCATCGTGTCGAGGTATTTCGACACGCGGGGGCGGCGCAGGTCGGCCTCGACGAGCACGACGGAGTGCCCGGCCTCGGCGAGCACCAGCGCGAGGTTGATGGCCGTGGTGGTCTTGCCCTCGGTGGGCACCGAGCTGGTGACCACGAGCGAGCGCGGCGGGTTGTCGACGTGCAGGAACTGCAGGTTGGTGCGCATCTCCCGGTACGCCTCGGCGTCGCCGCTGTGGGCGTCGGAGAAGGAGATGGCCGGCTTCTCCTGGCGTTCCTTCTCGTGCGGGATCACACCGACGACACCGGTGCCGGTGAGTTCCTCGAGGGTCTCGCGGTTCTTGACGGTGTTGTCGAGCCGGTCGCGCAGCACCGCGAGGGCGATGCCGAGCAGCACACCCACGGCGAGGCCGAGCGCGACGTTCCGCTTGGTCTTCGGGGTGACCGGCGTCGACGGGGTGGCCGCGTACTGCTCGACCACCACGCGGGCGGTGGGCGGACCGCCGTCCTCGGGGGTCTCGAGTTCGCGGGCCATGACGACGAACTCGTCGGACAGGGCGTTGGCGAGATCGCGGGCCCGTTCCGGCGAGGTGTCGGTGACGGCGGTGTCGATGAGCACCGTGTCGGGCGTGGACGACGCGTCGACCTTCGCGGCGAGCTGGGCGGCGGACAGGCCGTCGAGCCCGAGCTTGTCGATGGTGCGCTGGGCGAGGGTGGTGCCCTCGAGCAGTTCGGTGTAGGAGGTGACGCGCTGCTGCGAGAACAGGTTGCCCTGGTAGATCTCCTGCACCGACGCGCCCGACGAGGTGGACACGAACAGGCGGGTCTTGGCCTCGTACTGCGGTGTCGTCAGCAGGGACGCCCCGAGTGCGGCGAGCACGGCGACGACCGTCGTGACGGCGACGATCTTCCATCTCGCCTGCAGAATTCGCAGGTAATCATGTACTTCCATCAGGGCGTCTCCCTTGTTGCGGTAACACTGCGTGCGCACCCGGCGGGCGCGGTGGGGTTGTCGTCTCGGTGCGACAGCAGGCTGTCGATCACCGGGCCGATCGCACGCAGGGCGTCCGGATCGGCCAGTTCCGAGTGCCGGAAGGGCACCGGATGTTCGACGACGAGACCGCGCACGTATCGCTGCCAGGTGGCGGCGATGTCGGGGTGCCGGTCGAGATCGGGGGTGGCGACCACGAGGTCGATGTCGCCCTCGTAGGTGTTCGGGGTGTGCCGGCGCGCGGCGGATTCGACGGCCTGCGCGGCGGTGTCGGCGCGGCGGCGGACCTCGGCGACGAGCCGGTCGGGCAGCCCGCTGGTGTCGGGTCCGGTGCCGGCCGGTTCGGGCTCGTCGGGCAGCAGCTCGGGAGGAAGCGTGTCGAGGAGCACGACCGCGCCCACCCGCTCGCCGGATTCGCGGAGCCGTACTGCCATCTCGTGGGCGATGCTGCCGCCCACGGACCAGCCGAGCAGGTGGTAGGGACCATCGGCTCGTACGTTACGGATCTCCGCCAGGTACCGCTCGGCGAGGGCGCCGAGGTCGCCGGGCACCTCGTCGAGGCCGGTGGCCTGCAGCCCGTAGATCGTGCGGCCGCCCAGATGCGGGGCGAGCCCGGCGTACGGCCAGGCCAGTCCGCTGATCGGATGAATGCAGAACAGTGGGGGCCGGTCGTCGCCCGCGGCGAGCTGCACGAGCACCCCGAGCGGGTCGGTGGTGTCGCTGCTGCCGTGGTCGATGCGGTCGGCGAGTGCGGCGAGGGTGGGGCTGGTGAACAGCCACTCCACCGGCACGTCGGTGTCGAGTTCGGCGCGCAGGTCCCCGGCGACGGTGACGGCACCGAGGGAGGTGCCGCCGAGGTCGAAGAAGCCGCGGTCGGCGGAGATGGTGTCGACGGGCCGGTCGAGGTGCCGCGCGAACACCGCCGCGACGATCTCGGCGATCCGTCCTTCGGGGGCGAGACGGGTGTCGGGTTCCGGGTCGGCGGGCTCGGGCACCGCGGCGCGGTCGACCTTGCCCGAGGGCAGCAGCGGCAGTGCGTCGACGACGGTGAGGCTCGCCGGGCGCAGGTGCCGCGGCAGGGCGGCGGCGAGGGCGCGGCGCAGCGCGGCGACGTCGAGGGTGGTGTCGGGTTCGGGCCGGAGGTAGGCGGCGAGGACGGTCTCCCCGCGCAGGGTGTGCGGCACGGTGACGGCGGCGGCGACCCCCGGCTGGGCGAGCAGCGCGGCGTCGACCTCGGCGGGTTCGATGCGGATGCCGTGGATCTTGATCTGTTCGTCGGCGCGGCCCAGATGGTCGAGTTCGCCGGTGGGCAGCAGCCGCACGAGGTCTCCCGTCCGGTACATCCGCGCGCCGGGTTCCCCGAACGGGTCGGCGACGAATCGGCTTGCGGTGAGCCCCGTTTCACGGCGGTAGCCGCGGGCGAGACTCGGACCGGTGACGTAGAGTTCACCGGTCGTGCCGGGCGGCACGGGATGCAGGCGACCGTCGAGGACGTAGGCGGTGGCCCCGGCGACCGGCAGCCCGATGGGCGGTTTGCCGTCGCCGTGCAGCCGTTCGGAAACCGTGGCGGCGACGGCGAATTCGGTGGGGCCGTAACCGTTGAACAGCCGGTGCCGCGACCAGCGTCGGACGAGCTCGGGCGGCAACGCTTCTCCGGCGGCGACGACCGTCGTCTCGTCCAGCGTGTCGGGGTCGAGGGTGCCGAGCACGCTGGGGGTGACGTTGAGGTGGGTGACCCGCTCGGCGACCAGCAGTTCCTGCAGCGGGTCGCCGGCGAAGGCGTGATCCGGGGCGATCACGAGGGTGCCGCCGTGGGCGTGGGCGGCGAGCAGTTCGAAGACCGCGGCGTCGAAGGTGTGCGAGGCGACCTGCAGCACCCGGGCTCCGTCGTCGAGACCGAGTGTGGTGCGCTGGAGTTCGAGCAGGGCGGTGAGGCCACGGTGGGTGACCTCGACGCCCTTCGGGGTGCCGGTGGTGCCGGAGGTGTAGACGAGATAGGCGAGGTCGTCGACGGTGAGGTCGATCCGCGGCGGCGCGACGGTCTCGAGCACGAGGGTCGGTTCCTCGGTGGGGTCGATCCAGGTGAGGTAGCCGAGATCGCAGGGGCCGAGAGTGATTCCGACGCGGGGGCGGGCGTCGCGCAGGATCGCGGCGATGCGCGCCTCGGGCTGGCTGCGGTCCACCGACACCCACGCCGCACCGAGTTTTGTGACGGCCCAGACGGCGAGCGGCCAGTGTTCGCCGCGGGGCAGGGCGATCGCGACGACGTCGCCGCGGCGCACCCCGTGGGCGGTGAGCACGGCGGCGAGTTCGTCGGAGCGGGCGTCGAGTCCGGTGTAGGTCCAGGCGACGGTGCCGGCGCGCACCGCGATGCGGCCGGCGTGCGCGGCGACGGTGTCGGCGAGGATGTCGCGCAGGGTGCGCGGCGCGACCGGCGGCCCGGTCAGTGGCACGAGGGCGGGGACGGCAAGATCCCCGACGATGCGGTCGGGTTGGGCGAGGGCGGCGCCGAGCAACGCGACGGTCTCGGTGAGCATCGCGTCGGCGGTGGTGGCGTCGAACAGGTCGGTGGCGTAGACGAAGCGCAGATCGGCGCCGGTGGGGCGTTCGACGAACTCGACGGCAAGGTCGAACTGCGCGGCGGGTTCCCCGGCGTCGAACTCGGCGACCTGCACGTCCGGCAGTTGCGGCAGGGTCTCGTCGCCGGCGTGCCGGTGGGTGAACAGCACCTGGAACAGCGGGCTGTAGGAGGGATCGCGGTGCGGTGCGATCCGCGCGACCACCTCGTCGAAGGGCACGTCGGCGTGAGCGAGCGCGCCGAGGTCGGCGATGCGGACGGTGCGCAGCAGGTCGGTGAACGGTGCGGCCGGGTCGACGGGGGTGCGCAGCACGACGGTGCCGACGAACATGCCGACCAGAGCGTCGAGGCGGGTGTCGCCGCGACCGGCGACGGCGGTGCCGACGGCGATGTCGGTGCGACCGCTGCGGCGGGCGAGCATCGCGGCGAGCACGGCGTGCACGAGCATGAACACGGTGACGTCGTGCTGCCGCGCGACCTCCCGCAGGCGGGTGAGGGTGGCGGTGTCGAGACGCGAGATGCTCTGTGCGCCCACGTGGCTCGGCTGTGCGGGTCGCGGGCGGTCCGTGGGCAGCGGCAGCGGGGTGTGGGGCAGTCCGTCGAGAGTGGTTGCCCAGTAGTCGAGTTGGCGGGCGGCGAGCGAGGTCGGGTCGGTGGGATCGCCGAGCAGGTCGTGCTGCCAGCGGGCGTAGTCGCCGTAGGTGACGGGCAGCGCCTCGAACTCGGGGGCCGCTCCCCCGCGACGCGCACCGTAGGCGGTGAACAGGTCGGCGAGCAGCGGGGCGACGGAGGCACCGTCGAACGCGATGTGGTGCACCGCAGCGGCGAGCACCCACGTGTGCGGTTCGACGTCGAACAGCCGGATCCGCAGGGGCGGTTCGGCGGTGATGCCGACGGGGGTGGTGAGCGTCGCGGCCACCGCGGCGGAAACATCCTCGGGCGCGGAGTGTTCCAGTGTCGGGGCGTCGACGAGGAGCTGCCGATCGCCGGGGAAGGCGGTGCGCAGCACCCGGTGCCGCTCGATGACGTCGCCCACGGCGGCGGTGAGGGCGTCGACGTCGAGATCGCCGCGCAGCGTCAGCACGACCGGCACGAGATAGGCGGTGGTGCCCGGTTCGGCGCGGGAGACGAGCGCGAGGCGCCGCTGGGCGGGGGCGATCGGGGCGGGCTCGGGGTCGTCGTAGCGGCGCAGCGGCGGCCGGTCGGTGGCGGTGGCGTCGATGCGGGCGGCGAGTGCGGCGAGGCTCGGGGCGTGCAGCACCTCGCGCACCGGCACCTCGGTGCCGAGGGCGTCGCCGAGGCGGGCGGCGAAGACGACGGCCGTCAGCGAGTCACCGCCGGCGGCGAAGAAGCCGCGGTGCGCGGACGGCCGGGAGCCCAGGACGTTCTCGGCGACCGTCACCACCAGTTCTTCGGCGTCGGTGAGCGGCCGGTCGTCGTCGGCGGCGTCCTGGTGGGCATCGGTGTCGACCTGTTCGAGGGCGGCGACGTCGAGTTTGCCGTTGCCGGTGAGCGGCAGCCGGTCGAGCACGTGCACGCGCGACGGCATGCGATGCGGGGGCACGACGAGGGCGAGGCGGGCCGTCAGGTCGTCGGCGACGAGATCGTCCCCGGCGGCGAACGCGACGAGGGTGCCCGACAGTGCGAGCACCGCGGCCTGCCGCACACCGGGCTGGGTGAGCAGGGCGGCTTCGAGTTCGCCGGGTTCGATGCGCACACCGCGCACCTTGAGCTGCCGGTCGGTGCGGCCGAGACAGGCGAGGGTGTCGCTGCGACGGTGCACACGATCACCGGTGCGGTACATGCGTTTTCCGCCCGGTGCGGCGACGAAGCGTTCGGCGGTGCGGGCCGGGTCGTCGAGATAACCGGCGGCGAGGGATTCACCCTCGAGGTAGAGCTCGCCGGCCGCGCCGATCGGGACGGGCCGCAGCCGCGCGTCGAGGACGTGGGCGACGGTGCCGGGCACGGGACGTCCGATGCCGGGGTCGGTGGTGCCGTCGACGTCGGCGAGGGTCGCCACGATGGTGGTCTCGGTGGGGCCGTAGGCATCGAGCATGGCGCGGCCCGTGGCCCAGCGCGCCGCGAGGGCGGGCGGCAGCGACTCGCCGCCGGAGGCGACGACCTTCAGTTCCGGCAGTCCCTCGGGGTCGAGAGTGCCGAGCACCGTGGGGGTCGACAGGTAGTGGGTGATGCGCTGGTCGGCGAGGAAGCGGTGCAGGTCCGGTCCCGCGTACACCTCCGGGGGTGCGACGACGAGGGTCGCGCCGGTGGTGTGGGCGAGCAGGATCTCGAGCAGCGCGGCGTCGAACTCGGGTGAATAGCCCTGCAGCACACGGTCGCCGGGGCCCACGCGGTAGCGCTTGGCGGCTTCGGTGGCGAGCGGGGCGAGGCCGGAGTGCGTCACCGCGACCTGCTTGGGTGCGCCGGTGGAGCCGGAGGTGGACACGACGTAGGCGGTGCCGGGCAGGCAGGTCTCCCCCGCCTCCCGTGAATGGGTGAACGCCGCACCGGTTTTCGCGACGGCCCAGAGGGTGAGGATGTGGTCGAGGCCGCGCGGGGTGTCGACGAGCACGATCCGGCCGTCGCGGGCACCTTCGGCGCGCAGTTCGTCGGCGAGCGCATCGGACTGTTCGTCGAGTTCGCGGTAGGTGAGCGACTGCCCGTCGCCCCACAGCGCCTCGGCGTCGGGATGTGCGGCGGCGGTGGCGCGCAGCAGTTCCGCGAGGGTGCGGGCCGGGGCGGGCTGGGCACCGGCGAGCGGCGGGGCCGGGCTGCCGACGGCGATGTCGCCGACGCTGACGTCGGGGTCGGTGGTGAGCCGGCCGAGCAGTGCGACGAAGCGGCTCGCGAGCTGCGCGGCGGTGGTGTCGGCGAAGCGCGACGCGTCGAACACCAGGGTGCCGGTGTACTCGGCACCGCGCGGAGCGAAGGTGAACTGCAGGTCGAATTTCGGTGGTCCGTCCACGATCTCGCGGGCCTCGACGGTGAGATCCCCGAGCGTGAACGGTTCGAGCCCGAAGTCCTGCACCGTCAGCGCGACCTGCGGGGTGTCGAGGCCGGTGTCGGCGAGGACCTGTTCGAACGGCACCGCGGTGCGGTCGAGGGCGGCGACGTCGAAGTCGCGGACCTGCCCGAGCAGCCCGTGGAAGGTCATCTCCGGCGCGAGGCGGGCGCGCAGCACCAGGGTGTCGACGAAGGGCCCGATGAGCTCCTCGAGTTGCGCCCAGCGGCGGCCGCCGACCACCGCGGCGACGGCGACGTCGTCGTGGCCGCCGAGGCGGGCGAGCAGCACCGCCAGGACGGCGTGCAGCACCATGAACTCGGTGGCGCCGTGGGTGCGGGCCAGAGCGGTGACGGCGTCGCGGATGTCGGCGGGCACGGTGAAGTCGACGGTGCGGGCCTCCGGGTCGGTGCCGGTGCCGTCGGTGGGCAGCGCGACCGGGGTGAGGCCGTCGAGGGCGCGACGCCAGTGTTCGAGGTCGGTGTCGGCGACGCCGCGGCCGTTCTCCCACAGGGCGTAGTCGGCGTACTGCAGCGGGAGCGGCGCCCAGTCCGGGGCGCGGCCGGCGGCGCGGGCGAGATAGGCCAGCGACAGGTCGCGCAACAGCGGCCGCAGCGACATTCCGTCGGCGATGGCGTGGTCGATGTCGAAGTGCAGCGAGTACAGCTCGGCGGCGCGGCGTTCGAGGCGCACGCTCCAGTGGTCGCTGCGGGGTGCGTCGTGGACGAGCTGGTAGACGCCGTCGCCGTCGACGATGTAGTCGGTGCGCAGGATCTCGTGGCGCAGCGCGACGTCGCCGAGCGCGGCCTGCAGGGCGCCGAGGTCGAGGCGTCCACGCAGCTGCACCTCGCTGCGCAGCCGGTAGGCGTCGGGGTGCAGTGAGCTCAGGCCCCACAGGCGGCGCTGGGCGCGGCTGAGCGGGATGCGTTCGGGCCGCAGGTACACCACGGTGGGGCCTTCGTCGGTGTCGAAGCCGCCGGCGTCGAGGGCCGCGGCGAGCGCGTCGACGGTGGGGTTGGCGAAGAGGGTGCGCAGCGGCACCGAGGCGCCGGTCTCCTCGCGCAGCCGCCCGACGAGGACGGTGGCGAGCAGGGAGTTGCCGCCGAGGGCGAAGAAGTCGTCGGTGCGGCCCACCGGCCCGGTGCCGAGCACCTCCCCGACGATCCGCGCGACCTGCGCTTCGGTGCGGGTGGCCGGTTCGGTGCCGGTCGCGGCGGCCGGTTCGGGCAGGGCGGCGACGTCGACCTTGCCGTGGCTGGTGAGCGGGATCGCGTCGAGCACCACGACCGCGCTGGGCACGTGGTGGGCGGGCAGCAGCTCGCGCAGCCGGGCGCGCAGCGCGGTGCCGTTGAGGCCGCTGCCGGTGACGTAGGAGACCAGGTTGGTGCCGCGCACGACGGTCACCACCCGGTCCACGCCGTCGAGGGCGGTCAGGGCGGTGTCGATCTCTCCGGGTTCGATGCGCACGCCCCGTAGTTTGACCTGCCCGTCGCCGCGACCCACAAACGCCAGGTCGCCGCTGCGGGTGCGGCGCACGAGGTCGCCGGTGCGGTAGCGGCGGGTGCCGCCCGGTCCGGCGACGAACCGGAGGGCGGTGCGGCCGGGGGCGGTGCGGTAGCCGGAGGCCAGCCGCGGACCGGAGACGTAGAGTTCGCCGACCAGCCCGTCGGGGACGGATCGCAGCCGCGCGTCGAGGACCTCGACGGTGGCGCCGCGTCCGGGCCGGCCGATGACGGGTTCGTCGCCGGGCCGCAGCGGGTGGGAGACGGTGACGAAGGTGGTGGACTCGGCGGGGCCGTAGCCGTTGAGCACGCGCCGGCCCTCGCCCCAGCGGGCCACCAGGTCGGCGGTGAGCCGGTCGCCGCCGGTCATGAGCACCCGCAGGGCGGGCAGCTCGCGGGCCGGGAGGGTGGCGAGGGTGGGCGGCGTGAGGATCGCGTGGGTGATCGCCTGCTGGGCCAGCAGCTCGCCGAGGGCAGCGCCGCCGTAGCTGTCGGCGTCGGCGATCACGAGGGTCGCGCCGCTGATGCCGGCGGTGAGGATCTCGAGCATCGCCGCGTCGAACGACGGCGCCGCGACGTGCAGCACCCGATCGCCCGGGGCGGCGGCGAGGTGGTCGGCGAGGTCCTCGGCGAATGCGCTCGCGGCGCGCTGGGTGATGGTGACGGCCTTGGGTTCTCCGGTGGTGCCGGAGGTGAACACGAAATAGGCGGGGGCGTCGGGGGCGGGGTCGGTGACGTCGCCGAGCGCCTCGTCGGTCTCGGAGGTCACGTCGAGCCAGCTGACGTGTTGCGGAAGGGTCTCGGCGACACCGACTCCCACCGTCACGTCGGCGAGCAGCGCGGCCAGTCGCGCCGGGGGCTGGGCGGGGTCGACGAGCATCGGTGCCGCCCCGGCCCGCACGATGCCCCACACCGCCAGCACGGATTCGAGCGAGCGCGGGAACGCACAGGCCACCGGGTCGCCGGTGCGCACCCCGGCGCGCTGCAGGCGGGCGGCGAGCGCATCGGCGTAGTAGAGCAGTTCGGGATACGAGAGTTCGCGGTCGTCGTCGACGAGCGCCAGACCCTCGCCACCTGCGGCGGCGCCGCGCACCAGCCGGCGGCGCAGCGACTGCGGCTCCCCCGGTTCCGGCCCGGTGAGCGCAGGGGTGGCGCCGAGGTCGATCCCGGCGACCGGCACCGTCGGGTCTGCGATTGCCGCCTCGAGCACGGCGCGGTAGCGATCGGCATAGACGGCGACGGTCTCCGCGTCGTACAGGTCGGTGCTGTAGAAGAATTCGACGTCGAGCCCGCCGGGGGTCTCGGTGACGGTGACCTGCACGTCCACCGCGACGTGCCCGGTGTCGACGGGGACGGCGCTCACCTGCAGACCGGGCAGCTCGATCCGCGAGGTGACGGGCCGGGTCTGCGACAGCGTCACCTGGAACAGCGGGTGCCGCGACTCGCTGCGCGTCGGCTGCAGTTTCTCGACGAGCGTCTCGAACGGTGCGTCGGCGTACATGTAGGCGGCGAGGTCGCGGCGGCGCACCTGGGCGAGCAGGTCGGCGAAGCTCGCGTCGGGGTCGACGTCGGTGCGCAGCACGAGGGTGCCGGCGAACATACCGACGAGGTCGTCGAGCCGCGGGTCGCCGCGACCGGCCACCGCGGTGCCGATGGGAATGTCGCGGCCGGCACCGTGCCGGGCGAGCAGCACCGCGAGGGCGGCGTGCAGCACCATGAACACCGTGGCGCGGCCGTCGCGGGCCAGCTCGTGGAGGCCACGGACGAGGTCGGCGTCGAGGTGCAGGCTGTGCGCGGCGCCGCGTCCGCTGGACCGGGCGGGGCGCGGCCGGTCGGTGGGCAGGCTCGCCTCGTCGGGCAGGCCGGCGAGTTCGTCGAGCCAGAACGGGATCTGCTCGTCGGCGAGGCTGTGCTGCCAGCGCGCGTAGTCGGTGTACTGCACGGACAGCGGCGGCAGCGCGGGGGCCTGTCCGGCGCGGCGGGCGGTGTAGGCGGCGGTGATGTCGCGCAGCAGCGGTCCGAGCGACCAGCCATCGGCGGCGATGTGGTGCAGTACGACGAGCAGCACGTGCCGGTCGGGTCCCGTCCGGTACAGCCGCATCCGCACCGGTGGTTCGGTGGTGAGATCGAAACCGGTGGTGACGAATTCGCGGACGAACCCGTCGAGGGCGTCCTCGGGGACGGCGACGGGGTCGAGGTCGGGCCGCGCGACCGGCAGCACCGCGAACTCGTCGGCGGCCGGATAGACGGTGCGCAGGGTGCGGTGCCGGTCGAGCACATCGGTGACGGCGGCGGCCAGCGCGTCGACGTCCAGGTCGCCGTCGAGGCACACCGCGAACGGCAGGTTGTAGCTCGGGGAGGACGGGTCGAAGCGGTTGACGAACCACAGGCGGCGCTGCGCGGCGGACAGCGGTGCGGGTGCGTCGGGATCGGCGACGAGAGGTGTTCGGCTGCCGCCGGTTCCGGTGTTCTCGGTGATGTGGTCGGCGAGCGCGGCGACGGTGCGGTGGTCGAAGACGTCGCGGACGGTGACGTCGGTGTCGGTGACCTCGGTGAGGCGTCCGGCGAGGCGGGTGGCGAGCAGCGAGTTGCCGCCGAGGTGGAAGAAGTCGTCGTCGGCGCCGATGCCGCCGGGGGTCAGGCCCAGCAGGTCGGCGCACACCTCGGCGACAAGTTCCTCGACCGGTCCGTGCGGGGCCGGTCCCTCCCCCGCGGTGATCTCGGGGGCGGGCAGCGCGGCGCGGTCGAGTTTGCCGTTCGGGGTGAGCGGCAGGGCGTCGAGCACGACGGCGGCGGACGGCACCAAGTGGTCGGGCAGGCGGCCGCGCAGGTCGCGCAGCACCGCGGTGGCGTCGCCGACGACGAGATAGGCGACGAGCCGGTCGTCGCGCAGCAGCACCACGGCCTGCTCGACGCCCTCGCAGCGCAGCAGTGCGGCTTCGATCTCACCGGGTTCGATGCGGTAGCCGCGCAGTTCGATCTGCTGGTCGGCCCGGCCGAGATAGTGCAGCGCGGTGTCGAGGCGGGCGAGGTCGCCGGAACGGTAGCGGCGGGTGCCGCCGGGTGCGGCGACGAAGCGGGTGGCGGTCCAGCCGGGGCGGCGGTGGTAACCGCGCGCGAGTTGGTCTCCGCGGACGTGGATCTCACCGGTCGAGCCGGGCAGGGCGGGGCGCAGCGCCGCGTCGAGGACCTCGACGGTCAGACCCGGTAGCGGTGCCCCGATGCCGGGTGCGGTGGCGTCGCCGGCGGTGACGTGCACGGTGGTCTCGGTGATCCCGAACATGTTGACCGTCCGCACGTGCGGATGGGCCTGCGCCCAGGGGAGCACGAGACCGGGGTCGAGGGCTTCGCCGCCGAAGATCAGCAACCGCAGGTGTTCGAAGGGCGCATGGCCGGTGGTGGCGAGTTGTCGGAAGGCAGTGGGGGTTTGGTTGAGCACCGTCACCCGATAGTGCACCAGCAGTTCGGCGAAGGCCTGCGGGTCGCGGGCGGTGAGGTGATCCACCATCACGAGGCGGGCGCCGGTGGCCAGCGGTGCCCACATCTCCCACACCGAGAAGTCGAAGGCCGGCGAGTGGAACAGCGTCCACACGTCGTCGGCGGTGAGCGCGAACTCGTCGACGGTGGCGGCGAGCAGCGACGTCACGTTGCGGTGGGTGACGAGCACGCCCTTGGGGGTGCCGGTGGAGCCGGAGGTGTAGACAAGGTAGGCGCCGCGGTCGGAGGTGATCGGGCGGTGGAAGTCGGCGCCGTCGGCGAGGCGCGCCGCGACGTCGGGGTCGTCGAGCCGCAGGGTGGGCACGCCGGTGAACTCGACTCCGGTGGTGACGGCCAGGGCGGGCTGCGCGTCGTCGACGAGGGCCTGCAGGCGTGCGGCGGGGTGGGTGACGTCGACGGGCAGGTAGATGCCGCCGGCGCGGGTGACGGCGAGGATCGCGACGACGAGTTCGGGTGAGCGCGGCAGGGCGACGGCCACGACGTCCTCGGCGCCGATCCCGTGGTCGGTGAGGAGGGCGGCGAGCGCGCCCGAGCGCGACCACAGCGCGCCGTAGGTGAGGGAGTACCCGTCCCCCACCACGGCGAGCGCAGCGGGATCGTCGGCCACGCGCTGCGCGACCAGCTCGGGCAGCGACTCGGCCGGTAGGTGCCGCGCAGCGCCGACGGGGGTAGGGTCGGCGCCACGCAGCGCGATACCGCCGAGCTGCACAGTCGGATCGGCGGTAACGGCGTCGAGAATACGCATCAGCCAAGGGCCCCAGCGAAGAATCGTGTCAGGTTCCAACAGGGCCGTGTCGTGGCTGAGGATCAGTTCCAAACCGGCGGGGGTTCCGGCCCCGGATCGCCGCTCCCGCACCGTCACTTCGACATCGAGGCGGGCGGTCGCGGCGGGGATCTCCCGGATCCCGGCGACGCCCGGCAGCGCGAGCGAATCGAGCGCGAACGACTCGTAGGCGAGCAACACCTGGAACAGCGGGTGATGCCCCTCGGCACCGGCACCGAGGGCGTCGACGATGCGGTCGAACGGCACGTCGGCGTGAGCGAAGGCGTCGAGATCGACGCGGCGGGTCTCGGCGAGCAGGTCGGCGAAGGTGGTGTGCGGCCGCACCCGTAGGCGCAGCGGCACGGTGCCGACGAACATGCCCACCAGCTCGTCCACCGCGGCGTGGCTGCGGCCCGAGACGGGGGTGCCGATCACGATGTCGTCGGTCGCGGCGAGTGCCGACAGCAGCACCGCGAGGGCGGCGTGCAGCACCATGAACGGGGTGACGTCGTGGGTGCGGGCCAGCGTCTCGACCGCGGCGTGCAGGTCGGCGGGGATCGTGAACTCGACGCGTCCGGCGGTGTGCTCGGAGTCGGTGGTGCGGGGCCGGTCGAGGGGCAACGCGAGCAGCGGCGGTGCGTCGGCGAGGGTCGTCGTCCAGTACGCGAGCTGGCGGTCGGCGACACCGTCGTCGAGCAGGGCGGTGTGCCAGCGGGCGTAGTCGCCGTAGGTGACGGCCGGGGCCGGCAGGTCGAGCGGCGTTCCGTCGCGGTGGGCGGTGTAGGCGGCGACGGCGTCGCGGGCGAGCACCGGCATCGACAGTCCGTCGGCGGCGATGTGGTGGAGCACCACGGCGAGCACGAAGCCCGGTTCCGCGCGGAACAGGCGCGTGCGCATCGGCAGGTCGACGGTGAGATCGAAGCGCACGCGGGCAAATTCGGTCAGTGCCGCATCGAGGTCGCCGGTGTGGACGGGTGCGAGGTCGAGGGTCGCGGTGGGCACCACCCGGCGGCGCGGGCCGTCCGGCGCCTCGGGGAAGAGTGTGCGCAGCGCGTCGTGGCGGGCGAGCACGTCCGTGGCCGCGGCGGTCAGGGCGTCGAGGTCGGTGTCGGCGTCGAGGTCGACGGCGAAGGCGATGTGGTCGCCACCGTCGGTGCCGGAGGCGACGTCGAAGCGGTTGAGCAGCCACATGCGCTGCTGCGCCGGGGCAAGCGGACCGTCGGTCCCGTCGACGTGCACGAGCGGCGGATGCTCACCGGTGGTGTCCTGCGCGACGAGCCGGGCGAGGTCGGCGACGGTGGGGTTCTCGAAGATCTCGCGCACCCCGAGCCGGTGTCCGGCGACGGCACCGAGGCGGGCTGCGAGCCGAGTGGCGAGCAGCGAGTTGCCGCCGACGGCGAAGAAGTCGTCGCTGCCGGAGACGACGGGCACCTCGAGCATTTCGGCGACGATCCCGGCGACGAGTTCCTCGGTGGCGCTGCGGTATCCGTCGGTGCCGGTCGCGGTGGGTGCCGGGGCGGGCAGGGCGGCGCGGTCGATCTTGCCGGTGCTCGTCAGCGGCAGAGTGTCGACGACGGTGATGCTCGCGGGCACCATGTGCCGGGGCAGCCGGTCGGCGGCCCAGGCGCGCAGGTCGTGCGGGTCGATCCGGTCGTGGACCTGCACGTAGCCGGCGAGCAGGTCGTCGTGCACCACGGTGACGGCGGTGCCCACCGCTGGGTGGGTCTGCAGGGTCGCGTCGATCTCGCCGAGTTCGACGCGGAAGCCACGGATCTTGACCTGGTGGTCGCGGCGGCCGACGAATTCGAGGGCGAGCCCGTCGCGGGTGTGCACCCAGCGCACGAGATCACCGGTGCGGTAGAGCCGTCCGCCACCGAAGGGGTTGGCGACGAAACGTTCCGCGGTGAGGGCGGGGCCGTCGAGATAACCGCGGGCCACGCCCTGTCCCCCGAGATACAGCTCCCCGCTCGCGCCGTCGGGCACGGGCCGCAGCCGGTCGTCGAGCACCGCGACGGTGACGCCGACGAGACCGGTGCCGATGGTGAGCCGATCGCCGGGCGCGAAGGGCGCGCTGGCGGTGGCGAGGACGGTGGTCTCCGTCGGCCCGTAGACGTCGAGGAGGGTGCGGCCGGGGGCCCAGCGTTCGGCGGTCTCCACCGGCCATGTCTCGCCGCCCACGGCGAGCACCCGCAGGTCGTCGAGCCCGGCCGGGTCGAGCTGGGCGGGCACCGAGGGGGTGGAGAACCAGTGCGTGATGTGTTCGGCACGAAGCAGATCCAGCAGCTCGTCGCCGCCGTAGAGGTCGGCGGGGGCGGCGACGAGGGTGCCGCCGGCGGTGAGCGCGAGGACGTATTCGAGCACCGCGCCGTCGAAGGCGGGATTCGCGAAGTGCAGCACCCGCGCGTCGGTGGCGGTGCCGTCGTGGACGGGCAGGTCGAAGCGTTCGGTGAACGACCGTGCGAGCGAGCCGAGTCCGTGGTGGGTGACCACCACGCCCTTGGGGGTGCCGGTGGAGCCGGAGGTGTACACGAGGTAGGCGGTGTGGTCGAGGTGCAGCGGCCGCACGCGGTCGGCGTCGGTGATGGCGCGGGTGTTGCCGTGGGTGACGAACTCGATCGCTTCGATGCCCTCGGGCAAGTCGGTGCCGGGGTCGACGATCGCGTGCCGCACGCCGGAGGCGGTGAGCAGCTGCGTGATCCGCGCGGCGGGCTGGGCGGGGTCGACGGGCACAAAGGCCGCGCCGGCCAGTGCGACCGCGGCGGCGGCGAGCACCGACCGCGACGAGCGTGGAAGCACCACGGCCACAAGGTCTTCCGGTCCGATACCGCGGCCGATCAGCTCCCACGCGAGCGGCCGTGCGGCGACGCGGATCTCGACGGCCTCTCCCCCGGGTTCGGCGACGCGTGCCGGGGAGCGGTCGACGATCTCGGCGAGGGTGGCGTCCGGTCCGGGTGCAGCCGGTTCGACGGCGGGTGCGCCGAGGTCGAGATCGCCGACGGGCCGGGCCGGGTGCTGGGCGACCTGCGCGAGCACCCCGGTCAGGCGCTCGACCCAGCCGGTGACGGTGGCGTCGTCGAACAGGCGGGTGTCGTAGACGAGGCAGCCGGTGAGCGAGCCGTCGGGCCTCTCCCGCAGTGCGATCTCGACGTCGAATCGGGCCTGCGGGGAGGCGATCTCCTGCGGCCGCACCGTGAGGCCGGGCAGTTCGAGGTCGGGCACGTCGACGTTGTCGTAGGCGAGCATCACCCGGAAGGGCGTGAAGCCGAGAGCGTCGACGACGTGGTCGAACGGCACGGTGGCGTGCGCGAAGGCGTCGAGGTCGGTGTCGCGGGCCCGGGCGAGCAGCGTGGTGAACGGTTCGGCCGGGTCGACCTGCAGGCGCAGGGTGACGGTGCCGACGAACATGCCGACGAGCGCGTCGAGGTCGGGGTGGTCGCGGCCGGCGGTGCCGGTGCCGACGGCGATGTCGCGGCCGGAGGTCCAGGCCGCGAGCCAGGCGGCGACGGCGGCGTGCACGGCCATGAAGGTGGTGGCGTCGTGGTCGGCGGCGACGGCCCGCAGCGCGTCGATCTGTGCGGCGGGCACGGTGAAGTCCACCGCGGCGGCCGGTCCGAATCCGCCGGTGCGCGGGTGGTCGGTGGGCAGCGGGGCCGCATTGTTGAGTCCGTCGAGTGTGGTTGTCCAGTAGTCGATCTCGCGTCCGGCGCGGCTGTCGGGTGCGGCCGGGTCGCCGAGGCGGTCGAGATGCCAGCGCGCGTAGTGCCGGTAGCGCAGCGGCAGCGGCGCCCAGGCGGGCTGCTCACCGGCGGTGCGGGCGAGATAGGCGGTGGCGACGTCGGTGGTCAGCGGCACGAACGACGCACCGTCGAGCGCGATGTGGTGGGCGACGACGGCGAGCACGTGCCGGTTCTCGGCCAGGCGCAGCAGCCGCAGGCGGAAGGGGATCTGCGTGGTGAGGTCGAACGGTTCGGCCGCCCACTGCTCGATGAGGTCGTCGACGTCCTGGTCGGCGACGGTCTCGGGGTCGAGCGCGAGAGCGGCGAGGGCGCGGTCGAGGGGCAGGACCTCCTGCACCGGGCCGTCGGGGGTGGTGCAGACGACGGTGCGCAGGGTGTCGTGCCGGTCGAGCACGTCGCCCACCGCGGCCCGCAGCGCCGCGAGGTCGAGGTCGCCGTCGAGGTGCAGAGCGAACGGCAGGTGGTAGGCGGCGGGGTCGCCGTGCGCGGAGGCCAGCAGGAACAACCGCCGCTGGGCGGGAGCGAGCGGGACCGGGCCGGTGTCGGCGGTGGCGACGGGCCGCGAGTCGGTTTCGGGGCGGGTGGTCGCGGCGGCGGCGAGGCGGGCCACCGTCGGGTGGGCGAACACGTCGCGGAGCTGCACGTCGCGGCCGAGCGCGGCCCCGAGCCGGGCGGCGAGCTGGGCGGCACCGAGGGAGTGCCCGCCGAGCGCGAAGAAGTCGGAGTCGGCCCCCACCTCGTCGACGCCGGTGAGCTCGGCGAACAGGTCGGCGACGAGTTTCTCCGTCGGGTTGCCCGGCGGTCGCGAGTGCGCGGCCGCGGAACGATCCGGGACGGGCAGCGCACGCCGGTCGACCTTGCCGCCCGGGGTGAGCGGCAGCGCGTCGAGCACGGTGATGGTCGACGGCCGCAGCGGTGCGGGCAGCTCCTCGGCGAGCCGGGCCGCGAGGTCGGTGGGGTCGGCGTCGCCCACCACGTAGGCGTCGAGCACGTCGTCGTGCACGGCAGCGGCCGCGGCCCGCACGCCCTCGCAGGCGGTGAGTGCGGCTTCGATCTCGCCGAGTTCGATGCGGTGTCCGCGGAGCTTGATCTGGTTGTCGCTGCGGCCGAGGAATTCGAGCTGGCCGTCGGTGGTCCAGCGGGCACGGTCACCCGTCCGGTACATGCGCTCGCCGTTCGGGGCGGCGACGAAGCGTTCGGCGGTGAGGGCCGGGGCGTCGAGGTAGCCGCGCGCCACGCCCGGTCCGGAGAGGTAGAGCTCACCGGTCACGCCGGTGGGCGCGGGGTGCAGGCGGGCGTCGAGCACCACGGCACCGGTGCCGTCGACGGGCCGGCCGATGGGCACCCCGCCGCCGGGCTGCAGCGGATCGCTGAGGGTGGCGAGGACGGTGGTCTCCGTCGGCCCGTAGGCATTGAGCATCGTGCGGCCGGTGCACCAACGGTCGGCGACCGTCTGCGGCAGCGCTTCCCCACCGGCGTCGAGAACACGCAGGTCGGGAAGGTGTTCGGCGGGGGTGGCGGCGAGGATCGCCGGGGCGGTGATCGCGTGGGTGACGGCCGCGTCGCGCAACAGGGTAGTGAGCGCGGGGCCGCCGACGGCGTCGGGCGGGCAGATCACCAGGGCGGCGCCGGCGTCGAAGGCGAGCAGCAGTTCCTGCAGCGACGCGTCGAAGCTCGGGGCGGCCAGGTGCAGCACGCGCGCGTCGGCGTCGGCGCGGTAGCGGTCGCGCAGCGTCGACATCAGAGCGGCGAGGCCGCGGTGGGTGACAGCGACGGCCTTCGGGGTGCCGGTGGAGCCGGAGGTGTGGATGACCCAGGCGAGGTGGTCGACGTGCAGGGGTCGCGGCCGGTGTTCGGCGGTGAACGCTTCGGCGGGCCCGTCGACGGTGGGCGCGATGCGGGTGACGTGCGCGGGCAGCTCCGGGTGGTCGTGGGCGACGGCGATCCGCACGTCGCGCAGCAGGTGTTCGAGGCGGCGGGTCGGCAGATCGGGGTCGAGCGGGGTGTAGGCGGCGCCGGTCTTGGCGACGGCCCACAGTGCGACCACCGAGTCGATCGACCGCGGCAGCAGCACCGCGACGCGTTCCTCCGGTCCGGCACCGGACGCGGCGAGGGCGTGGGCGAGCCTGTCGGAGCGGGCATCGAGGTTGCGGTAGGTGAAGGTGGTGTCGCCGTCGATCACCGCGATGCGGTTGCTGCCGGCGTGGCGGGAGAGCAGGTCGGGCAGCAGCTGCGGCTCGGGTGCGGGGCGGCCCTGTACGGGGGCGAGGCCGTCGAGTTCGGTGGCATCGGCGAGGGCAAGGTCGCCCACCGCGACGTCGGCGTGCTGCACGAAGCGCTGCAGGAAGCCGAGGAAGCGGCGGTGCAGCGCGTCGAGATGTTCGGAGTCGTAGAGGTGGGGGTTGGCCTCGAAGTCGACGCGCAAGGTGCGGCCGGCGATGCCCGGGTAGACGTTGACCGACAGGTCGTCGACGGGACCGGTGGACTGCACGTGGTAGTCGCCGATCACCTCACCGAAGGTGATCTGCGGGTGGAACATCATCAGGTTCACCACCGGCCCGAAGGCGCTGCGGGTGCGGCTCTGCTCGCGACCGAGTTCACGCAGGTCGGCGACCATGTCCTCGTAGCGGTAACGCTGGTGGCGCAGGGCGCCGGTGAGCTCGACCTGCACGTCGCGGATCAGGTCGGTGGCGGGCGACGCAAGGTCGATCCGCACGCGCAGCGGCACGAGATTGGAGACCACCCCGGCCGAGCGGCGCAGCGACGCGGTGGTGCGGGCCGAGACGGGCAGCGAGAGCACCACGTCGGTGACGTCGCAGGTGCGGGCGAGGAAGGCCGCGAAGGCCGCGACCACGACGGGCACGTCGGTGGAGTTGGCGTCGTGGGCCAGGACTGCGACGGCCTCGGCCACCTCGGGTGCGAGTTCGGCACCGGCGTACCGGGCGGGGGCCTCGGGCGGTGCGACGTCGTCGACGAGCGAAAGCGGTTCGGGTAGGTCGGCGAGGCGGCTCAGCCAGTGCGCGCGGTCGGTGGCCTGGCGCTTCGAGCCGGTGTAGGCGCTCTCGAACTCGAGGATCTTCTCGATGGGTAACGCCTTGCACGGCGGGGGTTCCTCACCCTTCACCCAGGCGCTGTAGATCTCGGCGCAGCGCTCGAGCATGACCACCGCGCCGTGTCCGTCGAGGGCGATGTGGTGGATGAAGCTCGACAGGAAGAACCGGTCGTCGGCGAGCTGCAGCAGCGTGGTGCCGATAAGCCGGTCCTCGATCATGTCGAGCGGCCGGGCGAAGGTCTCCTGCATCCAGCGGTGAGCTGCGCCTTCGGGGTCGCCCTCGGAGCGCAGATCGAGATATCCCGGGTAGTCGTCGATGTCCGGAACGGCCTTCTGGAAGGGCTCGCCGTTCTGCTCGACGAGCACCATCGTGCCGGTCTCGATCTCGCGGGCCGTCTTCTCGCTGGCGTCGAGCAGCAGTCTTACGTCGAGTTCGCCGCGGAACTCGACGTACTGCGCGATGGTGAACGGAACGCGGGGGTGAAGTTGCTGTGCGAACCACAATCCCCGCTGACTCGAAGACAGCGGAAGTAGACGCACTTTCGCTCCCCTCGCCTCACCCGACAGATAGACGTGGAAGTGCGCGATCCTCCCCGTCGTGCAATCATGTCGGAGCCTCCCAACTCCGCGGCAATGATCGCCGGTCGGAAGTTTACTTATCCGTCCGACCACCCACCACTTGGACAACCAGTCAGTTCGGCCTCGGGTTATCGTCTCGACCGAAATGATGAAGGGGGCAGGACCGCGTGAACGAGGTAGCCGGTGAGTCGAGCTCGCCCGGCGAGCAACGCCGCAAGGTTCGTCGACGCCTGAGCGAGGAGCAGATCACCGCTCGGCGTGCCAAACGTCGCCGCATCCAGATCGGCTGTGGTGTAGGCGCTCTCGCCGTCGTCGGTTTCGTCGGCTGGTTCGGTTACGAGGGCCTGCAGGCGAAGTCGAACCTGGAGAAGGCACAGAACTTCGCAACCACCGCGAAAGATGCACTGCTCGCGGGCGATACCGAGAAGGCCCGCACCGCCGCCGGTGACGCAGATCGCTACGCGCAGGATGCACAGAGCTCGGTCGATTCGATCCCGTGGCGCGTGGCCGGCGCGATTCCGTTCCTGGGAAGCCCGATCGATTCCACCCGCCAGATGGCCACTGTTGTGAGTGGTCTCACAGAGCAGGTTCTGCTTCCTGCGGTCGATGCCGGCAGCGCGGTCTCCCCCGATCAATTGATTCTCGACGGCGCCCGCATCAACCTCGCGGCGCTGCGCGAGGCTGCACCCGTGCTCGAATCGACGGCCGCCGCGATCACCGACATCGAAGCACAGGCCCAGAATGTCGACAGCACGTACGTCGGGGTGATCGACGAGGCGCGCGTGGACCTGCAGGAACAGGTCTCCGAACTGTCGTCCCTGCTGAACAACACTGCGCTCGCGGCGCAAATCGCGCCGTCGATGCTGGGTGCAGATGGTCCGCGGAGCTATTTCGTGGGTTTCCAGACCAACGCCGAGGCGCGCGGCACGAGTGGCCTGCTGGGCGGCTTCGCAATCATGCGCGTCAACGACGGCGCGGTCTCCATCGACGAGGTCTCGAGCAACCGCGAACTTCGCACCGACTACGAACCCATCGATCTGGGTCCGGACTTCGCCAGGGCTTATGGGCACAGCCGCCCCACGCAGGATTTCCGCAACAGCAACGTGAGCTCGCATTTCCCGTACGCCGGCCAGATCTGGCAGTCGATGTGGCAGCAGGAGACCGGTGAGCGGGTCGACGGTGCAATTGCGACCGACCCGGTCGTGTTGAGTTACGTGCTCGAGGTCGTCGGGGACGTGATTCTGCCGGACGGTGAGCGGATCACTGCCGACAATGTCGTGGAGTTGACCGAGGCTACCGCCTACAAGCGCTTCGGTGACGACCAAGCTGCACGAAAGACGTACTTGGAGACGGTCGCGAAGGCAGTCGTACAGAAGCTAACGGGGAGCATCTTTAATCCGCGTGCAGTTCTAGAAGCGTTGGGGCGGTCTGCTAGCGAAGGCCGCCTGTCCGTGTGGAGTTCAAATCCCTACGAACAAAGTGTCATCGAAACGACTCCGCTGGGACATATCGTGCCCGACGATCCAGCACCGTATGCAGGCGTGGTGATCAACAATGTCGGGGGGAACAAGCTCGACTATTTCCTCAAGCGAGAGATCGAGTACATCGCCGAGTCGTGCGAGGGCGATACCCGGAGCACAAAGGTGATCGTCCGATTGACCAACGACCTCCCGCCCGGTGACTACACGGAATACGTAGTCGGGATGTTCGACAATCCCGTAGGGGCACCACCGGGAACGAACCTCACTGATGTGGGACTCATAGCCACCCAAGGGTCTAAGTTGAAGCGCGCAGCAGTCAACGGCGAAACGACGTTCACTTACCAGAGCGAGGAACGAGGCCATCCCCTGTTCAACGTTCAAACTCAAGTGCATCAGGGCGGCACGACAGAAATTATGTACGAGCTGGAGGAACCTAGCATCGAAGGCACGCCCGTCGTACCCGTCCAACCTCTCCTCGACGAGTCGTCATTACAACTCACCCGATCTCGGTGTGAATGACCATCCACCGAAGGCTAATTGAGTTGGACTCGTAGACAATCAACAATATCGGGTTCGCGAACATACAGCTGATCTCGGCAGTTCCTGCTGTCTAGTCATGTGCGCCAAGCACCGTTCACCTCGTCCTGGATCAAAACCCACCACAGCCGACCATGTGCTGGAGCTTGTCCACTAAGCCGTGTTTCAAGTGTGGATCCGCCGAGGGATTCACTGCTCCGTCTGGCGTGTCATGACAACTGAATGAGCGGAGGTCTCCGGTAGAGGGTTAATCGACTAAGACAAACCTGAATACCGGAGACCTCGTGCCCAGCGTAGCGGTACCGGGGCGGGCGGATCTGGCCGACGCGCAGTGGGCGCGGTTGGAGCCGTTGCTGCCGCGGGGAAAGAAGGCGGGCCGGCCGCCGAAGTGGACGAAACGCCAGCTCATCGACGGGATCCGGTGGCGCATCCGCACAGGATGCCCGTGGCGGGACATTCCGGACCGGTACGGGCCGTGGCAGACGGTGTACGGACTGTTCCGGCGTTGGCAACGCGCAGGGGTGTGGGCGCAGATCCTCACCCGAGTGCAGGCCCTCGCCGACGCGGCCGGTGAGATCGTGTTGGATGTCAGCATCGACTCGACCATCGCCCGAGCACACCAGCACGCAGCCGGTGCCCGCAGGAGCGGTGATCGGCAGGCCGAGCCACCGGGCGGTGTCGACACCGAGCCCGATGATCACGCGTTGGGACGTTCACGCGGTGGCTGGACAACCAAGATGCATCTGGCATGCGAGCAGGGGTGCAAGGTCCTCTTACTCGTCGTCACTGCAGGTCAGTGCGGTTACAGTCCGCAGTTCGAGGCCGTGCTCGACGCAATTCGGGTGCCGCGGCGCGGTCGTGGTCGACCACGCTGCCGCCCGGATGCGGTGCTGGCGGACAAGGCGTACAGCAGTGCCGCCAACCGGGCCTTGCTCCGCAGGCGAGGATTCAGGTCGACGATCCCGACCAAGTCCGACTAGGTCGCGAACCGGAAGAAGAAGGGCTCATCGGGTGGCCGCCCACCCGTCTTCGACGCCGAGCACTACAAGCAGCGGCACGCCGTCGAGTGTGGGATCAATCAGCTCAAGCAGAACCGCGCTGTGGCAACGAGATACGACAAGCTTGCGGTCCGCTACGCGGCCATCGTGCGCATCGCCGCTATCAATCTGTGGCTGCGATCAGCCACCTCTTGAAACACGTCCTAACCTCGGGCATTCATGCCGATTGAGCGGAAACCCGTGTCAATCACGAAGAATGATGCTCTGAGCTGGGATAATTCGACTTGCGAAGGTTGAATCAGTCCCAGTTCGAGGAGCACCATTCCGGTGAGCAAGTCTACGTCCCCCTATCCCCACCTGTCCGCATCAGCCACCGGAACCGGCCTCGTGTCGCATGCCGGAGCCGTCCTGCTGCTGCGCACCGCGGAGAAAACCGGACTTGCCACGGCATTGACGACCGAACTCGCACCGTATCGAAAGCCGTTGACCCGACACGATCCCGGCAAGATCGTCCTCGACCTCGCGGTCTCCCTCGCACTCGGTGGGGACTGCCTCGCCGACATCGCACAACTGCGCGCTCACCCCGAACTGTTCGGTGCGGTGGCCTCCGACCCGACCGTCTCCCGCCTGATCAGCAGGTTGGCCGCCGACACCGACACCGCACTGGCCGCGATCGACCGGGCCCGCGCCACCGCCCGCTCCCACGCCTGGGCCGCTGCCGGCACATCGGCTCCCGACCATGCCATCGACGAAGCGCATCCGCTGGTCCTCGACATCGATGCCACCCTGGTCACCGCGCATTCCGAGAAGGAACAGGCCGCCCCGACGTTCAAGCGAGGGTTCGGTTTCCATCCGTTGTGCGCGTTCGTCGACCACGGCACCGGCGGTACCGGTGAACCCGTCGCGATGCTGCTGCGGCCGGGTAACTCGGGATCGAACACCGCCTCCGATCACATCACCGTGGTGCAGGACGCACTCGCACAGTTGCCGCTCGACCCGGCATACCGGGTCGGGAAGAAGGTACTGGTCCGTATCGACGGCGCCGGCGGTACCCACCACCTGATCGAGTACCTCACCAAGCGTCGCCTATCGTACTCGATCGGATTCGGGTTGACCGACACGATGACCGCCGCCCTCGATCTGGTCCCGGAGCAGGCCTGGACCTCGGCCTACGACTCGGACGGACAGGTCCGCGACGGCGCCTGGGTCACCGAGATCACCGACCTGCTCGACCTGTCGACGTGGCCGAAAGGCATGCGCGTGATCGTCAGGAAGGAGAGGACGCATCCGGGTGCGCAGTTGCGGTTCACCGACCGTGACGGCCTACGCCTGACCGCGTTCGTCACCAACACCCGCCGCGGGCAACTGCCAGATCTGGAGCTACGGCACCGGCGACGGGCTCGGTGCGAGGACCGGATCCGGGCAGCGAAAGCCACCGGCTTGCAGAACCTTCCGCTGCACGGTTTCGACCAGAACCGCATCTGGTTGGCGCTCGTGCAACTGGCATGCGAGCTGCTCGCGTGGATGCAGATGCTCGCCTTGACCGAGGTTCCAGCGCGGCGGTGGGAGCCGAAACGGCTGCGGCTGCGGTTGCTGTCGATCGCGGGGAGGATCGCCCGGCATGCCCGCCGTGTTCGTCTGCGACTGGCTGCGACAGCTCCGGATGTCGATCTTCTCGTGGCCAGCCTGAACCGGCTCGCAGCGCTACCTGCGCCTGCGTGACCTGCATGTACCAGTTTCATCGAGACGAAAGGACACGATTTCCGGGGCCGTGGACCCCGACGCCACCCGACCGTGTCGGGCAGTCGACCGTGGATGCACGCCGGATCCACGGTTTCCACACCCAATCCGAGACCGCTCAGGCCGGCACGCGGTCCGCGCGAAAGATTGAGGTTAGGCGGCAGCTTGAACGGGCGTCCAGTTTTTTCGCTGAGTCTGTCCAAACTTGGCCTCCCGGGGAGCAAGAAGGCTCCGCCGAATGCTTACAGATTCCGCAATCTCTATAGCCCCGTTGCACTTCCACACCACATCGATTCGCGCCACGCATGGTTTGCCCATAGACTTCGCCCACCGAGGTCATGCCGCGCCTATTGTTCGGCAGTGACAATTGTGAGATGTATCTCATTCGGTATTCGTTCGAGACTGCACGGGAGGGAATCCCGGCCGTCTCACGCTCGATAGGGGAGGCGAGGGTTTACCATGTCAGAAAAACTTGCTACGCAGAGAGCGTTCCGGACTGCTGTAGTTCCGGCCGCCGGGATGGGGACCCGGTTCCTGCCGGCCACTAAGACAGTGCCCAAAGAGTTGTTACCGGTCGTGGACACGCCAGGAATCGAACTCGTGGCCACAGAGGCTGCGAAGGCTGGTGCGCAGCGCTTGCTAATTGTGACAGCTCCCGGAAAAGACGGAGTTGTGGCTCATTTCATCGATGACTTTGATTTGGAAGAGCATCTCGAATCGAGAGGAAAATTCGACCTGCTAGATAAGGTCCGGCGAGCCCCGAATCTCCTCACTGTCGAATCAGCGGTCCAGGATAAGCCGCTCGGACTCGGACATGCCGTGGGCTGTGCAGAAGCTGCGCTTACGCCTGATGAGGATTCCATCGCTGTGTTGCTTCCGGACGATCTGGTTCAACCCAGCGGCATTCTCAAGATGATGGCTCGCGTCCGTGCCGAGCGCGGAGGCACCGTGCTTTGCGCGATCGACGTACCGAAAGACCAGGTCAGTTCGTACGGCGTCTTCGACGTTGAAGCAGTGCCGGGCGCCGCCACCCCCGACGTGATGAGGGTGCGTGGCATGGTCGAAAAACCAGCGTTGGGCGATGCGCCGTCGACGCTCGCCGCGGCCGGCCGCTACCTCCTCGACCGGGCGATCTTCGATGCGTTGCGCCGGATCGAGCCGGGAGCAGGTGGCGAGCTCCAGCTAACCGATGCAATCGCCCTACTGATTGAAGAAGGGCACCCCGTCCACGTCGTCGTTCACCGCGGAACGCGCCACGACCTCGGCAACCCTGGTGGATACCTCCGAGCAGCCATCGACACCGCTCTCGACAGCAAGGAGTACGGCGAGGGTCTTCGCCAGTGGCTACTGGAACGCCTCGACCAAGACATCATTACGTCAACTGAACACCTTGGGGCATAAGGCATTTACGCTACTGGGACTAAAGTCCCAACCCCGGAGTGCCAAAGGGCCCGATGTCGACTACACTCGCACGTGTGTTGCCTCCCCGCAACATGCTGCGTGACTCCTCCCCGAGTACATGCACGCAGTAGTGAGCCCCGCTGGCTCCTCCCCAAGAATCGCCGGCGGGGCTCACCCATACGGGTGAAAAGCCACTACTTCTGCACTCCACTCAGGGCGCCCTCGGGCACGTAAACGGACTCATAAGACTCGGTCCGGCCCCGTCCCTGACTCGATACCACGCCACCGATGAACAACCCCAGGGCGGCAACAAGCGCCACGATCGCGGTGATCACCCATACGTCAGGACGCCTACGGGACCTGAACACCAAACGCTTGGATGCCGCCTCATCCGTTGCGGCACGCTCTTGAAACTGACCGTTGCGCTGGCCCGGGCTCACAGATCCGCCCCGACTTGCACGGGTCGATTGCGGAGCCAACCCTCGATCACTCATGCGAGCCCCCCTTGAAAGTACGAGTAACGAAATTTCCTTCGTGCAGTCCATTTCGCCCGTTACACCCGATTGTCCAATTCACCCCCATTTCACCCGAAGCCAGTCGAAGGGCGGACGCCGCCGGGGACCATTGACGCTCCGATCGCCCGGTGCCAAGATGGTCAACCACACGCTCGAACAGGCGTGCGAACAATTCCAAACAGATGGCCCGCCACGACTGCCATCGTGACGGGCCGGATGTCCGACTGACTAGGAGTCGAACATGCATCAGCATACTCATGCGCAGGTGGCGCCATGAGCATCGAAGCGATCACCTGGGCGCTCGAACACGCCGAGATCCCCTCCCCCACTCCGTCCGGCATGCCGTCCGCGCCAACCCTGACATTGGTCCTGCTCGGGCTGGCGAATCACGCCTCACGAAGTGGCCGGCACGCCTATCCGTCGGTACGGACCCTCGCCCGCTACGCCCGAATCAGCGAACGGCAGGTTCAGCGGTGCCTGGACGCGCTCGTGGAGCTCGGACTCATCAGCCGCGGCGATCAGGCGCGCGTCGCAGCGGCCATCTCCCGCGAGGATCGCCGACCCGTCCTCTACAACCTCGCGATGCGAGGGGGTGACCACCTGTCACCCCGTACGACTACGCGGGGTGACAGGGCGACACGCCACGGGGTGACAGGAACGAGCGAGCGGGGTGACACCCATGTCACCCGAACCGCCCTTGAACCAAGAAATGAACCTGCTGCGCGCGGGGGAACGCTGCCGCAGTCCACTGTCGACTGGCAAGGGCGACAGCAGCAGCGAGATCGAATCGACCAACTGGCCGCGGCGTGCCGCCGGGCCGGCCTCACCGCCCGCTTCGACACCCTCAATGCCGAGAAAGCTGCGCTGGTCGAACGATCCATCGAAGTGCACGGCGTTGACGCTCTCGTCCGTGCAGCTCTCCAACGACATCGTCCCCACGATCCTGCCCGTTCGGCGGCAGCGTGGGTGCCCACCTGGCAAGCTCTGCAACCACCGCGCCCGCCCGCTCTACCGAAGTGCGGAAAGTGCGACGAGTACGGTTGGTTGCCCGACGACGATCTCGGTCGAGCGGTGCGGTGCCCGTGCCGCGGAGTGAAGTCCGGATCGATCTATGAGGCGTCGAAACGAGCAGCGCAGGAAACAGTGGGGACCTGTACACAGTCCTTTCAGGCGGGAAGTGCACAGCCTGTCTACGTAACCGGCACGTAGGCGGGGCCGAACACATCCTGGACCCAGCCACCCCACTCGTCGTTCACGGCGAGGATCTCGTCTGCGCGGTTGCCGAACAGCCTCCGGGGATCTACCACGAGCCGGTGGCCTGAGGACTCTCCCGACCATGGAAGGAACCACCACGGCACTTCGAAGAAGTCCTGAATAGAGGACATCATCGCCGTCGAACCATAGAAGTGCGCCCCGGCATAGAGCGCAATCGCCATGGCGTTCTGATCCAGCTCGGCAGCTTTTCGGCGCAGGCTACGGCAATAGGAGTCGACGGCCGCCTTCTTGGATTCTCCGGATGCTGTCAACGGCCATCATGATGTCCCCGCTCTTGGCCAGGTGAAAGTCCCCGCCTCGTGGGTGTTCGGGGTTGGGGTCAGGGGCGTTCACCTCGTTCGTGTCGGGCTTGGCGCATCCGGTAGGACTCACCGTCGGTGAGCACGACGGTGGCGTGGTGCAAGAGCCGGTCGAGGATGCCGGCGGCGGTGGTGTGTTCGGGCAGGAACCGGCCCCACTGCTCGAACGGCCAGTGCGAGGCGACCGCCAGGGATCGGCGTTCGTAGGCGCCGGCGACGAGCCGGAACAGCAACTGGGTGCCGGTGTCGTCGAGCGGCGCGAACCCGACCTCGTCGACGATGATCAGATCCGCCCGCAACAGCGTGTCGATGGTCTTGCCGACAGTGTTGTCGGCCAGGCCGCGGTAGAGGGCTTCGACGAGGTCGGCGGCGGTGAAATAGCGGACCTTGTGCCCGGCGTGCACGGCCGCGATCCCCAACCCGATCAGGGTGTGGGATTTTCCGGTCCCCGGCGGGCCGACCAACGCCAGATTGGCGTGGGAACGAACCCATTCCAAACCGATCAGGTAGTCGAATGTGGCTTGTGGGATGGAGGACTCGGCGACGATAAAACTGTCGAGGGTCTTGGCGACGGGGAACGCGGCCGCTTTGAGTCGGGCGGCGATGTTGGAGGCGTCGCGGGCGGCCAACTCCGCTTCGATCAGGGTGCGCAGCACCTCCTCCGGGGTCCAGCGTTGGGTCTTGGCGGTCTGCAGGACCTCGGCGGCGGTGCGGCGGACGGTGGCGAGTTTGAGTCGGCGCAGACCGGCGTCGAGGTCGGCGGGCAACGCCGCGACCGCCGGCGGAACGGCGGTGCTCGAACTGCTCATCGTGCGGTCTCCTCTCGGGTGACGGCGTAGGCGTCGAGAGAGCGGGTCGGGGCGGTCGGCAGGTCCAGCACCAGCGCATCACCGCCGGGACGGGGTTGGGGAACCCCGGCGCCGGCGTCGAGGATGGAACGGACGTCGTCGGCGCGGAATCGCCGGAACGCCACCGCCCGGGTCAGGGCGGCGAGCAGGGCGTCGGTGCCGTGCGCGGCCTGCAGGTCCAGCAGCACCGCGAGTTCGGCGGGCAGGCGGGTGTTGGCGGCCGCGGCGGCGCCGACGAGGAACTGTTCGGCGACCGTCCCGAGTGCGCAGAATCGTTTCTCGACTTCGGTTTTCGGTCGCGGCGCCCGACTGGGAGCCTGTCGTGGGGTCGGGTAGTGCTCGTCGAGGATCGACGCGGTGCCCGGGGCGGTGAGCGCGTGCTCGGCAGCGACCTCCCCTGTGGCGGGGTCGGCGATCAGCAGTCGCCCCTCGCCGGCGGCGACGGTGACGGTGGCCCCGATCAGGCGGGTCGGCACCGAATAGCGGGCCGAGCCGAAGCGGATGCAGGAGAGCCTGTCGACCTTGCGGGTCACCGGCGGCGGCCCGATCTGCAGTCGCAGCGACGGCAGCGGCCCGAGCACGGCCTGTTCCTCGCGCAGACGCTGGGCGGGGACCGCGTCGATCTCGGTGTGGACTCGGGTGTTGACCTCGATGCACCACGCCTGGGCTGCGGCGTTCGCGGTGGTCAGGTCCACCGGGCGGCCGGACAGGTCGGCGTCGGTGAGCAGCGGGACGACCAGGTCGCGTTGGGCGTAGCCGACGAGGTGTTCGACGATGCCCTTCGATTCGGGGTCGGCGGCGTGGCAGAAGTCGGGGCGGAACCCGTAGTGGGTGGCCATTCGCACGTAGTCCGGGGTCGGGACCACCACGTTCGCCACGACTGCGCCTTTGAGGCAGGCCATCCGGTCGGCCAGGACCTTGGTGGGCACCCCGCCGATCGCGGCGAGGGCCTCGGCGATCAACGTCAAAGTGGTGGCGGCGCGTTCGTCGGTGGCGAAGGCGACGAACCGCCACCGTGAATACGCCAGCACCGCGCAGAACAGGTGCAGGCCGGCGCCGAGGGTGGCCCAGTCGATGACCAGGTATTCACCCGGTGTCCACACGGCGGGGCGGCGCCCGCGGTGATTGTTCTTGCGCCACTTGGTTTTCTCGTCGGCGACGAGGCGGCGGAAGTTACGGTCCGAGCCGGTGTATCCGGCGGCCGCGGCGATGGGGAGCAGGCGTTTGGCGGAGATTCTGCCGCGGGACGAGGCGATGCGTTCTGCGACGATCTCGGTGACGGTGTCGTAGTTGCGGGGACGGGGATGTCGTGGGGATGGGGTGTCGCCGGCTTCGAATCGTTCGATGACACGGCGGACGGTTTTGTGGGTGGTGCCGCACATCTCGGCGGCGCCTCGGTAGGTGCCGACCTCGCGGTAGGCGGAAATGATGTCCATGCGGTCCTTCGCAGACTTCAATGGAACTCCCTGGGCGGTGACAGGTGACTGGGTGGCACCTTCACCTTCACCGCTCAGGCCTGGTGTTCCGGTGGGAATCACGACGAACACGAGGCGGGGACTTTCATCTGGCCACCGGTGGGGACCGTTACTCGGCCACCAGTGGGGACTTTCTCATGGCCATGGACAGATGCATCATCGGGGGTGGGAATAGAGATACCGACAATATCCGAGAGTTCGAATCGACCAGTGTGCCAGTCTGCATGCAGTTGCCGTTGACGCATGATGTCCGCTGCCGACATATCGGTCAGAGTGAGGTAACAGATGGTGGCCACGAGCTGCCCGTTGTTGCGGTCCGTCTCGCCATTCTTCATTCGGGGTCTCCCCTGAATGTTGGCCAGCATCACTGCCACTGGGACCATGTCGGAACGCGCAATATCGAGTCCCAACTCTTCGCGGGTTTCGCGTATCACAGACGTCAGCGGATCAGGCACCCCGAGCGCATCGCAATCAGCGTCATCACTTCCCCGGCGATGCTCGAATACGCCACCCGCCGTCGCGGACACCACATTTGTGGCGTTCCGTGCGTGACCGCTCCTCTGCGCCAGTAGCAAGGTGGGCTCGCCCGCGTGATCAATGCTGATCACACCGACTGCAGTATTGAGAAGCACTGTTCTATTGGACTCGATCCGGATCTCACCTGTCTCCTGGTCGCTCTCACACCGCGGGGCCGATACGGCCACCTCCGGAGTGGAGGGCAGGTGCTTGCACTTGCGATACCGATCGTTCTCGGTGATGGCGTAGCACGTTTCGTCGGTGTGGAATTCGACCAGATACTCGCCGGACTCGAGATGCTTGGCGGTCTGAACAGCCCGCAAGCTGAGAATTCGTCCGTCATAGTCGCCCGGGCGAAATACCTTGGTCTCAGCATCTACATCTTCTCGGACAGCGGGGCAGTCCTGCTGATCATTTCCATGTAGCGCCGCATGGGGTGAGACGTCGGCGATCGTCCACTCTCTCTTCCTGCGTCCACCGTTCGTCGGCACTTCTGGCTCTCCGCCGACCGACTTCCAACGGGCCCTGTGATGTACGACGGTACGCGCGATCACACCCGACCGGGAAGCAATGCCGTCTGCAAGGATGTAGGAGCCCATGAAGGCCGAGACCCAATCTCCGAATCGCCTCCCTTTCTCGGCGATTTCGAGTTTGGTCACATCCACCGGGACCGACCCTCGGTAATCACGCTCCAACAAAGTTGCGAGATTTTGGACGATCGACCGGACCTTTTCGACATCCTGACGGTAAACCAGGGCGGGAATGATCAGCTGATGACCTGGTGCAAGCACTTCCCGCGTCATCCGATAGACCAACTCCAGCTGTTCGGTAGTTGAGACGCGTCCCCACGCCTCGGTGGAACCGGGGCTCCGATCTGGCGTGTCGGCAAGCACAACGGATACGAAATCGCCGGGGCGTAACCCTTGCCCCCGAAGTACGCCCCAACTGAACGCACTCAACTTTCGGTATATATCGTCGAGTGCGGCGAGTTTTACCGAGATGATCCTGTATTGGTCAGATTGGCCGCTCGTTTCCCGTATGACGTGACGAGCCACAATCCGGCGTGCATGCCTGACCTCCCCGAGAATCAGGTAACGACTCCAGCGATCCGAACGACCTGCAAGTACTGAGGTTTTCTCACCAGAGAGTCACCGACGACAGCAAAGACATCCGAACGGTGTGGCGTGAAAAGAGGACGTGGGGTCCTGCCTGGTAGGGATTGTTTCGAGCAAGAAGCAACCCGGAGCAGGACCCCACGTGATTACCTATCGTGCCACGCTCGACGTGCCCGAGCACACCCTGACCTTCGTCGCCCGTATCCTCGCTGCCCACCGCCGCAGGACCGATCGCCGGCCGTGGCAGCGGGCCGCGACCGTCTACGTCCAGGCTCTGATGGTGCTGCGGTGGTTCCGCGACGGCACCGACGTCGCCACCCTGGCGCGCGATGCCCGCATCTCGCAGGCCACCGCCTACCGGTATCTCCACGAAGGTATCGACGTGATCGCTGCGCACGCCCCGGACCTGCACGACGTGCTCGAACGTGGGATCGAGTCCGGCTGGGAGCATGTCTGTCTCGACGGCACCCTCATCGCCTCGACTCGCTGCCGGGAGCGTTCCGAGTCCGGGCACGACGTGTGGTACTCGGGTAAACATCGCCGCCACGGCGGCAACGTCCAGGTCCTGACCGATCCGACCGGCTACCCGATCTGGGTGTCCGAGGTTGCCCCCGGTTCGGTGCACGACCTCACCGCTGCTCGTCGGGGCGGGATCCTCGGCGCCCTCTACCACGCTGCCGCCGGCGGGATGCCCACCCTCGCCGACAAGGGGTACACCGGTGCCGGGATCGGCGTCCACGTCCCGACGAAAGGCCGTGATCTCGATATCGGCACTCGTTGCCGCAACACGCTGCTGTCTGCGATGCGTGCTCCGGCCGAACGCGCGAACGCGCTGCTGAAGACCCGGTGGAAGGCGCTGCAGCGAATCAGTCTATGTCCGTGGAGGATCGGCTCGATCGCTGCTGCGGCTCTCGTTCTTCTTCACCTGCAAGCACCGGCCTGGTGAGAAAACCTCACTGCCGTCGCCACTGCGCCGAGAGCTATTATTGTGCCAAAAATTGGATCGGCGATAGCGAACATTCGAAACCAGGGAGACGACATCAGGTCGCCGTTGCGCGCTGACCGCGCCGCTACCCAATACCAGCCGCCGGCCAATACGAGGGCAATTACCACTACAGCCCACCTGTTGCGGGATTCAGGTAGCGCATACCACTTCGACTGCAGCACGATCCTCACCCGACGCCAGCGTCCGCTCCTGAAGCCGTCCGAATCCGTCATACCAGCCCTTCTGCTACACGGTCGCCTTGTCCGAGCATGCCGACCGGTGACGAGATCAGCAGGCACACACCGAGTGAGTAGTATGCTGCCGCAGATCACAGCTCAGCGTGAACTCGGAGGATCAATGGTCACCGTCACCGAGTCGTTCGTGCGTAGCAAATCCGGTGACGACAGGGCATGCGAGGACGGCATCGTCCTGACGAACGACTTCATCGCCGTGATCGACGGTTCAACCGACCCATTCGGCCGAGGCACCGATCGGCCCACGCCGGGGCAGTTGGCGATGGAGTTGACGGCAGAAGCAATACGAAATCTTCCCCCTTCCTGTGATGCCCATGAAATGGTGGATGCTGTCACGAACCATGTCCACGCGAACCTGCCTCTCGATCGCAGCGCGGCTGCCGCTGCAATCACCGTCTATTCGGTCACTCGGCGCGAGGTGTGGCGTGTAGGCGATACACGGTTTTGGTGGCAAGGCAGACCAACTACCGCGCCGAGCAAAGCGATCGACGTGGTGACATCGGAATTCCGCGCTGCACTACTCACAGCTCGATTGGCCGACGGGATATCGATCGACGAACTGCGGACGACCGATCCCGGGCGAGCTGCTGTGCTTCCCCTGATTCAGGCCCAAATTTCCTTTCGGAACGCCCTTGGCGAGTGGGGATACGGTGCTATCGACGGCACTCCTGTCCCTAGCCTCAATCTTTCGCGCGGACCGCGTGCCGGCCTGAGGGTCTTCGGATTGGATGTGGAGACCGTGGATCCGGTGGGTATCCACGGTCGACTGCCCGACACGGTCGGGTGGCGTCGGGGTCCACGGCCCCGGAAATCGTGTCCTTTCGTCTCGATGAAACTGGTACATGCAGGTCACGCAGGCGCAGGTAGCGCTGCGAGCCGGTTCAGGCTGGCCACGAGAAGATCGACATCCGGAGCTGTCGCAGCCAGTCGCAGACGAACACGGCGGGCATGCCGGGCGATCCTCCCCGCGATCGACAGCAACCGCAGCCGCAGCCGTTTCGGCTCCCACCGCCGCGCTGGAACCTCGGTCAAGGCGAGCATCTGCATCCACGCGAGCAGCTCGCATGCCAGTTGCACGAGCGCCAACCAGATGCGGTTCTGGTCGAAACCGTGCAACGGAAGATTCTGCAAGCCGGTGGCTTTCGCCGCCCGGATCCGGTCCTCGCACCGAGCCCGTCGCCGATGCCGCACCTCCAGATCTGGCAGCTGACCGCGGCGGGTGTTCGTCACGAACGCGGTCAGGCGTAGGCCGTCGCGGTCGGTGAACCGCAACTGCGCACCGGGGTGTGGGCGCTCCTTCCGGACGATCACCCGCATGCCTTTCGGCCAGGTGGACAGGTCGAGTAGGTCGGTGATCTCGGTGATCCAGGCACCGTCGCGGACCTGCCCGTCGGCGTCGTAGCCGGGGTCCATGCCTGTTCCGGAACCAGATCGATCGCGTCGGCGTGGGCGTCGGTCAACCCGAATCCGATCGAGTACGATAGGCGACGCTTGGTGAGGTACTCGATCAGGTGGTGGGTACCGCCGGCGCCGTCGATACGGACCAGTACCTTCTTCCCGACCCGGTATGCCGGGTCGAGCGGCAACTGTGCGAGTGCGTCCTGCACCACGGTGATGTGATCGGAGGCGGTGTTCGATCCCGAGTTACCCGGCCGCAGCAGCATCGCGACGGGTTCACCGGTACCGCCGGTGCCGTGGTCGACGAACGCGCACAACGGATGGAAACCGAACCCTCGCTTGAACGTCGGGGCGGCCTGTTCCTTCTCGGAATGCGCGGTGACCAGGGTGGCATCGATGTCGAGGACCAGCGGATGCGCTTCGTCGATGGCATGGTCGGGAGCCGATGTGCCGGCAGCGGCCCAGGCGTGGGAGCGGGCGGTGGCGCGGGCCCGGTCGATCGCGGCGAGCGCGGTGTCGGTGTCGGCGGCCAACCTGCTGATCAGGCGGGAGACGGTCGGGTCGGAGGCCACCGCACCGAACAGTTCGGGGTGAGCGCGCAGTTGTGCGATGTCGGCGAGGCAGTCCCCACCGAGTGCGAGGGATACCGCGAGGTCGAGGACGATCTTGCCGGGATCGTGTCGGGTCAACGGCTTTCGATACGGTGCGAGTTCGGTCGTCAATGCCGTGGCAAGTCCGGTTTTCTCCGCGGTGCGCAGCAGCAGGATCGCGCCGGCATGCGACACGAGGCCGGTTCCGGTGGCTGATGCGGACAGGTGGGGATAGGGGGACGTAGACTTGCTCACCGGAATGGTGCTCCTCGAACTGGGACTGATTCAACCTTCGCAAGTCGAATTATCCCAGCTCAGAGCATCATTCTTCGTGATTGACACGGGTTTCCGCTCAATCGGCATGAATGCCCGAGGCTAGCGAGTACATCGACGTGGTTCCCGTCCCGATAGGTGTGAAAGAGCTGGTCCTCCACACCGACGGCTACGTCCAGTCGTGTCCCACCCTTGTTGACGCCGAGGCTCGCTTGAAGGAAGGACTGAATGCAGACCCTTTGTGCATAGGTGAGCTCCGCGGCACCAAGGCGTGGTTACCGGGAAACGATTCGTTCGACGATCGGGCATACATCCGCCTCGTGCTCTGAGGCGAGACGAAGCTGGCAGACTCCTGAGCCCTGTCGCACCCACGGCTACCCATGTCGCCAGAAACCTCGACTCTCCCACGGGCGCGTCGTAGCGATACCGGCGCGTTCAGCGATCGCCTCGGCGCGTTCGGATGCCGTTGCGAGCAGCCCCGCCTCGGCGTTCCCGTCCAACCAGTCGACGACGCCGTCGCGCATCACGACGCGGCCGTCGACGAGCACCGTGCGGACGTCCCGGCCGGTCGCCTGCCAGGCGAGCGCGGCCGGGATCGACGACGAGGGGGTGAGGTGGGAGCTGCGGGTATCGAGGAGGACGACGTCGGCCTTGTATCCCGCTGCCAGACGACCGATGTCGGAGGCCTGCCTCACGGCTCGCGCACCGCCCAGCGTGGCGATCTCGATCAGCTCCTCGGCGGCCACCGCGGCGGCGTCGCAGTTGACGGCGCGTTGCACCACGCCCAGCGTCTTGAGGTCCGACAGGACGTCGCAGGCGTCGTTGCAGTTCGCGTCGTCGGTGCCGATGCCGACGTTGATGCCGGCCTGGAGGAACGCCGGCACCGGTGCGATTCCGGAGCCGAGCACGCCGTTGCTCACCGGTTGGGTGGAGATCGACGCGCCCGCCCGCCGGATCAGCCGGATGTCGGTGGCGTCGACGTGCACGCAGTGGCCGAGCAGCAGCCGGGAGTCGAGCAGGCCGTACGAGTCGAGATAGCGCACCGCGCTCATCTCACCGACCGGCCGATCCCCCGGCGTCTCCGACAGATGCAGAGCCCAGATGCCGTCCTGCGTTCGGGCGCGGTCGCGGCTGTACTCCAGGGCCTGCAACGACGTCGTGCTGGCCGTGGAGGGTGACGCACACACGCGGATCCGGCCACCGTAGCTGCGGTCGTGCTTCCGGTACATCTCGTCGAGGTCGCTCAGGATCGCGGTGGTTTCACGTAGAACACTCGCCGGGCGTACCTCCGGTTCCCTAGCCCGCACCGTCTGGAGGAAGGTCGGAGAGGACGGTCTGATGGCGTCGGTGAACATGCGTGCGTAGACGGCGCGGATGCCGGTGCGCCCCAGGACCTCGATGGCCGTGTCGATCGCGGGCAGTGGATCGAACGGGTGCACGTGGTCGTTCAGCACGACGGTGGTGACGCCCGACCGGATGCTTTCGAGGCAGAAGAGTTCGAGCGCGACCTTCACGTCCGACAACGAATACGCCGCCAGCCCCGGATACAGGTCGTTGAACATCCAGTCGAGCAGGTCGCGGTCCTGATTGCCACCGGCCCGGAGCAACGACTGCGTGCCAGGGGTGTGGGAGTTGACCAGCCCCGGCATGACGATCTGGCCGGCCGCGTCGATGATCTCGGCGTCGGCCGGGATCTCCACCTCGTCATCCGGTCCGACGGCGTTGATCCGGTCGTCCTCGACGAGCACGGTTCCCCGATCGAGGATCCGTCGGCGGTCGTCCATGGTGAGCACCCGCCCACCCACGATCGCGATCAGGCTCACGGCATTGCTCCTTCCACCGGGGTCTCCGACCCGCGCACCGATATCTCCGCCGAGGCCGCCACGGCTGCCTGCACCACGGCGGCGTATCCCGTGCACCGGCACAAATGCCCCGTCAGGACCTCCCGCACCTCGTCGGCAGTGACGACACGCTCTTCCGCAGCAGCCCTGCGAAGGAACCAGGAGAGCGTCACGACGATGCCCGGAGAACAGAATCCGCACTGGACCGCGCCGTGCTCGAGCATCGCCGCGATCAGCGCGTCCTCGGCTGCCGTGGCGACGGTGGCGACATTGCTTCCCCGTGCCGCGGCGTGTGGAACGAGGCAGGACGGGGTCGGTACCGAGTCCACGAGGACGGTGCACGAACCGCAGTGGCCGCTCGCGCACCCGAGCGGAAGTGCGACGCCGTGGGAATCCAACACCTCCCACAGGCTCTCGGTGCCGGTCTCCGGCAAGGGCGTCGGCCGGCCGTCGACCGTGCACGTGGGAGCCACGGCCTGCACGTCGGGCTCCACGGGAAGCCGGGTCGTCGCCGATTCGCCCATCTCCTGCGAGGTCATCGTGCTCATACCCCCTTCGGGTTGTGCAGGTCGCGGTGGACTCGCTCTGCCATTCCGCTCACCAGTTGCAATGTCTTCGGATCGACATCGCCCGCAGCGAGACACGAGCGCACGCAGGCGTCGGCAAAGTCCTCGGCTCCCCCGGGATCACGAAGGCATTCCTCCGCGCCTTCGAGGCGAAGTGTCGGACCGCCGACACCGATCGATACCGTGGCACCGCAGCCGTCTCCGACGGCCGCCGCGACCGCGACCTCCGACCGGCTCACGCTCGGCCGCAGTGCCACTCGACGGAAGGCGACGCGCTCCGGATCGCACAGCTCCAAGCCGCAGGCGATCTCGCCGGCTGCGAGTCCGGTCATCGGTATCGACGTCACCTCCACCATGCGGGTGCCGTACTCCCCCATCACGACCAGCTGCGCTCCACACGCCGCCAGTACGGGGACGAGTTCGCGTGGCCCGAGCGGCGATACGACATTGCCCACCACCGTGGCCCGCCGTCGCACCGCAGGGGTGGCGAACCAGGAGGGTTCGGTTCCGCCGAACAACGGCCGCAGGATCGGGTCGGTGACCGAGACCATCGCACCCACCCGCAACCGGCCGGCCGAGTGTGCCGTTGCATCCGGCAGGGAGTCGGCAGGAACGACCGACCAGGCTCCCGGCACGTCCCGCAGATACACCAGCACCGACGGCTCCGTCCCGGTGCTGGTCAGCCAGGGTTGGACGCTGGTTCCACCACCGACGATCACCGCGTCCCGCGTCATCGCGCCGTGCAGGGCCTCGTCCCAGGTGGAGGCGAACAGGTGTGTGGTCATGCGGGCACCTCGCTTCTCGTCGGCACCACACGCCGGGCCGGGATGGACGCGACCGGCTCACCCGTGGCCGCTCGGATCGCCGCGGCGACGGCAGCGGGTGAGGAGACCAAGGGGCCTTCCCCGATTCCCTTCGCGCCGAACGCCAGATCGAGCTTGGGGTGTTCGACGATCACCGGCACCACCTCGGGCACGTCCGTCGCGCCGGGCAGCAGGTAGTCGCCGAATCCGGTGGTGAGCTGGCGTCCTTCGGCATCCACGTCGCGTTCCTCCCACAGGGCGAAGCCGACGCCCTGGACGGTGCCGCCGACGAGCTGGCCTTCCACGGCGACCGGATCGACGGCTCGTCCGCAGTCCTGCGCGCACACCACCTGCACGACGGAGCACTCCCCGGTCAGTTCGTCGACGTCCACGACGGCGCGGTGGGCCATGATCTGGAAGGCCTTGTGGGGACGGCCCGGTCCGGTCGGTGGCCCGTCGTTGGTGTCGGTTTCGGTCCAGGTGTCCGCGTGGTCGTCTCCGAGCAGTGCCGTGAGATCGTCGTGGCTCCACCGATCCGGCACGGGCCTTCCCTTGTCCCGGGCTCGTTCCCGCAGGCGCTGTGCGAGGCGTTCTGCGGCACCGGCGGCCGCTCCCCCGCTGGCCATGGTCTGGCGGCTGGCCTTGCTGCCGCCGGCGGTGGGGAAACTCGTGTCCGCCACCCGCACGGTCACGGGCAGGCCCGGGAAGTGGTGCCCGACCATCCGTCGCAGTACTTCGTCGACGCCCTGGCCGACGTCGGCCGCAGCGGAGATCACCTCGACGCCGCTGCGGGTGAGCCGGACCGCGGCGGTGGCGGGGTCGGGCTTGCCGTGCCCGAGGCCGGCGCTCTTGATCCCCAGCGCCACACCGGTACCGCGTCGCATCCCCTCCGCCGGGGCACGTGCCGGTTCCGGGACGGACAGTGCTGCGTCGAGCACCTCGCGGGGGTCGGCACATCCGGCGAGGGGCTGGCCGGTGGTGGCCAGCGGTTCCTCCGGTTCGAGGAGGTTCCTGCGCCGCAGGTCGATCGGGTCGATGCCGAGTTCGGCGGCCACAGCGTCGACGGTGGATTCGATGAGGAAACAGGCCTGCGTCGCCCCGAAGCCGCGCATCGCCCCGGCGGGCGGGTTGTTGGTGTAGACGGTGGTGGTCTCGAGGTCCACCGCGTCGAAGCGATACATGCCGGCGCTGAAGTCGTGGACGATCGCGGTGACCGGCAGCGAGGTGTGCGCGTAGGCGCCGCCGTCGAGCAGGGTGCGGGTGCGCAGCGAGACGAAGCGGCCGTCGTCGTCGCAGGTCAGCTCCACCTCGGTGCGCATCGGGTGGCGGCTCGGGTGCGCGGCGAGCGATTCGGCGCGGGTGTAGGCCATACGGACGGGCCGGCCGGTGCGCAGCGCGGCGAGCACCAGGTGTGCCTGGACGGTGATGTCCTCCCGCCCACCGAACGCGCCGCCGATGCCGGCGTGGTGCAGCACCAGCCCGTCGGCGCGGAGACCGAGGGCGCGGGTGACCTGCAGGTGGTCGGCGTGCAGGTCCTGGGTGGCCACCCACAGGTGCACGGTGCCGTCGGGGTCGGGCACCGCCAGTCCGGCCTCGGGGGCGAGGAAGGCGGCGTCCTGCCGGCCGGTGCGCCAGCTGCGTCGCACCACCCGCTTTCCCCTCGCATCGCCGCGGCAGGTGCGGGCAGTGGTGACGAGGTTGCCGTCGGGACCGACCTGCGGTGCCTCCGCATCCAGTGCCCGGCTCGGGTCGACCAGGGGTGGCAGCACGTCGAGGTCGAGGGTGAGGACGGTGGCCATCGTCCGGGCGGCCCGTGCGGAGGTCGCGACGACGAGGGCCACGGGTTCGCCGAAGTGCCGGATCTCGTGCTGGGCGAGGACGGGTTGGTCCTGCACCTTCGATCCGAGGCGCCGCCCGGGCAGGTCGGCTCCGGTGAGCACCGTGACGGCACCCGGAACGCGCAGTGCCGCCGCGGTTTCCACCCGTCGGATCCCGGCCCGGGAGACGGGTGCCCGCACGGTGACGGCGTGCAGTTCGCCGTCGGTGTGGAGCATGGGCGCGAAGCGGTGTTCGCCTCGCAGTTTGGTTTCGTCCTGCGGGCGGATGCCACGCACCCCGACAGGGGCCGGCACGGTACCGGCCCCTGTGCGGGTGCGTCCGTCGGATCGGGCCGACGAGCGCGGACGTGGCGCGTCCATCGTTACGGGACGATCGGCTCGCTCGGCAGGTACTCGAGCGTCACGAACTCGTCGATCGGACGGTCCTTGGCGAGACCGGCGCTCTCGAGCATGTCCTGCGTGGTCTCGATGCCCGCGATCTCGAAGGTGCCGAGACCGTTCTCGGCCGCGTAACCGCCGGTGTAACCGTCGAAGTAGGCGTCCATGCTGAATTCGAGTGCGGCCGGATCGACTTCGGGGCACTTGCTCACCAGCAGGTCGTAGGCGTCGTCCCAGTTGTCCAGCACCCACTTGGCCGATTCCGTCCACGCCGTCACGAAACCGGAGACAGCGTCGGGGTTCTCGGCGAGGTAGCTGTTGTTGGCGACCATCAGGTGGCCGTAGGCGGGCACGTACTCCTGCATCGGCATGACGGTCAGGTCCGGCCGGGCATCGAGGATCGCCTGGGTGGAGGCCGTCGGGTAGAACACCACCAGCGCGTCGATCTTGCCGTCGAGGAACTCGGTGGTGGTCGCGTCGTCGGAGGGGATGACGTCGACCTTGCTGCCGTCGATGCCGGTGGCCGTCACGAACGCCTCCCACATGGCGCCCTCGAACTGATCGGTCTGCACCGACAGCGAGTGCCCTTCCAGATCGGCGGGGGACTTGATGTCCGGCGACGCCAGGATGGTGACCGGGCCGGAGGTCGCAGCGGCACCGACCACGGTGATGGGAAGGCCCTGCCCCGCACCGATGATGGTGGGGGCGGCGCCGAGGAGACCGAGGTCGAACTCGCCGGCCGCGACCATCGGGACGGTGTCCGAGCCGCCCTGGCCGCGGTCATAGCTCAGGGCGAGGCCGTTCTTCTCGAAGATGCCCTGTTCGAGGCCGGCGTAGACCACCGACCAGTCACCCGAGCAGGTCCACTCGAACGCCATGTTCAACGGGGTCAGTCCGTCCTCGGTGGTCTCGGCGTCCGAGGAACCGCACGCGGAGGCGAACAGGGCCGTGGTGAGGCCGACGGCGGCCATCACACAGGTACGACGGGCAGGCAGGGTCATGGATACTCCCGGGGGCTGTAGGGAAAGTGCGGGATTCGGAGGGGGAAGGCTCAGCGCACGACGGTCTTCCACGGGACGCAGACGCGCTCGAGCCAGACGCACACGTTGAAGAAGACGATGCCGACGAGGCAGGACAGCAGGGCGAGGACGAACACCGCGGCGGTGTTCAGCTGGGCCGAGTAGACGGTGATGAGATAACCGAGACCTTCGCGTGAGCCGATGTACTCACCGAGGAGCGCACCGACCACCGCGCCCGGTGCGGCCACGCGGAACGACGAGAACAGGTAGGGAAGGGCGTTGGGGATGCGCACCTGCAGCAGGATCGACAGCTCGCTGGCGTTGGCCAGCTTCATCACGCTCACCAGGTCCTCGTCCACCGAGGTCAGGCCGTGGGCGACGTCGACGAGGATGGGGAACACCGCGATGAGGAACGAGCAGATGATGATGGGCAGGGCGTTGCGGCCGAACCAGATGATGAGCAGCGGGGCGATCGCCACCGTCGGCATCACTCGGATGATGTTCAGGAAGGGGTAGACCAATTCCTCGAACAGGGCGCTGCGGGCCATGAGCACGGCCAGCACCACACCGACCACGATGGCGACACCGAAGCCGCCCAGGGACATCAGGGTGGTGGCCCACAGTCCCTCGAGGAACAGGCCGGGGTTGTCGGCGAAGGAGGCGATCATCTCCGTCGGCGCCGGCAGGATGTACGGGGGGATGTCGAAGACCTCGACCACCACCTGCCACAGGACGACCGCCAGGCCCAGCACGAGCCACGAGCGGGCGAACTTGAAGATGCGGAAGAGGAGTCCCGTCCGGGCGGCGGGGGGATGACCGCCCGGACGGGAGCCTCGGTGGGGGTGGAGGTGGCTGTGGTGGGGACGGCGACGGTGGTCATCGGTTCTGCTCCAGACACAGGCGGATGCGGTGGGCGATACGGGCGAACTCGGGAGAGTCCTTGAGTTCGTTGCGTCGCGGCCGGGGGAAGTCGATGCTGATCGTGTCGGCGACGCGGCCGGGATACGAGGACATGACCACGACGTGGTCGGACAGGAAGATCGCCTCGGCGATGGAGTGGGTGACGAGGATGATCGACGCGTGCGTGGCCTCCCAGATGCGCAGCAGCTCGGAGTGCATCTCGTCGCGGGTGATCTCGTCGAGGGCCCCGAACGGCTCGTCCATGAGGAGCACCTCGGGTTCCATCATCAGTGCCCGGGCGAGCGAGACGCGCTGACGCTGTCCTCCAGAAAGCTGCTTGGGGTAGCGCTTCTCGTAGCCCTTCAGGCCGACCAGTTCGAGCTGCTCCGAGGCGGTGCGGCCGGGGGTGCGGGTGCGGCCCCGCGCCACCTCGAGCGGGAGCGTCACGTTGCGCTCCACCGTGCGCCAGGGCGCGAGGACCGATTCCTGGAAGACCATGCTGATGAGCCCGGACTTGCGGGCCTCCTCGGGTGTACGGCCCATGACCGAGAGGTCGCCCTGCACCGACGAATTGGGCAGGAGACCGGCGATCGCCCGCAGGAGCGTGGACTTGCCGCAGCCGGAATGCCCGACGATCGAGACGATCTCGCGGGCTCCGACGCGGAGGTCGACGCCTTCCACCGCCACGACGGCCTTGTCGCCGCGACCGTGGACGATGCACACGTCCTGCAGGCGAACACGCTCGTCGTTCAGGGTGGCGACGGGCGGCTCCGCGCGGCTGATGTAGGGCTGAGATGACCCAGGCACGCTTCCTCCTGTAGGAAATTCTGGCCGACAGAACATCGACCGACACGGAATGTTGTATCCAGAAGTCTTTACGGCAGAAGGCTCGAACGGTTTCGAAGATGTTTCCGATTCATCCGAATTCCGGTTCGGGATCCCCGCGGACCGTCGATTCGGCTGTTTTCTGTATCCAACTACGAGCGCAGGTAATTGGTGACGGCCCGCGTGGCCGCGACGACCCCGAGCGTCACCGCGTGCTCCGGGTGCGGAGCGAAGCGGGCGTCGTGGTTGCGGGGCGGGGGTTCGTCGCCGTCGAAGAGTTCCGCCGCCTGCACCCCGAAGTTCCAGATCACCGCCGGCACACCGAGAACCCGGGCGTAGTGGCAGAAGTCGTCGGCGGCCGGGAACGGATCCGGTGGGGCGACGACATCGTCACCGAAGACGCCGGTCAGGGCATCGGCGACCTGCGACGTCGCGGCGGGGTCGTTGTAGCAGGCCGGGATGTCCGACACCTCCTCGATCCGGATGCTCACCCCGTGTGCGGCGGCCTCCCCCTCCAGGATGCGGCGCATCGTCTCCTCCACGACCTGCGACACCTCGGGTTCGTAGGTGCGGGCGGAGACGGTGAACACGGCCTCGGCCGGGATGATGTTCTCCTTGGTCCCGGCGTGGAAGGTGCCGACGGTGAGCACCGCCATCCGGAACGGGTCCACGGCGCGGGAGACCACCGTCTGCAGCGTCCCGACCATCGAGGCAGCGGCGACGATCGGGTCGCGGGCCAGGTGGGGTCGCGACGCGTGCCCACCCCGCCCCTGCACCGTCACCCGCCACGAACGCTGGTGGGAGAGGAACCATCCGGGCCGGCACACCACCCGACCCAGCGGAGCGGACGTGACGTGCTGGGCGTAGACGACGTCGGGCCGCGGGACGTGCTCGGCCGGTTCACCGTTCAGGAGCTCGTCGAGCATCGCCAGTGCACCGCGGCCGGTCTCCTCGGCGGGCTGGAAGATGCCCACCACCGTGCCGCTCCAGCCGTCGCGCTCGCGGTCGAGTTGCCGCAGGCAGCCCACCAGGGCGGCGGTGTGGACGTCGTGTCCGCAGGCGTGCATGACGCCGACGACGCTGCCGTCGGGTAGCTCCTGGGTGACCGTACTGGCGTAGGGCAGGCCGGTCTGCTCGGTCAGAGGCAGGGCGTCGGTGTCGGCGCGCACCCACACCACCGGGCCGGGCCCGTTCCGCAGCACCGCCACCAGCCCCGACGGGGTGCACTCCTGGAACCAGACGTCGGCGACGGCGAGAGCCTCACCGATGGCCCACTGGGTCCGGTATTCGGTGCCGGAGAGCTCGGGATACCGATGGAGGTCCCGGTAGAACTCCACGACCTCGTCCTTCAGCCAGGCAGGGTCGATCCCCTGCTCGGCGGCGCGGTCCAGGACGGCAGCGACGATCGTGTCGGTGGATGTGGCAGTACCGCTTCTTTCCACGCCGGAACCTCACTCCATTCTGGATACAAGATGCATTCGACCTCCGGTGCCGCACCGGCGCTCCGCCATCCTGACAGAGAGAGGTATGCGTCCGAAATATCAGGGCGGAGACGTTTTCTCACGCTTCACACGACGACACACCCGCGTAACGACCGATTCCTAGTCTGGATACAACATCCTCGAGTAAGGAGCGAACCGTGAAGAGGCCCCTGAGTCCCCGCGCCATCGCGGCCGCCGAAAGAGTGCTCGCCGACGTCGACGGATGCACCGATCCCGTCGCCACCGCCCGCCTGCTGCCGCCCGAGGTCTACACCAGCGAGGACTTCTGGGAGTTCGAGAAGGAAGCGATCTTCTCCCGTGAGTGGCTGTGTATCGGGCACGTCAACGAGATCCCCCAACCCGGCGACCAGCTGCCGCTGACCATCCTCGACGAACCCATCGTCATGCTCCGCGACCTCACCGGCGAGGTGCGCGTGATGTCGGCCGTGTGCCAGCATCGTGGACAGCCCCTCTTCGGCGGTCTCGCCGGTGAGGGCCGCACTCCCTCCTCCCCCTGCCTCAACGGGCGCAGGATGAAGTGTCCCTACCACAATTGGCAGTTCGAACTCGACGGCCGACTCGTCGCCGCCCCGTCGATGACCGAGACCGTGCCCGTCAAGAAGCTGCGCGAGACCATCCGGCTCCCCCGGATCCGGCACGAGATCTTCCACGGCCTGGTCTTCATCAACTTCGACGACAACGCCGAACCCCTCGCCCCCTCCGTCCGCCGCATGGACGAGGAACTGTCGACCTTCGGCCTCGAAGAGCTCGTCGCGATGCCCGCGGTGGTCTACGAGGACCAGAAGTGGAACTGGAAGATCCACCACGACAACGCACTCGAGCCCTACCACACCAGCTACGTGCACCGCGGTGTGCACGAGGCCGCGCCCGCCAAGAACGCCCGCTTCTTCGACTTCGAGGAGGGGGACGGCCAGATCATGCACCCCACCTACCTCGTCGACGAGAACGCCGGCCTCGCCAGCACCGACGGCAAGCGCACCACCCAGATCATCCCCGGCCTCACCGAGGAACAGCGCAAGCGTGTGATGTTCGCGTCGATCCCGCCGATGCTGTTCTCCATCCTGCAGCCCACCTTCGTGCAGCTCGCGATGATCCACCCCACCGGCCCCGGCTCGATGAACCTGCGTCGCGTGAACCTCTACCCGAAGTCCGCCGTCGAGGAGCCCGGCTTCCACGAGGCGTACGAGAAGTTCATGGAGCGCAAGCAACTCGCCATCCACCAGGACGCGGTGACCACCGAGGCGCTCCAGCAGGGCCTGCGCTCGCGGTACGCGCCCCGTGGCCCGCTGTCGTGGCTGGAATCGAACATCCCGCAGCTCAACCAGTGGCTCATCGAACGCTACCGAAAGGCACTCACCGCCGATGTCTGAGACCTCCTACCTCACCGACCCCCGCGTCATGGAGACGGTCCTGCGCCGCCTCGACGAACTCGAATCGCGCGAAGCGATCACCGGCCTGATGGTCGATTACATGGCGGCCACCGACGCCAAGGAGGACAAGGGCATCAAGGTCGCCCGCCTGTTCACCGAGGACGGCTCCTGGGAAAGTGTGGGCCCCCACGGCAATCCCGGCTGGGCGGCCACCGGCCACGAGGCGCTGATCAAGAAGTTCGACCGCAACGTCGCCCGGATGCCCTTCTCCGCCCACTTCGTCACCAACCCGTCCATCGATCTCGACGGCGACGTCGCCCGTGGCCGGTTCATGTACTTCCAGGCCTGCACCTACCGCGGCGACCAGCCGCTGTGGATCGCGGGTTCGTACGACAACGACTTCCGCCGCGTCGACGGCAAGTGGCTGATCTCCTACATGCGCGTGCACAACTTCTTCACCACCCCGTTCGACCAGGGCTGGGTGAAGGTGCCGCACATGGACACCCCGTAGACCCGTCCCCCACCCCCTGCAGCATTTTCCGAAGGACAACGATGTCGTACCGCCACCAGATCCTGCGCAACCTGAAGTTCGGCACCCTGCCGAAGTTCATGGAGGCCCAGCGCGAGAAGAACGCCCTCCTCACCGCCGCCGGCCTCACCCCCTACTCCGTCTGGGCCCCCGCCTTCGGCGGACTCCACCACATGGTGCTCGAGGCACACTTCGAGTCGATGGCCGAGTTCGAGCGACAGCACCTGGCGCAGAAGAAGATCCCCGAGATGGCCGCACTCAACGCCACGCAGCTCGAATGCGTCATCGAGGGCACTGCGGAGGACCGCCTGCAGCGCATCGGTCTCGACGCCTCGGACGCACCGAAGGCCTGACGCCGTGCCGACGCTGCCCGAACAGTCCTGGTATTCCTGGCACGCCCCCTACGACGCCCTCGACTCGGTGGAGACCGACCGGCTCGAGATGGTCCAGGACGTGTTGTACGAGGCTCTCGACGCCGCTCCCGCCGGTCCCCTCCGCGCGGTGAGCGCGTGTTCGGGACAGGCCCGCGACCTGCTGCCCGTGCTCATCCACCACCCCCGCGGCGGGGACGTCACGGCACGCATGATCGAGATCGATCCGCTCAACGTGTCGTTCCTCGAAGGGGCACTGGGAAGTACCCGGCTGGCGGACGTCGAGGTGATCCACGGCGATGCCGGCACCACAGCGGTGTACGCCGGTGCGGTGCCCGCCGACCTCGTCGTCCTGTGCGGCGTCTTCGCCAACATCTCCCCCCAGGACGCCGCCCGGACCGCAGAGACCCTCCCCTCGCTCTGCGCTCCGGGCGGTCTCGTCGTGTGGAGCACCTACGGCACCCGCGGCACCGACGCCGCGCAGGTGCTCGCCGTGCTCGCCGAGGCCGGCTTCGAGACGGTGACCGTCCACGAATCGGCCGAGCAGGGCTGGACCGTCGGCGCCCACCGCTACCGCGGTGAGACCCGGCACCTGCCCGAGAACACCCGCTTCTTCCGTTTCCTCGCCTGACCCCTCACACCTCGGCGCGTTCGGCCCCACCCTGGTTGACGTGCCGCTGCGTGAGATGGCGGCGCATCAGCATCATCGCCAGCTCCTCGTCGTTGTCGAGGGTCGCGCTGATGATGGCGGCGTGCTCCGACCAGGACGGTCCCACCGCGTGGCTCTTGCCGCCGACGAGGTGGTGCGCCTGGTTGCGCACGGACCGGAGAACCTCGGAGAGGAAACGGGATCCGCTTCCCTCGCCCAGCACCTCGTGGAACTCGTCGTTGAGGGCGTCGAGGGTCTCGCGGTCGCCGGCCTCCGTGGCCTCGTTGCCCTTCTCGAGGATCGTGCGCAGCGTGGCGCGCACCTGCGGGTCGGCCTTCACGATGGTGCGGCGCACCGCGATGAGCTCGAGCGCGACACGCATCTCCCGGACGGTGTCGAGCTCGTGCTGGTCGAGTTCGACGACGCGGACACCGCGCCGCGGCAGCGACTCGACCAGACCTTCGGCCTCCAGCCGCCGAAACGCCTCGCGCACAGGAAGCCTGGAGACACCCAGACGCTCCGACATGCTCAGTTCCGACAGCCGCTCACCGGGGGCGAGCTCACCGTCGAGGATGAGACGCCGGAGCTCGTCGACGGTCTCGTCGCGAAGGGAACGGTGGCGCGATCCGACAGACGACATTGGCTTCCTCACTTGGCTATTGGATACGCGAATGATGCAGTACCCGTGATCGTAGCCGAGTCGACGTGAACACGGGGTTGCGAACTTCCCGCCAATCCATCACCGGTACAAGAGAAATAGATGTTTCAACATCGCGTACACGCGGGAAACATGTCGTTCACCCCGGAAGCCTTCGGGCGTAACGCAGATTGGATACAACATACCAATGACCGTCACGTACTCACACATCCCCGCAACCGGACAGGGTTCCGTCACCGTCAAGCAGCTCGACCACATCGTCCTGCGCGTCGCGGATCCCGAGGCATCGCTCCGCTGGTACGTCGAGAAGTTCGGCTTCCTCGTCCACCGGCTCGACGAATACCGCGCCGGCACAGTCCCGTTCCCCTCCGTCGAGATCCGCCCCGGCCAGATCCTCGACCTCGACGCCCGCAACCCCAAGACCGGCACCAACGTCTCCCACTTCGCCATCGAGATCGAGGAGACCGACCTCTACGCCCTCGTCGAATCCGGGATCTTCGAGAAGATCGACGGCCCCTACCGCCGCTGGGGTGCCCGCGGACCGGCCGACCTCGTCTACGTCACCGACCCGGACGGCCACGTCATCGAACTCCGCCACTACGGGCCCAGCCAGATCGAGGAGTGAGACCGTGCTCGACCTACGCGCCCGCGGCTGCGTGGCGTCCGGCACCACCGGTGCCGTCGCAGCAGGAGCGGAAGCCGCCGCCGCCATCGGCGCACGAGTACTCCGCGAGGGAGGCAACGCATTCGACGCGGCGATCGCGACGGCCATGGCCGAGACCGTCGCACTGCCGTCGAAGTGCGGGCTCGCGGGCGACGTGGTCGCGCTCGTCGTCACCCCCGACCATCCCGAACCCCGCTCGCTCGTCGCCCTCGGCGGCGCGGCCGCGGGCCTGTACGACGCGGCGGCCGCGGCCGACTGGCAGGTCGCGCCCACGGGACCACTGTCCGTCGGCATCCCGGGCGCCCCGGCCGGTTACGCCGCCCTCGCCGCCCGCGGACGGCTGCCGCTCGACCGGCTCACCGCGCCGGCCGTCGAGCTCGCCCGCAGCGGCATGTGGTGGTCGCCGATGAACGCCCTGCTCGAATCCGAGTCGCGCACACTGCTGGCCACCTACCAACCCGAGGGGTGCCGCTACTCCCCACGATCGAGGCCGCACGAGGTGGGCGACACCGTCGTCCTCCCCGGCCTGGCCCGCGCGCTCGAGGAGTTCACCGAACGCGGTGCGGCACTGTTCCACGACGGACCACTGGCCGAAGCCCTGCTGCGCACCGTCGAGGGGCACGGTGGGGTGCTCACCGCCGCCGACCTGCGCTCCGCGGTCGCGGACGAACGGACCGCACCGTCGCGGCCCGTCGCGGAGGACTCACCCCGCGCACTGTTCGTGACACACCTGCCCACCTACGGTGCCGCCCTCGCCGACGTCCTCGCCCGCAACGCCCCGTCGACCGTCTCCCCGGAGACGGTCGCCGCGAGCCTCGCCGCACTGCTGCGCGGGGACCTCGGCACCGACGAGGGCACGTCGACGATCGCCGCCGCCGACGACGAGGGCAACGTCGTGGTGCTCGTGCACTCGAACTCGTTCCCGCAGTACGGCAGCGGGATCGTCGTCGAGGACTACGACCTCGTGCTGTCCAACCGGGCCGGTCGCGGATTCACCTTCACCCCCGACCATCCCAACTCGCCCGTGCCCGGGCGACGGCCCCTCACCACCCTCCACGCCTGGGGGATACGGCATCCGAACGGATGGCTTCTAGGTGCCACCCCGGGAGGGCGCCAACAGGTACCGTGGAATGCACAACTGCTCGGTCATCTGCTGTCCGGTCCGAGGGAATTCCCCGACGATCGGCTGGCAGACGCGCTCACCACCGCCCGCTGGATGCTCGACGCAGACGGCTCGGTTCGAGAGGAGGGACGCGACGTGCCACATCTCGGTGCACGTTCCTCGCACACACTCGTCCGGACATCCCCGGACGGTCTCACCGCCGCGGCGGATCCGCGGTGGGATTCGACGGCGGTGGCCGTATGACCAACGGACTCTCCCTCTCCTCCGTCCTCCCCACACCCGCCAAGGACGTCGCGGTGTGCGTGGTCGGAGCCGGGGCCATCGGGCACGCCGTCGCCGACGCGATCCGACACGACGAGGTGCCCGGGGTCCATCTGACCGCCGTGCTGTGTTCGCGCAGCACCGTCGCCGAGACCGAGCACGCCCTCGAGGCGAGCGACCTGGTGGTCGAGGCGGCCACCGTGGCCGCGGCCCGCGAACTGATCCCGCACGTCACCAGGCTCGGCAAGGACGTCGTCGTCTGCTCGGCCGGGGTGTTCGCGGAGTGCGCCGATCCGGAGGTCCTCGTCGACGGGCCCGGCCGCGTGCTGCTGCCCACCGGGGCGCTCGGTGGCTTCGACATCCTCGCCGCCGCGGCCCGGGCCGGCACCGCCGACGCACGATTGCGGCACACCACCATCAAGCGGCCCACCGCGCTGGGCGTCGAAGAGGCCCTGACCGCCCCGCGAGAGGTGTTCCGGGGGTCGGCGCGGGAGGCCGCGCTGCGGTTCCCCAAGACGTCGAACTCGTCGGTGACCCTCGCCCTGGCCACCCTCGGGCTCGACCGGGTGGAGGTCGTCGTGGTGGCCGACCCCGCCGCCACCGAGACCCGGCACGTCCTGGAGTGGACCTCGCCGGTGGGTCGCTACGAGCTGAGCTTCACCAACGCCGTCGACCCGTCCTCCGGTGGGCGGACCTCGGCGGTCACCGCGCTGTCGGTGCTCGAGGTGCTGGCCGCGCTGGCCCGCGGTGTGGGGCCGGGTGTGGTGGTGGTCGAACCGGCCGGGTGAATCGTCCCGTCCGGGTCCATGGTCCCGCCACGGATCCGGAACAGCCACGCGAACCACCCTTTTGGGACGACTTAGGTCACATTCTCGCCGTCCGGGCGCCATTCGGGTGGCGAAGGTGTGAACACGTGCTGTACACAGTGTGAAACAACACATCTCGCAGGTGGAGGTGTAGCTCCCCACCGGGAGCGGAATCCTCCGTCCACCTGACCGACGACCCTCGGGAGAAGCCTGTGACGAATTCCGTGCGTGATACCCAACAGATCCGGGTTCTCTTCCTCGGCGCTCCTACCGACCCCGTGGAGGCCGACCGCTGGACCGAATTCCGGTCCCGCTTCGCCGATGCCGGCATCGAGATCACCTCCGAGGTCGACGACGACCTCGACTACGCCATCGTGGCGGAAGACATACTCGACGGTTACTGCACTGCAGCCGAAGCACTCTCATTGCAAAAACTGCGTGTCCGTGAGGTTTCGTACTCGAGCACCTGCGCCGATCCCGGCCAGATCGTGACGGCGCTGCTCCACTCGATTCCCGGCGCGGCACCCGTGGTGCCCATCTCCACCGCCTCTGCCCGGATCTTCGGGCGTACCGCGGCGGCCGACGCCGTCTGACACAGCCAGGTGCCCGCGCGGATGCGTTCCGCGCGGGCATCGTCGTATCCGCTCTACGGCGAGGGCATTCCGCCGTTGACGTGGATCGTCGCCCCCACCACGTAACTGGATTCCGGTGACGCCAGGAAGACGTAGGCCGGTGCCAGCTCGGTGGGCTGCCCGGCCCGGCCCAGCGGCGTGCTCTGCCCGAACTCGGGGAGTTCCTCCTTGGGCTGGCCGTCCGACGGCTGCAGCGGCGTCCAGATCGGGCCCGGCGCCACCGCGTTGACGCGGATACCCTTGCTCGCCAACTGGGTTGCCATGTTCTTCGTGAAGTTGTTGATGGCGGCCTTCGTCGACGAGTAGTCGAGCAGCGGCGGCGACGGCTGGTACGCCACGATCGACGTGGTGTTGATGATCGTCGACCCCGGCTGCAGATGCTTCAGCGCCGCGCGCGTGGTGCGGAACATCGCGAGGATGTTCACCTGGAAGGTCTGCTCGAGCTGGTCGTCGTCGAGGTCCTCGAGCCCGTCGACAGCGATCTGCTTGCCGGCGTTGTTGACGAGGATGTCGAGGCCGCCGAGTTCGTCGGCCGCCTTGTTCACCACGTCGGCGCAGAAGGACGCGTTGGCGAGGTCGCCGGGGATGGCCACGGCCTTGCGGCCGCTGTCGGAGATGATCCGCGCGACCTTCTCGGCGTCGGGCTGCTCGTCGGGCAGGTAGGAGATCGCGACGTCGGCGCCCTCGCGGGCGAACGCGATGGCGGTGGCGGCGCCGATGCCGGAGTCGCCGCCGGTGACGAGGGCCTTGCGGCCCGTCAGGCGTCCGGTGCCGCGGTAGGAGAACTCGCCGATGTCCGCCTTGGGCACGAGGTCGGCGTCGAGGCCCGGTTCCGGCTGGTCCTGCTTCGGCGGTGAGATGGAGGGATAGCGCGCGACCGGGTCCTGGAAGTGCAGCTGGTCGGTGCGGGTCCGGTGGGCGTCGTCGTCTGACATGGAGTGCCGTCCTGCGGGTCGAGGTGTGGTTCGCGGTCCTCGGAACGGCTTCCCGACGCGTCGGGCCCGCAAACGCGGCGCAGAGAAGGACCCCGCCGATTGGGCATGCGAGGAACCATTCGGCGGGGCCCGGTGTCGCCTGCCGGGGGGCACAGCGACAGGATCACGCTATCGGTCGGTCGATCTTGTTTCCAGGGCGGGTCTCAGTACGCGCCCTCGCTCGTCACCACGGCCTTGACGGTCTTCGCGATGATCAGCAGGTCGCTGACCATCGACCAGTTCTCCACGTACGACAGGTCGAGCCGCACCGACTCGTCCCACGACAGATCCGACCGGCCGCTCACCTGCCACAAGCCCGTCACGCCCGGTCGCACCAGCAGGCGGCGCTTGACCCGGCCGTCGTAGCTCTCCACCTCACGCCGCAGCGGGGGTCGCGGCCCCACCACGCTCATCTCCCCGCGCAGCACGTTGACGAACTGCGGCAGCTCGTCGAGGCTGAAGCGGCGCAGAATGCGGCCGACCCGCGTCACCCGCGGATCCTCGCGCATCTTGAACAGCACGCCGGCGCCCTCGTTCTTCTCCAACAGCGAAGTCACCTGCTTGTCGGCGTTCACGACCATCGAGCGGAACTTGATCATCCCGAACGGTTTTCCGTCGAGCCCGATGCGCACCGAGCTGTAGAAGACGGGCCCGCGGTCGTCGAGCTTGATCAGGGCGGCGATCACCGCGAACACCGGAAACAGCACGAGCAGTGCCGCGAGGGAGAACGCGAGGTCGAACAGGCGCTTCCCGCTGCGCTTCGCGCCGTGGTAGCTGGGCTTCTCGACGTGGATGAGCGGCAGGCCCGCCACCGGGCGCATCTCCAGGCGCGGGCCGGACACGTCCACGACGCCGGTCGCCACCACGAGATCGGCGCGTTCGGGTTCGAGCTTCCACAGCAGGTCGCGGATGCCCTCGTGGCCGAGGGTCTCGGTGGCCGTCACCGCCACCGTGTCGGCGCCGGACTCACGCAGCGCCTCGACGACGGTGCTCTCGTCGCCGTAGACGGGGATCTTCCGACCCTCGACGTCGACGTGCTCGCCGGGCATGCCCGAGTACCGCGGGACGCACACGCCCACGACGCGGTAACCCTCGCCGATCTGCCGATGGAACGTGCTCGCCATGTGCCGCACGGCCCGGGAGCCACCCACCACCAGCACCGCCGTGGTGAACTCGCCGCGGCGACGCTTCCTGGCGACGATCTTCCGCCACACCCACCGCCCGAACAGCAGGCCGGCGAGACCGGCGGGCAGCGCGATCGCCAGGTAGCCGCGCGCGAGATCCATCCGGAAGATCAGCGCCACGATGGCGACCGCCCCGAACAGGTTGAGCGAGGCCGACACGACCCGCTGGTACTCCTCGAAACCCGCCCCGATCACCCGGTGCGAGCGCGTGCGAAACAGGGCGAGGAAGCCGATCCACACGAGGGCGAAGGCGGTCGAGACCATCGTGTAGTCCAGCGAGCCGAGGCCGTGCACCGTGGTGGTCGCGTCGTGGCCGAAGCGGACCACGTGCGCGAGCAGGACCGCCGCGACGACGATCGCCGCGTCCGTCCAGAACAGGCTGGTGATGTAGGACTTCTGCCAGTCCCATCGCGTGGCCCCGGACGCGTCCGTGCGTCGGTGGCGAATGCGGTTCGCGGACTTGTAGTTCTGCTCCCCGACCGCGGTCATGACGAAAGAACCCTCACCGTGTCTCCTCCCCGAGACGCTGCGGAGCACGAATCACCGATCCACTCGGCACCCGATATCCCGTGTCGACGGCGCCACCTCCCTGTGACGCCCCCACCCGTTATATGTCCGAAATCGTCGCACAAGATCGTTACCGACACGTGGCAACGCGAAGAACTCACCCGAGGTGATCACTTGCCTCCGGGATCAGATGCCGAGTCGGCAAGCAACGGCGCCCAGATCTCGGCCTCTGTGTCGTTCGATCACACGATTTACAGGACTCATCTCCCGCCGATACAAAGCGGAGTGCTGCCTATCTGGGCAGAACACGCAAAAGACAGGTGGCTGCCCATGAGTAAACACAGATCGCGTTCGCGAGTACCGAAGATCGTCGGTCGAGCTCTCGTCACTCTCACGGGGGCAGTTGCCCTGGCCCTCGGCTCGATCGCGGCACTCCTGGCCCACGCCGACCCAGCTGAACCAAGCGTCCTGTTCGTGGTCGACACTTCCGGCTCCATGTACGGCACGCCGCTGGAACAGGCCAAGGAAGCCCTGCGCGCGGGCATCGATGCTCTCGCTCCGGGACAGGCTGCAGGTTTGCGTTCGTTCGAAGGGGAATGTGGCGACGGGGGCCGCCTGCTCGTGCCCGTCGGTACCGACAACCGTGACGAGTTGGAATCTGCTGCCAACGGCCTCTGGGCCGGCGGCGGCACTCCTACGCCCGATGCACTCCGAGCAGCCGCGAACGATCTGCCCTCCAGCGGCGATCGCACCATCATCCTGATCAGCGACGGCTACAGCACCTGCGGCGACCCGTGTGTCACGGCTGCAGAGTTGAAGGATCAGCTCGGCATCGACTTCCGGGTCCATGCAGTCGGCTTCAACGCTCCCAGCAATGCAGAAAGCGAACTGAGCTGCATTGCGAACGTCACGGGCGGTCAGTACTTCACCGCGACGAACACCGAAGAACTCAGTTCGGCCATTTCATCGGCCGTAACCACCGGATCCGGTGACCTTCGTCCGGGGATCGTCTGCGGGTCGCCGACCTTCATCGGTGTTCGCGGCTCGAACGAGGATCCTCAGACTCCGGATCTCGCCTACTACCGGGTGAACGCCAGTAAGAACAAGCCTTATCACGAGGACGGCACCGTCGATCTCGGCATCGGTAGTCGGCTGGCACCGATGTTCGACTTCCTGCAGCGACAGTCGTCCGTGGACTACGACTTCAACTTCATGCCCGTGGCCTACCCGGCCATTCCTGTGAACCCTCTCGACCGTCAGTACCCAGCAGGGTACGCAGAATCAGTCGAGATCGGCGCTGCGAACCTGAAGCGCATCGTAAAGGCCCTCTACGACAAGTGCGACGGGGATACACGTGTCGCGCTGGCCGGATATTCACAAGGCGCGAATGTCATCAACCGCTATCTCGCCCAGAACGCGGAAGAGGAAGAAGTCGGGATCATCAAATCCGTCGTCTTCTTCGGGGATCCCAACGCGCGGCCCGGACGAGTGGGTGAGCGACACGAAGGCACGGCAACGAGCTACACCGGCTTGGTCGTCCGAATGAACATGGAAGCTGACGCCGACATTCGGAATTATCTGAGCGGCCACAGGAACGTGGTCAGCTCGTTCTGCCTGTCGCGTGACGTCATTTGCAACCCGCGCGTGAACAGCCAGGACACGGTGGAATCCGATCTCATCCTGGGATACCTCGGTCATGGCTCCTACGGGTCATCCAATACCAAGATCACCTGTCCGGTGACGGGCCAGAAGAACACCGTCCTCTACGAATGCGCCGCATATCGGATCATGCAGGACCTCGGATACTCGCTTCCAACAGCCGAACCCAAGCCGACCCTGCTGCAGCGAGGGCAGCAGGTTCTGATCTCCCTCGGCGGATGGCTTGCAAGTCAGCCCGGCGTCACGATCTTCGCCTCCGATCCACAAGTGGTCGGCACCTTCGAAACCGATGAGGACGGCAATGCATTGCTGGCGGTGAACGTGCCGGACAACGCGGAGATGGGGGAACACCACATCATCGTCGAGCAGGACGGCCGATCGGCTCGGATCCCGGTAACGGTGGTCGAGTCGACCTCCAGCGCAGAGGATGTCGTGTTCTCCTTCGGGCCGGAGGACGGACTCGATGACCAGCCCGACCCGGGAACGGGAAGCTCGGGCCTGAGCAGCGGAAGTGCAATCATCGGCACGGGAAGCGCAGGGGGCCGCGGGCGATGAACCGACACCGATGCCGGCCGAGAGATCGGCCGGCATCGGTCGTGCCCACAGTCCCGCCTCCTCGGCGTTATGTGTAGTGGCTGTACACAAAGCCGGTGAGTCCCTTCCGGATCGCCTCGACCGCGTGCTTCTGTCCCCGGCGCAGCACGAAACCCGGCACCGGAACCTTCGGGTCGAGCGACATGGTCACGTGCACACGCGTGCCGTCCCCACTCGGTTCGACGGCGTACTCCCCGTCCTGGCTGCGCTGCATGGAGCTCTCGACGAGCGACCACGACGTCGAATGCCCGGTCCACTGGTGCTCCACCGTCACGGTGTCGGAAAACCCGAACAGCGACAACGTCATGCGCACCCGGCGCGGGCGGCCGTCGTCGTAGCGGCTGAGCACCTCCACGCGCTTGTGTGCCGACGACCAGTCGGGGATGTGTTCGACATCCTCGAGGGCGCGCATCACCTGCTCGGGTGAGGCGTCGATGTCGAAGCTGTCGGAGACGCTGACCATGCCGGGCACTCCTCGTGTGCGGGGGACGTCGGTTCCCTCTTGTGTGACCGGGGAGCGGCTGCCGGAAACGTCGCGTGGAAAACGAAAGAGGCCTCGGACCTGTCCGGTCCGAGGCCTCTCCTACGGTCTTCGGTGACTCAGTAGGCGCCGTCGCTGGCGACGACCGCCTTGAGGGTCTTCCCGACGATCAGCACATCGGTAACCATCGACCAGTTCTCCACGTACTTCAGATCCAGCCGCACCGACTCGTCCCACGACAGATCCGACCGGCCACTGACCTGCCACAGACCCGTCACACCCGGACGCACCAGCAGACGGCGCTTGACCCGACCGTCGTAAGCCTCGACCTCACGCCGCAGCGGCGGACGCGGACCCACCACACTCATCTCGCCGCGCAGGACGTTGATGAACTGCGGCAGCTCGTCGAGGCTGAAGCGACGCAGGACCCGGCCGACCTTCGTCACCCGCGGATCCTCACGCATCTTGAACAGCGGGCCGGCGCCCTCGTTCTGCTCGAGCAGCGTGTCGACCATCCTGTCGGCGTCGACCACCATCGACCGGAACTTGATCATCCCGAACGGCTCACCGTCCAGACCGATCCGCTCGGCCCTGTAGAACACCGGACCCCGATCGTCGAGCTTGATCAGCGCCGCGATCACCGCGAACACCGGCGCCAGCGCCAGCAGCGCCGCACCCGCGAACGCCAGGTCGAACAGACGCTTCCCGCTGCGCTTGGCCCCGTGGTAGCTGGGCTTCTCGACGTGGATCAGCGGCAGACCCGCCACCGGACGCATCTCCAGACGCGGACCGGCCACATCGACCACACCGGTGGCCACCACCAGATCCGTGTCCAGCGGGTCGAGCTGCCACACCAGATCCTGGATGCCCTCGGTGCCGAGCGTCTCGGTCGCCGTCACCACCACCGTGTCGGCACCCGACAGCTGCACCGCCTCGACCACCGACCGCTCGTCGCCGTAGATGGTGATCCTCCGGTCGCCGACCTGGATGGACTCCCCCGGCGCACCCGAGTAACGCGGAACACACACGCCGACAACGCGATAGCCCTCGTCCTTCTGACGCGCGAAGTCCCGGGCCATGTCCTGTACCGCCTTGGCCGCACCGACGACCAGCACGGAGGTGCGGAACTCACCGCGGCTGCGCTTGCGCACCACGACCTTGCGCCACATCAACCGGCCGAACAGCAGCCCCGCCAGACCCGTCGGCAACGCGATCGCCAGATATCCGCGGGCGATGTCCTGCTGAGCCAGGAACGCCACCATCGCGATCGTCCCGAACAACGCCAGCGTCGCCGAGACGACGCGCTGGTACTCGTCGTAGCCGGCGCCGATCACCCGCGGCGACCGCGTGCGGAACACACTCAGCGCCGTGAGCCATCCGACGATGAAGACGGCGGAAAAGATCGCGTAGTTGAAGTTGGTTCCGCTGGCGGGATCGAGCAGGTCCTCGTAGCCGAACCGGATCCACTGGGCCAGCAGCACGGACAAGACGACGACCACCGCATCGGTGATGGCCAGCCTCTTCACATACGCGCCCTGCCACTTGCGCCGGTTCAGCCCGACGCGCGGCGACGCGTCCGCGGACATCCGGACAGCCGAACGTCGCGGCGTATCGGACGGGTCGACTCCTCTGTCATCGACCGTCGTCATCCCGCAGTCCTCCCCACACAGTTGTCTCCTCCCCGAGACATTCATTTCTCCCCGATGAGCAGGACCAAGAGCGGTCCTGCCGGTCAAGGAAGTATCACCCGGAATCATCTCGCGCAGCGTGAGGGGTGTTACGTATGAGGTCGGCTCTCAGACTGTTGGGCAGGCGAATTTTGCGTCCACTGAGGGACCAAAGGCCCTACGGCACCCGGGCGTAGATCGGGAAGGGAGAGAAAACAGACCGTCTACCTGGCTTTTCTCCGAGAAGCCCCGCGCAAACCTCGTGTAACGAGAATCACACCCGCTTCCGGGGAATTTCTCAGATGGTGAGATGCGGGCGCTCTGCCAGCGGAAATGGTGTTACCGAGAGTTAACGGAACTCACAGTTTCTTTATCTTCACGGAAATCGATCTTCGTGCTCTTCGACCCGTCGTGGAATTGACGCGGTGGCCCGGGGTTCACCCCTGCTGCAGGCGGGGTGAAATTCGTTTCGGCGCGCGAAGTTCCGACAACAACCCCCTCAATCCTGTGTGTAGCGGGGGATCCGGACGCGGAAGGTCGAGCCGACGCCCTTCTCCGACTCCACGTCCACCGTCCCGCCGTGCGCAGCGACCAACGCGGCGACGATCGACAACCCCAACCCGCTGCCGCCCGAGGCGCGGGTGCGGGATTCGTCGGTGCGGTAGAAGCGCTCGAAGACCCGCTCGCGTTCGTCGGGGTCGAGGCCCGGGCCGGTGTCGGCGACCTCGAGCACCGCGTCGTCGCCGACGGTGCCGACCCGCACGGTGACCTTCGCGGCCGGTGGGGTGTGGGTGAGGGCGTTGGTGACGAGATTACCGAGCACCTGGCGCAGGCGCGCGTCGTCGCCGAGAACCTCGGGAGTGCCTGGGCCGTCGATGATCTCGAGGGCGATGGTGCGTTCGGGGGCGACCGCGCGCGCGCCGTGCACCGCGTCGGCGGCGACCGCCAGCAGATCGACCGGGGTGCGGTCGAGGGGACGCTGTTCGTCGAGCCGCGCGAGCATCAGCAGGTCCTCGACGAGCAGGCCCATGCGACGGGCCTCGCGTTCGATGCGTTCCATGAGCATCCCGGTGTCGGTGCTCGCGCCCTGCCGGTACAGCTCGGCGAAACCACGGATGGTCGTCAGTGGGGTGCGCAGTTCGTGGCTGGCGTCGGCGACGAAGCGCCGCATCTTCTCCTCGGAGCGTCGCGCCGACTCCTCCGACGCCGCGGTCGCCGCGAACGCCGCCTGGATCTTGGCGAGCATCCGATTGAAGGTCACCGACAACCGGCCGATCTCGGTGCGCGGATCCCGTTCGGGGACACGCTCGCTCAGATCACCCTCGGCGATCGCGGCGGCGGTGCGCTCCACCTCGTCGAGCGGACGCAGGCTCAGTCGCACCACCACACCGCCGGCCACCACCAGCGCCACGAGCACGGCGGCGCCGATGACGGCCTGCAGCACCACGAGCCGATCCACGGTCTCCTCGGTCTCGGCGAGGCTCATGCCGACGGTGGTGACGACCCCGGTGCGGTTCTCGGTGCTGAACACGCGCCAGTGCGGGCCGTCGTCGACCGAGTCGACGGTCACCGGCCGTTCGGTCGGGCCGTCGGGCACGACCGGGGCGGAGGACTCGTCGTTGACGACGAACAGCACCTGCCCGTCGGTGTCCACGACCTGCACGTAGAACGGGCTCGGGGGTCGCTGGGAGCTGGGGGCGTCCGCAGGCGGCATGAGTGGCGGGCGTTCGGGGCGGGCCCAGGTGTGGGCGGCCTCCTCGAGTTCCCGGTCGACGCGGGTGAGCAGGGAGTTCTGCAGCGCGGAGGTGACGGCGACGCCGGAGGCGAGCAGACCGATCCCGGCCAGCAGCACCAGCGCTGCCACCAGGGTCCAGCGCAGCGGCAGCGACCGCAGGCGCTTCACGTGCGCGGTTCCCGCATCACGTAGCCGACACCGCGGACGGTGTGGATGAGGGGCACGTCGCCGGTGTCGACCTTGCGCCGCAGATACGACACGTAGGACTCGACGACCCCGACCTCCCCGCCGAAGTCGTAGTTCCACACGTGCTCGAGGATGCGCGGCTTGCTCAGCACCGTGCCCGCGTTGAGCATGAAGTAGCGCAACAGGGTGAACTCGGTGGGCGACAACGACACCGGCTGGCCCGCCTTGAAGACCTCGCGGGTGTCCTCGTCGAGTTCGAGGTCGGCGAAGACGATGCGGGAGCTGCGTTCGGCTTCCGACACCTTGCCCGCGCGCCGCAGGATCGTGCGCAGCCGCGCGATGACCTCCTCGAGGCTGAACGGCTTCGTGACGTAGTCGTCCGCGCCGAGCGTCAGGCCCGCGACCTTGTCCTCCACCGCGTCCTTCGCCGTGAGGAACAGGACGGGGGCGTCGATGCCGTCGGCGCGGAGGCGGCGCAGCATGCCCATGCCGTCCATGCCGGGCATCATCACGTCGAGGATCACCGCGTCGGGCCGGAAGCGGCGGGCCTTGTCGAGGCCCTCGGCGCCGTTGCTCGCCGTCTCCACCTCGAAGCCCTGGAACTTCAGGCTCACGGACAGCAGTTCGACGATGGTCGGCTCGTCGTCGACGACGAGCACGCGCGCTTCGGGCCTCCGGTCGGTCACACGTCGATTGTCGTCGTCGCGGCTGACGTCCCGCTCGAGGAAGCCTGGCAAGTTCCTGTGAGTCCGCCGACAAGCCCGACGACCGACTTAGCGATCGTTATGCTCGGCGCAACCGTCCCGGAGGAGAACCGATGACCGATCCCGTCCTGCTCACCGACCAGCGCGGCGCCGTCCGCATCCTCACCCTCAACCGCCCCGCCGCCCGCAACGCGCTGAGCTCGGCGCTCATCGAAGCCCTGCGCGCCGGCCTTGCCGCCGCGGACGCCGACGACGACGTGAACGTCGTGATCCTCACCGGCGCCGACCCGGCCTTCTGCGCGGGGCTCGACCTGCAGGAACTCGGGGACAGCGGGGGCAACCTGTCGCTGGTGTCCGACGAGGGGCTGCCCGTCGGGCACCCGTGGACGCCGATCTCCAAGCCGATCATCGGCGCGGTGAACGGGGCGGCGATCACCGGCGGACTCGAGCTGGCGCTCGCCTGCGACTTCATCATCGCCTCCGAACGCGCCCGCTTCGCCGACACCCACGCCCGCGTCGGGGTGCTGCCCGGCTGGGGGCTCACCCAGCGGCTACCCGCGGCGGTGGGGCCGGGGTTCGCGCGGCGCATGAGCCTGACGGGCGACTTCGTGAACGCCGACCAGGCGCTGCGCGCGGGGCTCGTGACTCAGGTGGTCGCGCACGAGGAGCTGCTCGACACGGCCGTGCGGGTCGCGGAGACCGTCGCGGGCAACGATCAGCCGGGAGTGCGGACGCTCCTGGCGTCGTACCGCAAAGCCGCAGGTCATGTGGTAGATCCAGCCCTCGAGGTCGAACACGAGACATCTGTCAAGTGGATGAGAAGTTTCTCACCCGACCGCGTTGCCGAACGTCGATCCGCGGTCATCGAACGAGGAAAGGTTCAAAACTCATAAATCGGGCATTTGCTGGCGAAACGGACATTATGTTGCAACATGTTCGCTGGATCACACTTGCTGAAGACAAGTAACGGTAAACGTCCCGGGCGCGACTAATGGGACGGAAGTGGACATATCCTCGTCTCCGGGCGCGGATCTGATCTGCGTCCCGGGCCCCCTCGGGGGCCCGGCCCGTACACACAACAATGGAGGTAATCCCATGATCCTCGGTTCTCTCGCTGCCACCCTCGCCGGCGTTCTCGCTCCGGTCCTCGGCCTGCTCGCCGGCGTCGGCATCCTTCTCTGATAGCCGTTCGCTGAGCGAAAACCGCGCCTGCACCCCTGTGTGCAGGCGCGGTTTTCCGTTTCCGGGGACGTGAACCCGAACTTCGACGTTCGGACCGTTTTCGTATTCTTCGAGTGATTCTCCTCTATTCGGGCAGCGGAACGTTCTGCAAACGCAACTGACCGCGCGCGAGCACCTTGTCCGTTCCGGAATCGGTGATCACCACCGACCACAACTGCTGGGTGCGCCCCTGATGCAGGGGCTCCGCCTCCACCACGGCGCGGCAGCCGGTGGTCGACCGCAGGAAATCGGTGGCGTTGTGAACCCCCACAGCAAACCGACCGCGTTCGAGCACCGCAGCGCTCGCACCAACGCTGCCGGCGGTCTCCACGATGGACGCGTAGATCCACAGTTAGCCTCGGGCATTCATGCCGATTGAGCGGAAACCCGTGTCAATCACGAAGAATGATGCTCTGAGCTGGGATAATTCGACTTGCGAAGGTTGAATCAGTCCCAGTTCGAGGAGCACCATTCCGGTGAGCAAGTCTACGTCCCCCTATCCCCACCTGTCCGCATCAGCCACCGGAACCGGCCTCGTGTCGCATGCCGGAGCCGTCCTGCTGCTGCGCACCGCGGAGAAAACCGGACTTGCCACGGCATTGACGACCGAACTCGCACCGTATCGAAAGCCGTTGACCCGACACGATCCCGGCAAGATCGTCCTCGACCTCGCGGTATCCCTCGCACTCGGTGGGGACTGCCTCGCCGACATCGCACAACTGCGCGCTCACCCCGAACTGTTCGGTGCGGTGGCCTCCGACCCGACCGTCTCCCGCCTGATCAGCAGGTTGGCCGCCGACACCGACACCGCACTGGCCGCGATCGACCGGACCGCGCCACCGCCCGCTCCCACGCCTGGGCCGCTGCCGGCACATCGGCTCCCGACCATGCCATCGACGAAGCGCATCCGCTGGTCCTCGACATCGATGCCACCCTGGTCACCGCGCATTCCGAGAAGGAACAGGCCGCCCCGACGTTCAAGCGAGGGTTCGGTTTCCATCCGTTGTGCGCGTTCGTCGACCACGGCACCGGCGGTACCGGTGAACCCGTCGCGATGCTGCTGCGGCCGGGTAACTCGGGATCGAACACCGCCTCCGATCACATCACCGTGGTGCAGGACGCACTCGCACAGTTGCCGCTCGACCCGGCATACCGGGTCGGGAAGAAGGTACTGGTCCGTATCGACGGCGCCGGCGGTACCCACCACCTGATCGAGTACCTCACCAAGCGTCGCCTATCGTACTCGATCGGATTCGGGTTGACCGACGCCCACGCCGACGCGATCGATCTGGTTCCGGAACAGGCATGGACCCCGGCTCACGACGCCGACGGGCAGGTCCGCGACGGTGCCTGGATCACCGAGATCACCGACCTACTCGACCTGTCCACCTGGCCGAAAGGCATGCGGGTGATCGTCCGGAAGGAGCGCCCACACCCCGGTGCGCAGTTGCGGTTCACCGACCGCGACGGCCTACGCCTGACCGCGTTCGTGACGAACACCCGCCGCGGTCAGCTGCCAGATCTGGAGTTGCGGCATCGGCGACGGGCTCGGTGCGAGGACCGGATCCGGGCAGCGAAAGCCACCGGCTTGCAGAATCTTCCGTTGCACGGTTTCGACCAGAACCGCATCTGGTTGGCGCTCGTGCAACTGGCATGCGAGCTGCTCGCGTGGATGCAGATGCTCGCCTTGACCGAGGTTCCAGCGCGGCGGTGGGAACCGAAACGGCTGCGGCTGCGGTTGCTGTCGATCGCCGGGAAGATCGCCCGGCATGCCCGCCGTGTTCGTCTGCGACTGGCTGCGACAGCTCCGGATGTCGATCTTCTCGTGGCCAGCCTGAACCGGCTCGCAGCGCTACCTGCGCCTGCGTGACCTGCATGTACCAGTTTCATCGAGACGAAAGGACACGATTTCCGGGGCCGTGGACCCCGACGCCACCCGACCGTGTCGGGCAGTCGACCGTGGATGCACGCCGGATCCACGGTTTCCACACCCAATCCGAGACCGCTCAGGCCGGCACGCGGTCCGCGCGAAAGATTGAGGTTAGCCACCCTGCGGGCCTGACTGTCAATAGCGAAGACAGCTACGATCGACGCATGGAGTGGCTCGAGTACAGCACGGCCAACTGCTCGGTTCAGCGCACCCTCGAAGTCATCGGCGAGAAGTGGACGATGATCGTCCTGCGCGAGGTCTTCAACGGCGTGCGCCGGTTCGAGCAGATGCGCCGCCACACCGGCATCTCAGAAGCGGTCCTGTCGGCCCGGCTGCGCACCCTCGTCGAGGCCGGCGTCCTCGACACCGTCCCCTACCGGGAGGAGGGACGCCGCACCCGCCACGAGTACCGGCTCACCGACAAGGGCCGCGACCTCTATCCGATCCTCGTCGCGCTGCTGCAGTGGGGCGACAAGTACTGCGCCGACGACGACGGCCCCGCCCTGCTCATCGAACACGCCGGATGCGGCGCCCCCGTGGAGGCGATCGTGCGGTGCACCGAAGGTCACGGTCCGTTGCGCCCCGACGAGGCCCGCACCCGCCCCGGCCCCACCGCCCGACCGCTGGAGACAACGGATCGATAACGGTCGCGGGCCGAACGAACAGTCGAGGTGTCGATTGCACACCGGTGGGTATCTCCGTGATCGACGCCGCGACGGCGTCGATCACGAAACCGTCGACCAACCGGAAGTATTCGCATGATTCTCGGCTCGCTCGGACTCGGACTCGGACTCATCCTCGCGCCCGTTCTCGGCCTGATAGCAGGGCTCGGCATCGTCCTCTGACCACCGCAACCGCGCCCGCACCGCGACGGTGCCGGCGCGGTTGCGTCCGCGCGATGAGTTCTCGCGCCGGCCCCGGTCTGTATCGGCATGACCGAACCCGACACCCGCACACTCGACGTCCCCGGCGCCACCCTCGTCTACGACGTCCGCCCCGGCACCGGCGACCAGCGCCCGCTCGTCCTGGCCGGTTCCCCAATGGACGCAAGCGGATTCGTCTCGCTCGCCGCCTGTTTCGACGACCGCACCGTCGTCACCTACGACCCGCGCGGCACCGGTCGCGGCACCCGCCCCGACACCTCGATCCCGTCCACACCCGCGCGCCACGCCGACGACCTGCACCGCCTCCTCGTCGCACTCGAGCTCGGGCCTGTCGACCTGTTCGCGAGCAGCGGCGGGGCGGTCAACGCGCTCGAACTGGTCGCGACACATCCCGAGCAGGTGGCCACGCTGGTCGCGCACGAGCCGCCGATCGTCGAACTGCTCCCCGACCGGGAGCAGGCGGAGACGGTCCGGGACCGTATCCACGAGACCTACCTGCGCAGCGGTCTCGGCCCGGCGATGGCCGAATTCATCGCCCTGATCGGCCACGAGGGCGAGATCCCGCCGGACTACCTCGACCGGCCCGCCCCGAACCCTGCGGACTTCGGCCTACCGGTGGAGGACGACGGCTCCCGCGACGACGTGCTCCTGGGCCAGAACTGGTTGTCGTGCACGGGCTATCACCCCGACCTCGATGCGCTGGCGACGGCGTCGACCCGCATCGTCGTCGCCGGGGGACGCGAGTCGGCACGACAGTTGTGCGGGCGGGTGGTAGCCGTGCTCGCCGAGCGCCTCGGCACCACCCCGGTGCTCTTCCCCGGCGACCACGGCGGTTTCATGGGCGAGGCGGAGGGGATGCCGGGTGATCCCGCGGCGTTCGCCGCCGTGCTCCGCGAGGTGCTGCAACCCACCCGCGTGAGTTGACCACGATTGCGGACCCGTACACCCCGTCGGACGGGGTGTACGCGTCTACTGCACACGCGAATCCGGTGTGTCGGCAGACGATTTCAGACGCCAGGGCACACTCGTCACCATCACCCCGGGACGGAAGAGCAACCGGCTCTTCAACCGCAGCGCGCTCTGGTTGTGCAGCAGGTTCTCCCACCAGTGCCCCACCACGTACTCGGGGATGAACACGGTCACGACGTCGCGCGGGGAGTGGCCCCGCACCCGCGCGACGTAGTCCAGCACCGGCCGGGTGATCTCCCGATAGGGCGACTCCAGCACCTTCAGCGGCACGGTGATGTCGCTGTCCTCCCATTCCTGCAGCAGTCGCCGGGTCTCGTCCTCGTCGACGTCGACGGTGATCGCCTCGAGTGTGTCGGGATGGGTCACGCCCGCATACGCGAGCGCGCGGCGGGTGGGGTGATGCAGCTTGGCCACCAGCACGATCGAATAGGTGCGGCTGGGCAGCAGACCGTCCCACTGCGCCGCGTCCAGCTCCCGCGCGACCCGCTCGTAGTGCCGGTGGATGGCCCGCATGAACACGAAGACGCACACCATCGCCAGGATCGCGATCCACGCGCCGGCGGCGAACTTCGTGACCAGCACGATCACCAGGACCGTGCCCGTCATCGCCAGGCCCACCGCGTTCACGGCGCGGGAACGCTGCATCCGCCGCCGGTCGCGCGCATCCGTCTCCGTGGCCAGCAGTCGCGTCCAGTGCCGCACCATGCCGGTCTGGCTCAACGTGAACGAGACGAACACACCGACGATGTAGAGCTGGATGAGATGCGTGACCTGCGCGTGGAACACCCACACGAGCACCATCGCGGCGACGGCGAGGAGCACGATGCCGTTGCTGAAGGCCAGCCGGTCGCCGCGGGTGCGCAACTGCGTCGGCAGGTGCCTGTCCTGCGCGAGTACCGATGCGAGAACGGGGAAACCGTTGAACGCGGTGTTCGCGGCCAGCCCCAGGATCAGCGCGGTCACAGCGGTGACGAGATAGAAGCCGAGCGGGAACCCGGAGAACACCGTCTCGGCGATCTGCGCGACCATCGTCTTCTGGTGGTAGTCGTCCGGCGCTCCCAGCAGTTGCTGCTGCGGATCCTCCGCGATCACCACACCCAGCCTCTCGGCGAGCACGATGATGCCCATCAGCAGGGTGATCGCGATCGCGCCGAGCATGAGCAGGGTGGTCGCGGCGTTGCGCGATCTCGGTTTGCGGAAGGCGGGCACACCGTTGCTGATCGCTTCCACCCCGGTGAGGGCGGCGCACCCCGACGAGAACGCCCGCGCCACCAGGAACGCGAACGCCAGCCCCACCAGATGCGAGTTCTCGGCGGCCAGCTGATAGTGCGACGACTCGGCGCGCAGGTCGTCGCCGAACACCAGGATCCGGGCGAATCCCCAGCTCAGCATGACGGCGATGCAGAACATGAAGGCGTAGGTGGGGATCGCGAAGGCCGTTCCCGCCTCGCGCAGGCCCCGCAGGTTCACGGCGGTGAGCAGACCGATCGCGGCCAGGGCGAACAGCACTCTGTGGTGTTCGACGAAGGGCACGGCCGAACCGATGTTCTGCGCTGCCGACGAGAGGGACACCGCGACCGTCAGGACGTAGTCGACGATCAGGGCGCTGCCCACCGCGAGGCCGGCCGTCGCGCCGAGGTTCGTGGTCGCGACCTCGTAGTCACCTCCTCCCGACGGGTAGGCGTGCACGTTCTGCCGGTAGCTCGCGACCACCACGACCAGCACGACGGCCACGGCCAGACCGATCCAGCCGGAGAAGGCGTAGGCGGAGAATCCCGCCACCGACAGCACCAGGAAGATCTCGTCCGGGGCGTAGGCGACGGACGACAACGCGTCGGAGGCGAAGACCGGCAGGGCGATGCGTTTGGGCAGCAGCGTGTGGCCGAGGGTGTCGCTGCGTAACGGCCTTCCCAACAACACGCGTTTGGCGATGTTGTCGTGGATCCTCGGCGCGGTGGTGGCCATGATCCCCGGCTCCCGTCCTGCGCATTCCGCGCATACAGAGCGGAGCGTACGCTCGAATCCGGCCTTCGGCCACGCGGCCCGATGACCGTTTTTCACCCATTCGGTCACCCTCTGGGTCACGGCGTACCAACAAGATCGGGTGTACCGTCAGGTTACGTTGCATTGGCAACATACCGTGCCGTGTCTCCTCCCCAGCCGACCGGCACGGTGGACCCCGCCGGCTCCTCCCCTCTTTGCCGGCGGGGTTCTCTCTTGTCACGAAACGTCCGTTGCGGCCGGATCCCGTTCATTCTCCGGATCTTCCGGGGAAATAGTCCGTAACCCCGTCCCGCACAGCGAAATCCCTGCTTGACGCGCTGCTCCGCGCGCGGTCGACTACACCTTCGACGCCGACGACCCGGAGGACACTCATGACCGATTCCATCCTCGACCTCCACATCAACGACGGCCTGACCGACGAGGAGATCGATCACGAGAAGAACACCTACGGGCCGCTCGCCGAGGACGTCCGCGAGCTGATCCTGCTGGCCCTGCAGACCCGCGTCGACGCCGACGACGTCGCGCGCGCCCGCGAACACCTCGCCGCCGCCCGCGAGATCCTCGAACGCGACCGCGAGACCGGCCCGTACGGCACGCGGTACAACGACTCGGGCCGCTACCGCACCTGGGGCAACGCCGTGATGGGACTGCGCAACGCCATCGCCCCCATCGGTGAGATCCACGAGGAACCGGACGGGCGCGTGTGGGCCGACTTCAGGCTCAACCCCGCCTACGAAGGACCCGCCGGCCACACCCACGGCGGTGTCACGGCCCTGGTGCTCGACCAGATCCTCGGCGACGCGGCGCGCGCCGGTGGGCATCCCGGCATGACCGGCACCCTCACCGTCCGCTACCGCAGGCGCACACCCCTCGGCGCGTTGCACGCAGAGGCGAGGATCGACCGCGTCGAGGGCCGAAAGACCTTCGTGAAAGGACACATTGCCGACGCGGAGGGTGTCTGCGTCGAAGCCGAGGGCATCTTCATCGCGCCGCAGTGGATGATCGAGCACCGGGAGAACCTCGACACATCTCCGCGCCGCGAGTAGCCGCTGCCCCGATGCGCCGGCGGGCCGCCACTAGAGTGGACCGGCACACCGTCGGCGAGGGAAAGGGGAGGGCCGATGTCCGATGCCGTCTTCCACTCGCTCGTGTTCATGTGCTCGCTGTTCGCTGCGGCGACCTGGTGCCTGGCGCGGCCGATCTTCCTGTCGAGCCTGGCGGTCGTCGTCGCGTCGCTGTTGTGGGTGCTGATGAACGGGCCGCTCGAGGGGCGGGTGCTGTACTCCGTGACACCGAACCACGGGCTCACCGAGGCGGACCTGCTTTCCGCTGTGGGCCTGGTCATCGCGTTGTGGGGGTTCCGAAGCGCCCGCAAATCGGACCGGAAGTCGTAGCTCTTCACAAAGAACAGCGCACAGGTCTCATTTTCGTCTCGATTGTGGACCTGCCGCCCGGGACTGCCCTAGGCTTCGAGACGGCCACGGCGTAGGTGTTCGGTGGCCGTGTCTCCCTGAAGTCCTCCCCGACACAGGAGATACAGCGCGAGGCCCCGTCGGCTCCTCCCCTCGATTCGCCGACGGGGCCCTTCCCTGTCTGCCTCCCCTATGGACAGGGTGCAGGGAGTGATCCTACCCAGCCCAGAAGAGCGGTTATGTCATGCGTTCGGACTACACCCCTCCTCGCCGCCTGTGATCCAGCCCTCCCTGCGGCGCAGTTCAGAGCATAGATCAATCTGCTCACTCGTGTGTATAGATCGGATCGGGATTCGCACGTTCGACGGACACGGACCCGCCCGCACCGAGGTCGGTGCGGGCGGGTCCGGCGACGGGAGCGGTCAGACCGGCTCGGGTTCGATCACCTCGTTCCGGGCCGCGGCCTTCTGCGCCGCTTCGAGCTTCAGCCGCTGGCCGAGCACCGACTTGCGGCGTCCGTAGAGGAAGTAGACGGCCACACCCAGCACCATCCAGGCCACGAAGCGGATCCAGGTCTCGACCGAGAGGTTGAGCATGAGCCAGCCACAGGCGAGGACCGCGAGGATCGGCACCAGCGGCACCAGCGGGACCCGGAAACCGCGGGGCAGGTCGGGACGGGTGCGGCGGAGCACCATCACGCCGACGCACACCAGGACGAAGGCGAACAGGGTGCCGATGTTGACCATCTCCTCGAGCACACCCATCGGGAACACCGCGGCGAGGACAGCGACGACGGCACCGACGATGAGGGTGATGCGCACCGGCACACCCTTGTGATTGGTCACTGCCAGCTTGCGGGTGACGAGCCCGTCGCGGGACATCGCGAACAGCACGCGGGTCTGGCCGAGCATCATCACCATGACGACGGTGGTGAGGCCGGCGAGACCGCCGATGTTGATGGCCATCTCCGCCCAGGTGACACCGTGCGCCTCGAAGGCCGTGGCCAGGGTGGCACTGCCGTCACCGACCAGTTCGCTGCCGGTCCGCAGGTCGGTGTACTTCACCATGCCGGTGAGCACGAGGGTGACACCGACGTAGAGGGCGGTGACGATCGCCAGCGAACCGAAGATGCCGCGCGGCAGCGACTTCTGCGGGTTCTTGGTCTCCTCGGCGGTGGTGGCGACGACGTCGAAGCCGATGAAGGCGAAGAACACCAGGCTCGCGGCGGCGAGGAGGCCGTACCAGCCGTAGGTGCTCCCACCGGCGCCGGTGAGCGCCGAGAACAGCGACTGGTGCATGCCGGTCGCGGTGGCCTCGGCCTCCTCGGCCTGCGGGACGTACGGCGAGTAGTTCGACTTGTCGATGTAGAAGATGCCGACGACGATGACGAGCAGCACCACGGCCACCTTGATGGCGGTGACGATCGCCGACACCCGCGACGACACCTTGGTGCCGATCGCGAGGATCACGGTGATGACGCCGACGATGAGCAGCGATCCCCAGTCCACCGTGATCGGCCCCAGATCGATCGAGGCGTCGGCCCCGAACATCCCCCCGAGGTACATCGACCATCCCTTGGCGACGACCGCGGAGGCGAGGGCGAACTCGAGGATCAGGTCCCAGCCGATGATCCAGGCGACGAATTCGCCGAAGGTGGCGTAGGAAAAGGTGTAGGCGCTGCCGGCGACGGGCACGGCCGACGCGAACTCGGCGTAGCAGAGGGCGGCGAGGCCGCAGGCGATCGCGGCGAGGACGAACGCCAGGGAGATGGAGGGTCCGGCGACGTTGCCCGCGGTGCGGGCGGTGAGGGTGAAGATCCCGGCACCGATCACGACGGCGACGCCGAAGACGGTCAGGTCCTTCGCGGTGAGCTCTCGTCGTAGTCGCGAACCGGGTTCGTCGGTATCCGCGATCGACTGTTCGACGGATTTGGTCCGCCAGATGCCGACTCCGGGCATGTTGTGCTCCTCGGGCTGGTTGCGAGCTGTCCGCGCCTTATGGGCGGGCGGAGTGCGTACGACTCACGGGGCGACGTCGTTGTGCGCCGTATCCTGAAGTTTGCGTGAGCATTTCAATGCAGCAATCATGGCACTGCATGGTTTTGTGTCAATATCTCTTGCTTGAACTGAGCACTGAGGTTTTCTCACCAGAGAGTCACCGACGACAGCAAAGACATCCGAACGGTGTGGCGTGAAAAGAGGACGTGGGGTCCTGCCTGGTAGGGATTGTTTCGAGCAAGAAGCAACCCGGAGCAGGACCCCACGTGATTACCTATCGTGCCACGCTCGACGTGCCCGAGCACACCCTGACCTTCGTCGCCCGTATCCTCGCTGCCCACCGCCGCAGGACCGATCGCCGGCCGTGGCAGCGGGCCGCGACCGTCTACGTCCAGGCTCTGATGGTGCTGCGGTGGTTCCGCGACGGCACCGACGTCGCCACCCTGGCGCGCGATGCCCGCATCTCGCAGGCCACCGCCTACCGGTATCTCCACGAAGGTATCGACGTGATCGCTGCGCACGCCCCGGACCTGCACGACGTGCTCGAACGTGGGATCGAGTCCGGCTGGGAGCATGTCTGTCTCGACGGCACCCTCATCGCCTCGACTCGCTGCCGGGAGCGTTCCGAGTCCGGGCACGACGTGTGGTACTCGGGTAAACATCGCCGCCACGGCGGCAACGTCCAGGTCCTGACCGATCCGACCGGCTACCCGATCTGGGTGTCCGAGGTTGCCCCCGGTTCGGTGCACGACCTCACCGCTGCTCGTCGGGGCGGGATCCTCGGCGCCCTCTACCACGCTGCCGCCGGCGGGATGCCCACCCTCGCCGACAAGGGGTACACCGGTGCCGGGATCGGCGTCCACGTCCCGACGAAAGGCCGTGATCTCGATATCGGCACTCGTTGCCGCAACACGCTGCTGTCTGCGATGCGTGCTCCGGCCGAACGCGCGAACGCGCTGCTGAAGACCCGGTGGAAGGCGCTGCAGCGAATCAGTCTATGTCCGTGGAGGATCGGCTCGATCGCTGCTGCGGCTCTCGTTCTTCTTCACCTGCAAGCACCGGCCTGGTGAGAAAACCTCACTATGCTCAACCAGTGACGCGCATCACAACAGAAAGGGTGTCATCGTGTTCAGTCTCGACCGCCTCGACGCGGCCCTCCTCGGAGAACTCACCCGCAACCCCCGCGCCGGCATCGTCGACCTCGCCGCCAAACTCGGTGTCGCCCGCAACACCGTCCAGTCGCGCATCAAGAAGCTCGAAGAGTCCGGGGCCGTCGCCGGTTACCGCCCCGTCGTCGACCTGCCGACGCTCGGTGTGCCCCTGCAGGCGTTCATCGGCGCCGAGCTCGTGCAGGCCCGGATGGGTCACGTCATCGCCGAACTCGAACGCTTCCCCCAGGTGCTCGAGGTGCACGCGACGACGGGCCGCGAGGACCTGCTCATCCGCATGGCCGCACAGTCGCAGGAGGACCTGCTGAAGGTCCTCGAACGCATCCACGCCATCGAGGGCGTCGCCCACACCACCACCACACTGGCCCTGGCGACGCCCGTGGCGTACCGGACGCAGCCGCTGGTGGACCACCTCACCCGCGACGCCGGAACGGGCCGCTCGACGTCGTACCAGCGCTCCTGAATTCCGGTGCACCCGAACACGACAGAGAGGGAGGCACGCCCCCTGCGGGTGCCTCCCTCTCCATCTCCCCGAGATGCCTCAGGCGTTGTCGATACGCCGCTCCGCGATCCGGTTCGCCGCCACCCCCGGCGTGACGCCGAGAGTGCCGGAGACGTCGAAGATCTCGGCGGTGCGGTCGAAGATCGACTCCACCCGCCCGCGGACGACCTCGGCGCCGGAGCCGTCGACCTCACCGGCGACCTGGATCAGCCCGCCCGCATTCGCGACATAGTCGGGCACCCAGACGATTCCACGCTTGCCCAGCAGTCCCTCCACCTCGGGCTGCGCGAGCTGGTTGTTGGCCGCACCGCACACGAGACGCGCGTCGAGGTGGGCAGCGGTCGTCGAGGTCAGCGTGCCGCCGAGGGCGCACGGGGCGTAGACGTCGGCGGACGAGGCGAGCACGTTGTCGGTGACCTGCGCCGGGAACTCGTCGACCACACGGGCGACGGCCACCGGGTTCACGTCGGAGACGATCACCTCGGCCCCGTCGGCGACGAGCAGCTTCACGAGTTCGTAGCCGACCTTGCCGAGCCCCTCGACACCGACAGTGCGGCCCGCGAGAGTCGGCTCGCCCCAGACGGTCTCGGCGCCGGCGCGCATCGCCTGGAAGACACCGAGCGCGGTGAGCGGCGAACTGTCGCCCGAACCACCGGCCGCGACGGTGCGGCCCACGGCGTGCGCGGTGTACCGGCCGACGACGTCGAGGTCCTCCGCGCGGGTTCCCACGTCGGCGGCGGTGATGTAGCGGCCCGCCAGGGAGTCGACGAATCGTCCGTAGGCGGCGAGCAGTTCGTCGCTCTTGTCGGTCGCCGGGTCACCGATGATGACCGCCTTACCGCCACCGAGGTTCACACCCGACACCGCGGCCTTGTAGGTCATGCCCCACGACAGCCGCAGCACGTCCTCGAGCGCCGCCGCCTCGTCCGCATAGGGATAGAAGCGGGTGCCGCCGAGGGCGGGACCGAGTGCGGTGGAGTGGATCGCGACGATGGCGCGCAGTCCGGTGGCCGCGTCGTGGTGGAAGACGACCCGCTCGTGGGGGCGGTCGGTCAGGCGGGCCGACCGGCCGAACACGCCGTCGGAGGTGGCGAACTCGGGAAGGTCGAGGGCGGAGGTGGTCATCGATGGGTTCCTTTGCAGCAGAAGGTGTTCGTGCGTCAGAAGTCGGTATCGACTCAGAAGTCGGTGTCGATGCCGAGCTCGGCGAGGCGGGCCCGGTACTGCTCGACGGAGCGGAGCTTGACGTCCTCGTAGCCGCGCACCATGTCGGGCAGGGCCGCGATCTCGACGGCACGGTCGTAGCCGGCGGTGTCCAGTTCGGCGGCGAGCCGCTCGACGGTCGCAGTGTAGTGGGCGAGCAGGGCACGCTCGACGCGGCGGACGTGAGCGTAGCCGAAGGGATCGAGCTTCGTGCCGCGCAGCCGCTTCGCCTTGGCCAGAGCCTTCAGCGCGACATGCGATTTCGGTCCGAAGCCGACCTTCTTGGTGCGGCCCATCGCCCGCAGCACCGGCGGGTGCAGACGGTAGGTGAGCTTGTGCCCCCCGGGGACCTGCGACTGCACCTCGCCGAGGAAGGCGGGGTCGACGAGCATCCGCGCGACCTCGTACTCGTCCTTGTATGCCGTGAACTTGAACAGTCCGCGTGCGACAGCCTCGCTGAACTCGGTGCGGTCGGTGATGCGACGCTCCGCGGCCCAGGCGGCCTGCACCTGCTCGATGTAGCGGGCAGCGAGGGCCTCGTCCTGGAAGTCGATCAGCGCGGCAGCGCGGATGCGGACGAGACGCTCGACCTCACCGGTGAAGGTCGCGCCCTCGAGCAGCCGCTCCGGCACCACGGTGGGGGTGCGCTCCGGCAGCTGCGGTTCGGTGGCGGCGGCGAACGCCTCGGGATCGGCGATCGCCACACGGCCCCAACGGAAGGCGGCGATGTTGGTCGCGACGGCGACGCCGTTGATCTCGATGGCCTCCTCGATGGCGGCGGCCGGGATCTGCAGTCCACCGAGCTGGTGGGCGGCACCGACGATCAGGAAGTTCGCCGACGAGGTCTCCCCGAACAGTGCCTGCGCGGCGGCCAGGGCGTCGAAGGACGCCAGGGTGCGGGTCGCGGCGTCGAGGCGGGCGAGCAGGTCCTGCTCGTCGGGATGCCGGACCGACCGGTCGTAGACCATGTCGCCGGTGGGGACGCGGCTGGTCGACGCGACCGCCACGGTCGCCTCACGGTTCGCGTAGGCGAGGTTCTTCGGCTCGGTGGCGGTGAGCAGGTCGAGCGCGAGCAGTGCGGACGCCCCACCCGGGCCGACACGGTTGCCGGGCTCGAGGCCGTCGGTGGCGAAGCGCAGGTGCGAGACCACCGGGCCGGCCTTCTGGCTCATGCCGATCTGATCCAAGGACTCGACCTCGAAACCGGCGCGCAGCGCGGCGGTGGCGAGCACCTGGTTGACGGTGACGATGCCGGTGCCGCCGATGCCCGCGAGGAAGACGTTGCTCGTCCCCGTCGGAGTGTCGACGTCGACGTCCGGCACCCGCGGCGCCGTGGGGGCCTTGCGGCGCTTGGGCTTCTCCGGCGACGTCTCGACCGTCACGAACGACGGGCAGTCGCCGTCGAGGCACGAGTAGTCGGTGTTGCAGGAGGTCTGGTCGATGCGGGTCTTGGACCCGAACTCGGTGTCCACCGGCTGCACCGACAGGCAGTTGCTCTTCACACCGCAGTCGCCGCAGCCCTCACACACCGACTCGTTGATGACGACGCGGGTGGTGCGGGCCGGCAGGGTGCCGCGCTTGCGCTGACGGCGTGCGTCGGCGGCGCAGTGCTGGTCGTAGATGAGCACGGTGACGCCCTCGATCTCGCGCAGCAGTTTCTGCGCCTCGTCGAGCCGGTCGCGGTGCCACACCTCGGTGCCGCGCGCGAGGCTGCGCTTGCGGTGCCGCTTGGGTTCGTCCGAGCAGATGATGATCTTGCGGACGCCCTCGGTGGTGAGCTTGTGGGTCAGCGCCGGGATCTTCAGGGCACCCTCGGCGTCCTGTGCGCCGGTCATGGCGACGACGTCGTTGTAGAGCAGCTTGAAGGTGATGTTCACGCCGGCGGCGACGCACGCCTGCACGGCGAGCTGACCGGAGTGGAAATACGTTCCGTCGCCGAGGTTCTGGAACATGTGGCCGATGTCGGTGAACGGTGCCTGGCCGATCCACTGTGCGCCCTCGCCGCCCATCTGGGTCAGGCCGGTGACGGCGCTGTCCTTGCGGCCGGACAGGGTGACCAGGGTGTGGCAGCCGATGCCGCCGCCACCGATGGAGCCCTCGGGCAGGGCGGTGGAGCGGTTGTGCGGGCAGCCGCTGCAGAAGTAGGGGGTGCGCGAGGTGGAGAGCACCTCGAGCGACAGCGGCGGCAGCGGCGCGGGGCCGAGTTCGACGTGGCTGCGCAGCACGCGGCGCAGCGGGCCGCGCAGGCGACCGGCGGTGAGCTCACCGTCGACGGGCACGAGCGGGCGGCCGTCGGCGTCCTTCTTGCCGACGATCTGCGGGGCGTTCGCGGTGCCGTAGAGGATCTCGCGGATCTGGGTCTCGACGAAGGCGGTCTTGTCCTCGACCACGATCAGTTCGTCGAGGCCGCAGGCGAATTCGTGGACGATCTCGGGTCCGATGGGGTACGGCATGCCGATGCGCAGCAGGCGGATGCCGGCGCGGTGCAGGGCGGCGTCGTCGACACCGAGGTCGAGCAGGGCCTGGCGCAGGGCGTCGAAGGTGGTGCCGGTCGCGGCGAGGCCGACGCGGGCCTGCGGCGGGTCGACCTCGATGACGTCGAGGCCGTTGAGGCGGCCGTACTCCTGCACGATCTTCCAGCGTGGGCCGTAGAGGTCGGCCTCGGCGATCACGCTGTCGCCGGGGGCGGCCATGGGTCGCTGCTTGTAGACGAACTTCTTTCCTTCCCAGTCGATCTCGGGGACCGTGATGGGCAGGTCGGCGATCGAGCCGTCGAGGGACCAGGCGCCGTCGGCGACGTCCGCGACGATCTTCAGGGCGACGAGACAGCCGGAGGCGCGTGACAGGGCGAGGCCGTGCAGCCCCATGGTGACGATCTCGGCGGCGTTGCGCGGGAACAGGACCGGGATGCCGAGCGCTGCGAGGGACCGCTCGCTGACGGCGGGCACCGTCGAGGACTTCGACGCCGGGTCGTCGCCCACCATGAGCAGCACCCCGCCGTTCGGGTTCACCCCGTACATGTTGGCGTGACGCAGGGCGTCGGTGGCACGGTCGAGACCGGGGCCCTTGCCGTACCAGACGCCGACGACGCCGTCGTGGGTCGGTGTGCCGGCGCCGAGCTGCCCCTGGCTGCCCCACACGGCGGTGGCGGCGAGTTCCTCGTTGAAGCCGGGAACGAAGGTGATGTCGTGTTCGGCGAGCACCTTCGGCATGCCGTGGAGCATCTTGTCGAGGCCGCCGAGGGGGCTGCCCTGGTAACCGGAGACGAACGTCGCGACCCGGCGACCCTCCCGGATGGCCCGCACGTGCTGTTCGACGAACAGCCGCGCGATTGCCTGGACGCCCGTGAGCAACACCTTCCCGGAACCGGACCGGAATCGGTCGTCGAGGTCGTAGGGAAGTTCGTTCTCGCGGATCACGGTCTCGGTCATCGCGTACCACCGCTCCTTCGATCGCATCATTTGGTACAGCAATGCTCGACCCGGCTATGCGTAACCGTCAACAAGAATCTCTACAACACGTCATTATGTTCAAATGTGATCGGCAACACATGCCCGGAGTGCGCATCGTGCTCAGCACGGGCCCCTCCGGCGGGGCCATATCCTCGGTAGTCGCGACGAGAGAGAAGGCGGGCGATGACGTTCATCAAGATGTGCGGGCTGCGGGACGAGGCGACGGTGGACCTCGCCGTCGAACTCGGTGTCGACGCGATCGGGCTCGTGCTCGCAGAGAGCCCCCGCAAGGTCACCGCCGAGCAGGCCGCGCAGCTGCGGGCACGCGTGCCCGAGGGAACCCTCGCCGTCGGCGTCTACGTGAAGATCCCGCTCGACGAGATCGTCGCGACCGCCCGCACCGCCGGACTCGACCACGTCCAGGTGCACGACCTGCGCTCCCCCGCCGACGTGAAGTTCCTGCACGACGTCGGGCTGACCGTCGTCCGCGCGGTCAACACCGGCGGCGCCACCGAACCCCCGGAGGACTTCGGTGCCGACCTGCTGCTGGTCGACGGCACGGTCGCCGGGGCCGGGGTCACCTGGGACTGGCGCAACCGCAGCGCCCTGCCCTCGGGACGGTGGATCCTCGCGGGCGGGCTGCACCCCGGCAACGTCACCGAGGCGCTCGCCGCGTCGGGCGCGTGGGGCGTCGACGTCTCGAGCGGCATCGAGTCCAGTCGCGGCGTCAAAGACCCCGAAGCGATGCGCGCCTTCGCCGCCGCCGTCCGCGGCGCCTGATCAACTCGACGCGCGCACCACGAGTTCGACGGGCAGACGCGTCGATTCGGCCTCGCCGTCCCGGACGAGATCGAGCAGGCGGCGGATCGCGGTGACCCCGATGTCGTGCGCGGGTGAACGCACTGTGGTCAGCGGCACCGGCAGCTGCGCGACGACCGGGATGTCGTTGTAGCCCACCACGGCGAGATCGCCGGGGATCGACAGCCCCAGATCGCGGGCGACACCGAGGATGCCGATGGCGATGGAGTCGCTGACCGCGAATATCGCGCGGGGGCGGTCCGGACGGTCGAGCAGCAGCCGGGCCGCCTCCACACCCCCGGCGACCTCGAAGCTCGACGGCACGATCCGCTCCGGCGGCAACGGGACCGACGCCTCCTTCAGGGTGTCGACGAAGCCGTCGCGGCGGTCGCGGGCGGTGCTGGCGTGGTCGGGGCCGGCGATGATCGCCAGGTCCTCGTAGCCGCGGTCGAGCAGGTGCCGGGCGGCCAGGGCGCCGCCGCGGTAGTCGTCGCCGACGACGAACGGCAGGCCCGCATCGGCGTGGCGGGTGACGGTGAGGATCGGCAGCGAGGCCAGTCCGAGGGACTCGACGAACGGGCGCGCGGGGATGTGCAGGCTGGACAGCAGCAGGCCGTCGACCTGCCGCCCGACCAGCAGCGCGATGGCGCGGCGCTGGGCGTCGAGGTCGTCGGGTGGGCTGGACAGCAGCACCGAGTAGCCGGCCTTGGTCGCGGCCTCCTCGATGCCCTGATAGGTCGTGGCGACCACACCGTCGGTGAGCCGCGGCATGACGACACCGAGGGTGGTCGTCTTGCGAGTCCGCAGACTCGCCGCCCACAGGTTGGGCCGGTAGCCGAGTTCCGCAGCGATCTCCCGCACCCGCAGCGCCGACTCGGACCAGCCGTCGGCGGGTTCGGGCTGGCGCAGCACGCGGGAGGCCGTCGAGACGTGGACACCGGCGCGCTCGGCGATCTCCTTGAGCGTCGGCGCGCGGTCGGGACGGGGCATGCGGCTCTCCTGCGGTGCGGATCGAGTTCGCGTTCCGGGTTGACGCACCCGGAACATGCCCTTTAGCGTAGGGCACGCAATCGTTCGTGCAAACGTTCTCGCAAACGTTCTGACAAACGTTTCCTCGACCATCGGAGGGATCCATGTCCAGCCCCCAGTCCCTGACGCAGCTCTTCGCCCTCGACTCCCTGCTCTCACAGGAGGAGATCGACATCCGCGACACCGTGCGCAAGTTCGGCAACGAGCGCATCCGCCCGCACATCGCGCAGTGGTTCGAGGAAGCGAAGCTCCCCGCCCGCGAGCTCGCGAAGGAACTCGGGCAGCTCGGCGTGCTCGGCATGCACCTCGAGGGCTACGGCTGCGCCGGCACGAGCGCCACCGCCTACGGCCTGGCCTGCCTCGAACTCGAGGCCGTCGACTCCGGCATCCGCAGCCTCGTCTCCGTGCAGGGCTCCCTCGCCATGTTCTCCATCCACCACTGGGGCAGCGAGGAGCAGAAGCAGGAATGGCTCCCCCGCATGGCTGCCGGCGAGGCCATCGGCTGCTTCGGCCTCACCGAACCCGACTTCGGTTCCAACCCCGCCGGGATGCGCACCAACGCCAAGCGCGACGGCGACGACTGGATCCTCAACGGCACCAAGATGTGGATCACCAACGGTTCCATCGCCGACGTCGCCGTCGTGTGGGCGCAGACCGACCTCGACGAGGGCGCCCGCGGCATCCGCGGCTTCGTCGTCCCCACCGACACCCCCGGCTTCTCGGCGCCCGAGATCCACTCCAAGATGTCGCTGCGCGCCTCCGTCACCTCCGAACTCGTCCTCGACGGCGTGCGTCTGCCCGCCTCGGCGATGCTCTCGAAGGCCAAGGGGCTGCGTGGCCCGCTGAGCGCCCTCAACGAGGCCCGCTTCGGCATCGTCTTCGGCGCGATCGGCGCCGCCCGCGACTGCCTCGAGACCGCCGTCGACTACGCACAGTCGCGCGAGGTGTTCGACAAGCCGCTCGCCGGCTACCAGCTCACCCAGGCCAAGATCGCCGACATGGCGCTCGAGGTCGGCAAGGGTCACCTGCTCGCCTACCACCTCGGCCGTATCAAGGACCGCGGCGAGATCGCGCCGGAGCAGGTCAGCCTCGGCAAGCTCAACAACGTCCGCGAGGCCATCGCCATCGCCCGCGAATGCCGGACCATCCTGGGCGCCAACGGGATCACGCTCGAATACCCCGTCATCCGGCACGCCAACAACCTCGAATCGGTGCTGACCTACGAGGGCACCTCCGAGGTGCACCAGCTGAGCATCGGCCGCGCGCTGACCGGCGAGGACGCCTTCCGGTGATCCCCCGGTCCACATCCGGAGCCCTCGACGGGCTGGTGATCGCCGACTTCGGTCGCGTGCTCGCCGGCCCGTACGCCACGATGTTGCTCGCCGACCTCGGGGCGGAGGTCGTCAAGATCGAGCGCCCCGGTTTCGGCGACGACACCCGGCACTGGGGTCCGCCCTGGGTCGGTGACGAGTCGACCTACTTCCTCGGCGTCAACCGCAACAAGAGGTCGGTGGCCATCGACCTGGCCACCGAGGCGGGACTCGCCGAGGCACGCGCACTCGTCGCCCGCGCCGACGTCGTCGTCGAGAACTTCCTGCCCGGCACGATGGACCGTCTCGGGCTCGGCTACGAGCAGGTGCGGCAGATCAATCCGGACATCGTCTACACCTCGATCACCGGATTCGGCGGTCACAACAACCTTCCGGGCTACGACCTGCTGATCCAGGCCGTCGGCGGGTTGATGAGCATCACCGGACCCGACCCGGCCACCCCCACCAAGGTCGGGGTCGCCGTCGTCGACGTCATCACCGGGATGCACGCCGCGCTCGGCATCCTCGCCGCGCTGCGGCACCGCGACCGCACCGGCGAGGGCCAGCGCGTCGAGGTGAACCTGCTGTCGTCGCTGCTGTCGGCACTGGCCAACCAGTCGTCGGGGTACGTCGCCGCCGGCGTCGTCCCGAAGGCGATGGGCAACCGGCATCCGAGCATCGCACCCTACGAGGTGTTCCGCACCGCCGACCGCCCGTTCGTCCTCGCCGTCGGCAACGACCGCCAGTTCGCTTCGCTCGTCGAGGTTCTCGGCGCACCCGAACTCGCCACCGACGAACGGTTCGTCACCAACACCGCGCGCGTCGCGAACCGGGAGGAGCTGACGAAGATCGTCGACGACCTGCTGTCGACGAGAACGGCCGACGAATGGTTCGACGCGCTCACCGCCGCGCGGGTGCCGTGCGGGCCGCTCAACGACATCGCCGACGCGGTCGCGCTCGCCGAGCGGCTGGGTCTGGCGCCGGTGGTGACCATCGACGATCCGGAGCGGGAGGAACCCCTGCGTCAGATCGCCAACCCGATCCGGCTCAGTGCCACGCCGCCGACCTACCGGAGCGCACCTCCGCGGCTCGGCTGAATCTCTTTGCACAAGAAGAAGACGGATACACACCTTCCAAGGGTGTGTATCCGTCTTCTCGGTGTGCGAACTTCGTTCAGCGGGTGCGGTTCAGGCGATCGGTTCCCATCATGGTCGTGAGCAGACCCAGCACGCACACGACCGCGCCGGCGATGATGTGCGACCAGATCATGGAGGTGGTCGTGGTGACGCCGCTGACCAACCACGGCGAGACGATCAGCCAGAGGCCGAGCAGCGGAGCGACGAATGCCAGACCGTGGGTACGGCCGTAGGCGGATCCCAACGCCATGCCCAGCACGGCGATTGCGACCCCACAGATCAGGTTGGACATCACGAGAGGCATCTGATCGGCGAAGCCGATGATCCACGCGGACGCGGCGGCGTACAGACCTGCCACCATCATCAGACCGTCGGTCAGCTGAGCGGTCGGCTGCTCTGCCATCCGGTCGTAGCGTTCGCGCATCTCGACGATATCCGGGTGGGTGTGCATCGGGGAATGCGCAGATGATGTCGACATTGTTCTCATCTCCTCGTCGGCGACGAATCCGTGGTCAGGTTCCTAGGTGCCGACACCTCCATGTTGAACCCGAATCGGCGACCCAAGTAGGGACCAAAGTCCCTATTTCGACGACGGGGACGACCCTCGCTCCCGGTTTGCAGACTGCGGTGCGGGTGAACCCCTCCGACATGACCTCCGACGACGACTCCACCGCTCCCTACGACCCCGTCCAGGACCCCGACGCCGATCCGGACAGCCTCCTCTCCGACGCACCCGCGCAACCGGATCAAGCCGAGGGAGAGGACGATCCGGACGAAACCGGCAGCCGAAGGGAAGAAACCTCATGAAGGTCGAACCCGGCACCGTCGTCGTCTACACCGACGTGGTCTGCGGCTGGTCGACGCTCGCCCTGTACCGATTCCTCCGGGAACGGGACAAGGCCGGGCTGGCCGACGAGGTGCGCGTCGACCACCGGCTGTTCGCCCTCGAGGACGTCAACCGATTCCCCATCCCGAAGCGGTTGCTCGAAGCCGAGGTCCCCGTCCTCGGCGCCTGCGAACCGGACTTCGGGTTCAAACCGTGGCAGCAGGACCCGTCGACCTGGCCGGGAACCTCGCTCCCGGCGAACGAGGCGGTGCACGCCGCGAAACGGCAGTCCCTCCGGGCGGCGGAGGAACTGGACCTGGCGATCCGGTTCGCCTTCTTCCGCGACAGCCGGCCCATCCACCTCCTCCACGAGCTCTACGACATCGCGGCGGGATGCCCCTCCGTCGATGTCGATGCCCTGACCGAGGCACTCGAATCCGGCAGCGCGCGCGGCGACATGATGCGCGACTACCGTGCCCACGTCGACGAGGTGCAGGGCAGCCCGCACTTCTTCCTGGCCGACGGATCCGACGTCCACAATCCGGGGACGGAACTGCACTGGGTCGGCGAGCCCGGCGCCGGCTTCCCGGTGATCGACAGTGACGACCCGTCCGTCTTCGCCGATCTCGTGCGGCGCGCGGCCGGTCGCTGAACCCCGGCCGGGCTCGGGCTAGTCGGGCTCGGGCTCGTCCGGAGCCCCGTCCTTCGCAGCGACCCGGGTGAAGAACGAGATGCGGCCGTTGGTCTCGAGGATCGCCAGTTCGATCTCCGAGAAACGGCGGATGCCGTTCTGCCGGGCCGCGGCAAGGAGGTCGTCGAGCGACAAACGTTCCCGCCGAAGGTTCTTCATGTCCGGTTCGCCCTGTTCGACGATGACCACCGGCACGCCGTGCGTGATCCCCCGCAGCCTCGGGAAGCGCGAGTTGATCACCGTCAGGCCGAGGGTGAGCAACGCGAAGGTGCCGATGGTGAGCACGGAGGTGGTCGCCGAGACGTCGTCCTGGGTGATGCCCTGTTGGACGAGATCCCCCATCGCGACGAAGAGCACCAGCTGGAAGGTGCTGAGCTCCCCGACCGTGGAGCGACCCACGATGCGGGTGATACCCCAGAGGAAGAAGAACAGGACGAGGGCGCGGAACACGATCTCCATCAGGGCACCACCCACGTGTCGAAATAAATTGTCGCAGCCGCTGTCTCACCGTCCATGAGCGAAACCGAGCCGGACTCGCCCCACTGCTTCCCGGCGCGGATCCGCACGTCGAGGGAGAAGGTGAACTCTTCGCCGGGTGGCGGGTCGAAGGTCATGTACACCAGGCCGTCACCGGCGGTCTCCGACGCCGGTTCGGGCAGCCGGCCCCGCATCTCGAGGATCTCGAAATAGGACGTGTCGAGCGCCAGCACGATCTCGCCGTCGAAACCCCCGGGACGGCTCACCGTCACCGACCAGGGCACGTCGAGTCCGGGACGGGCGATCCGCGGATAGGTCAACTCGAGTTCGTAGCCGCCACCGGCCGCCGACATCTCGGCACTGCGCACCCCGAGCAGGCCGAGACCGCCGGCCAGCACGACGATCAGGAGCGCGACCGTCGCCGCCGCACGCAGGAAGGCGACCGACCGACTCCGCGCCACACGCCCGACGTCGTCACAGGTCGATTCGGGCGGCCGCTCCATGCGTCCACGTTGGCACAAACACCCCGCGACGGTAGGTGTTTGAGAGACCGCATCCCGGGTAGCCGCTGGTAGCACGACGGGTCACCGCCGCGTAGCACGACGGGTCACCGGCGCGGCGGATGCCGTGAACACCCCTGAATTCCCCACACGGAAGATCGAACCCGAGGAGCATCCATGTTTCGTCACACCGACCATCTGCAGTTCGACGTCAAGCCGGAGAAGCCCGATCCCGTCTACGCCCGCAAACTCCAGGAGCTGATCGGCGGGGCCTACGGCGAGATGACCGTGACCATGCAGTACCTCTTCCAGGGCTGGAACTGTCGCATGCCAGGCAAGTACAAGGACATGATCATGGACGTGGCGACCGAGGAGATCGGTCACGTCGAGATGATCGCCACCATGGTGGCGCGTCTGCTCGAAGGCGCACCTGCCACGGAGTCGACCAAGAACGCGGCCGCCGATCCCGTCGTCGCGGCGGTGCTCGGTGGCATGGACCCGCAGCAGGCCATCGTCTCCGGTGGCGGCCCGACCCTCGCCGACAGCAACGGTGTGCCGTGGAACGGCCGCTTCATCGTCGCCAGCGGCAACCTGCTCGCCGACTTCCGGGCCAACGTCGCCGCCGAAGCGCAGGGCCGGGTGCAGACCGCGCGGCTGTACAACATGACCGACGATCCGGGCGTCAAGGACATGCTCCGGTTCAATCTGGCCCGCGACACCTACCACCAGAACCTGTGGCTCGCCGCCATCGAGGAACTGAAGGCCGACGGCATCGAACCCAGCCCCATCGCGCCGAACGCCCTGTTCGACGAGGAGCACTCGGAACACGCCTCGAGCCTGTGGCACCTGTCGGACGGCGCGGCCTCCGATCAGGGTCGCTGGGCGCACGGCACCGGCCCCGACGGGACGACGCCCATGTCGTTCCTGCCCGATCCCGTCCCGCTCGGTGACGTGGCGAGCGCTCCCCCGCCGGACCCGAAGCTGTACGCCAGCTACGACGGGTCGCAGGGCGAACCGCGTTCGGCCGCACTGGGAACCGAGAAGGGACTCATGGGCAAGATGAAGGACGCCCTCGATCCCGACACCCCGTAATCCCGGCACGTTACGAGCCGCCCCGATCCGCACGGACCGGGGCGGCCGTCGTCGGGACCTACGCGCTGCGGCGTGAGTCGTTCCCCACGTCGAAGCGCTCGTGGTACCAGCGTGTCGCCTCGTCGAGGACCTCCCGTGCGATCCGCGCGTGCGGCCGGACGTCGACGAGCAGCGGTTCGTGATCGGAGCCGCGGCCCACCATCCGTCCGGTGAGCAGCCACGCGAAGCGGCCGTCCTCCTGGGCGGGTTCGGAGTACTTGCAGAGCCGGCGGGCCACCCAGTCCTTGACCGGCCGCCGCCACCACGGCTCCGGCGAGATCGTCGTGGCGGACAGGCCCGGCAGGGTCACGTTCGCCTCGTGGTCGCGGCTCGGGCCGTCCTCGGCGTCGGCCACCGGTCCTTTCGAATACCTCAGGTACAGCAGCGGATCGGTGGCGAGGTCCGCGAGCTGATCGAGCGAGGTGACGAGCGGCATGTCGTCGGGATCGGGCTGATAGCCGTGCACAGAAGTACCCACCGGATCCCCTTCCTTCCGATGCCGTCCGTCGGACGGTGGTCCGGAAGGATTCCCGGACGTGCCGAGAAGAAACCCATGGGGGTCACCGGTCGTCGCCCGGACCCCCTGCGTCGAGGCGACGACCGGTGACGGTGACCACGTTATCGGCGGCCACCGACGAACGCCGGAAATTCGGCGTTCCTTCCGGAAGGATAGATGTCCTTCCGAAATCCGGGTGGTTCCGAGAACCCTAAGAGTGAAATGAGAACACTTCGGACACAAAATTTTTCGTCGGCGAAACAAGCACGTGACCGAGGCGGAAAACCGCTCCTAGAAGACAGCTTCATCGAGCCGTGCGTCTACGGCCCGACGGCGACATTCCGTCACGACGTTCCCCATTCATCCCCCGATTTATCGGTCCCCACAACCTTCGGGAAAGGTACAGCAGGGCCGAAGCCACGAACAAGATCTGTACGCATACCGAACACGTGAAGTATCTCACATCCGACCCGGCGGCAGGTCGGGGACGGTAATACCGACCACATCAGGGAGCCGGAAGTCGAGCCACGGCCGCGCGGATTTTATTATCGCCACGAATGAACCGGAACGACAGGAAGATTCGAGGGCGAGGGCGGTCGAGAAATCACCCTCCCTTTCACCCTCGGGTGGAAACCGGATGGGGGTGGGCTCGGCATGCCGATGTTTTTCGTGGGCGCAGTGGTGGCGGTGGCGCTGGTCGCCGCCCTCTACCGGCGCCCGCAACGCGGCCTGCTGCTGGTCGCCGCCCTCACTCCCCTGCAAGGCCTCCTGACCGTGATCCCGGGTGGGCGGACGGTGACCCACTGGCGGGAGTTCGTCCTCATCGTCGCACTCGCCGCCGCGTTCACCGGACCGGCCCGGCGCCGGCGGACGGCGACCGCGGCGCCGCGCTGGGCCACCCTCGGAGCCGGGGGTGCGCTGGGGTTGATGGTCGCACTCGTGGCCGCGAGCCTGGCCGGGCTCATCCCCTTCGAGTTCACCTACCTGTACCTCACGATCCCCGTCATCCTGTGGCGGGCACCCTTCGACGCCCGCGACCGCGACGGGCTCGTGACGATCCTGATGGTCGCCGGGTTCGTCACCGCCGTGCTCGGTCTCGTCCAACAGGTGCTCGGCGCCGACCGGCTCGCGGAGCTCGGCTACCGCTGGGACGAACACCTGCACACTCATCGTGGGTTCCTGCACAGCTTCAGCACCTTCGCGACCCCGCGCGAGTTCGGGCTGTTCATCATGCTCAGCCTGGTCGTCGGCTGCGCGGTCGCGTTCGCCGACCCACGGCGGCGGCGCAACAGGCTGTTCCTGTGCGCGACGCCGATCCTGTTGCTCGGGCTGGGGATGACGATCATGCCCGCCTGCTACATCGGCCTGACGGTCGGGTTGCTGTGGCTCGCCGTCCACCGTTTCCGCGCCCTGTTCGTCGTCTTCGGCGGCCTGGCCGTGGTCACTCCGATCGCCCTCCTGCTCCTGCCGAGCTCGGTTCTCGCGCCGGTGTTCTCGTCGGTGGGTCTCGGCGCGCGCGGCCCGTCGCAGCCGACGTCGTCGCTGTGGGTGCGGCCGTTCGGGCAGAACACCGCGGTGGACACGCTCGCGCAGCTCGACGCGGGGTCGTACCGCCCCGAGAGCTACTACACGAAACTCGCCGTGGACTTCGGCCTGATCGGGGTGTGGTTGTTCGTCCTGGTGCTCGTGGTTGCGGCCGCGTCGACCCTGTACGCCTCGCGGCGGCTGCGCGGACAGGACGCAGCCTTCGCGCTCGGGGTCAGCGCCACGGTGGTCGCCTGCGTCGTCGCCACCACCATGGCCACCTATCCCGAGATCATCTCGCTCGAGGTCTACTTCTGGATGCTGGTGGGCGCCGTCGGATGCGCGATGATGCAGCGCACCCCCGCGCCCCGTATCGAGGAGCCCGACCCCGCACCGTGCCGCCGGCTCACGCAGGTCGGATGAGATTCAGGCCGTGAGGGCGCCCGTGACGCCGTCGAGGATGCGGTCGAGGATCTGCGCCGAGGTCGCGAAGTTGATCCGCAGGCAGTTGGTCGCGTTGCTGCCGAAGCGCAGACCACCGTCGACGAGGATCCGCCCCTGCTCCCGCACCCGGGTGACGGGATCGCCGATGCCGAGAGGCGCCGCGTTCACCCAGGTCAGATAGGTTCCCTCGGGGAGATGATGGCGGGCCTGCGGGATCCTCTCACGCAGCACCGAGTCGACGATGCGGCGATTGCGGTCGAGCACCTTCAGCAGGTCGCGCTGCCAGTCGTCGCACTCCTGCCAGGCCGCGAGCGTGGCGATCACCCCGGGGACGGACACCGCCCCGTACAGATCGAACGGCTCGGCGTCGCGTCGCTTGAGCAACAGCTTCGACCCGAAGTGCACCACCGCGCACCGCAGACCGGCCAGGTTGAACGCCTTGCTCGCCGAAGTGAGGGTGACCGTCCGCGCCTCGACCTCCGGCCCGAGGGAGGCGAATGGGATGTGCTGATGCGGCGGGTAGGTCAGCTCGGCGTGGATCTCGTCGCTGATCACGAGCATGTCGTACCGCTCCGCGATGTCGGCGATGCGCTCGAGTTCCTCGCGGGTGTGGACGCGGCCCGTCGGGTTGTGCGGGTTGACGAGCACCAGCACGCGGGGCCGGCGCCGCGCGACCATCGGTTCGAACGATTCGAAGTCCGGGGCCCACCCCTCGCCGTGGTCGACGAACGGGAAGTCGATCTGCTGCAGCCCCATCCGCCGCAGCGATGCCAGGAAGGGCGGGTAGTTGGGCGTCTGGATCGCGACGGCGTCGCCGCGCATCGTGCTCAGACGCAACACGACCTGCAGCGCCTGGATGAGGTCGGTCTGCTCCCGGACCGCATCGGGATCGGGTTCCCAGCCGTACCGGTCGCGCATGCGACGGGAGAACTCCTCCCGCAGCGGGGTGCCGTGGAACCAGTCGGGATAGCCGAGGTCGTTGCGTTCGATCCGCTCGTGCAGCGCCCGCGCGATCGGCGGCGCCACCGGGAAGTCCATGTCCGCGACCCAGGCGGGGGTCAGGCCGTCGGCGACCGCACGGGACCACTTGGCCCCGGCACGAGCCGACAGGGCGTCGACATCGAGATCGTCGAAACCGGGCACGTCGACCCGCTCGACCGTGAATCGCTCGTGGCTGGTCATGGTGGAGAGGATGACACGGTTCGCGGCGGAACGCTCGGCAAACCTCAGGCCGCGGGACGCTCGCCGGTGACGAAGAAGATGAGGCGATCGGCGACGTCGACGGCCTGGTCGCCGAAGCGTCCGTAGAAGCGGGCGACGAGGGCGGTGTCGACGGCGGTCGGGATGTCGCCGTCCCAGTCCGGGCCCTCGAGAGTCGCCAGGACGCGCGAGTGCGCCTTGTCGAGTTCGTCCTCGAAGGCGTGGACGCCGCTGATGGTCTCGAGGTCGAACTCCGCGAACGCCCCGCGCAGGACCTCCACGATCTGCGCGGCGAGATCGGCCATCCGGCGCAGGTCGTCGCGCAGGACGTCGGACACCAGCGACTCCGGGTGACGCCGGCGCACGGCCCGCGCGATGTGGAGGCTGAGTTCGCCCATGCGGGTGAGGTCGCTGGTGATGCGGACGGCGGAGAAGACCAGTCGCAGGTCGGCGGCGACCGGGCCCTGCAGGGCGAGGATCCTCACCGCGCGTTCGGAGCAGTCGGTGTCGAGCTCGGCGATGCGCGAGTCGAGGTCGAGTGCCTGCTGGGCGGCTTCGAGATCGGTGTCGAACAGGGCGCGGGTGGCCAGATCGAGTCCCTCGCCGGCCAGGGCCGCGAGCTCACCGAGGCGGACGACGAGCTCGTCGAGTTGCCCCTTGAACGCCTCTCTCATGGCTCAGTCCTCTCCGCGGCGGGTCCGGTCGGCATACCCGGACCATTATGGTGCGAATCGTCGCGGTGGTCGGACGTCGCCTAGCGGCTCGCCTCGAGCATCTCGCCGGAAGCCACGTCCTCGGTGGCCGGTGCTGCGCGGCGATCGTCCATTCGGGCGAGATGAGCCTTGATCCATTCGGTGCTTCCCGGCGTCGCGGTATCGTACTGCGGGGTGCCGGCAATGCAGGTCGTCAATGGTGTTCCTCGTGTAATCGCCGAAGTGCTCGGCTGCGCAGATCACATCCATCCCCTGACGTGACCTCAATCACTATAGCGCGTCGCGGGGGACCTTCAACTCGAGGGCCGGAACGACGGCCGGCAACACCCCGAAGGATGCCGCCGGCCGGATGTCGAGCGAGGTCAGAAGCGGATTCCGGTCAGATCGCGCAGGAACTGCCGGAGGAACGCCAGCGGATTCGCCGGTTCAGGGGCGGGCTGCGCCTGCGGCACCTCGGCTCGCTGCGGGGCGGGCTGCGCGGCCTGCGGAGCCGCATCGCCGACGGTGACGGTGATGCCCCCGGTGAAGGGGCGGCCGTTCGCATCGAAGATGTTCTCGTAGCGGGTGCCGGCGGCGTCCTGACAGCCCCAGAAGACCTTGTAGGTAC